>JBAVGI010000239.1:0-18775 GCA_049684755.1 Candidatus Sulfotelmatobacter sp.
ACGCTGTCGTCTTCGGAGTCGCCAACAAGCGATCAATCGCCTGGTCCATCGCGCAAGGACTTCAAGCCGCCGGCATGAAGCTCGCCATCACCTACCAGAACGAGCGTCTGGAGCAGGAAGCGAAAGATCTCATTCTATCGCTTCCCGGCGCTGAAGCCTACATGTGCGACGTTTCGAAAGACGATGAAATCGACCGCCTCTTTGCCACGTTAAAAGAACGGCACGGCAAGCTGCACACGCTGGTCCACTCCGTCGCCTACGCTCCCGCCGACGAACTCAAAGGAGACTTCCTCAACACCACGCGCGAAGGCTTTCGCATCGCCATGGATGTAAGCGTGTACTCCCTGGTCGCGGTCGCCCGCGCCGCGGCTCCGCTCATGGAAGACGGCGGATCGATTCTCACCATGACTTACTACGCTTCCGAAAAAGTTGTCCCGCGCTACAACGTAATGGCCGTCGCGAAAGCCGGACTGGAATGCTCGGTCCGCTATCTCGCCTATGAATTAGGCAGGAAGAAAATTCGCGTCAACGCAATCTCCGCCGGACCGATCAAGACCCTCGCCGCCCGCGGCATCGCCGGCTTCGGCGACATGCTCAAAGGCCACGAAGAGCGCGCCCCGCTCGGCCGCCGCGTGGATGTCGAAGAAGTCGGTTCCACCGGAGTCTTCCTCGCCTCCGACGCCAGCAGCGGCATCACCGGCGAAATCATCTACGTCGACTGCGGCTACAACATCATGGGATTCTAAAGCTGCCCCATACGAGATGGGATCCTGCAAGGGTTACCCTGTGCTACTCTGTGTCCCCTGTGGTTAAAGATGTTGACTGGCTACCGAAATAGTCTATGTCATAATCAAACCAGTGAAATCGAATCGCCTAGCCCTAGTCTTCTTCGCCGCTGCCATCCTCTTTTCAATGCTGCGCGAAGGGAGCGCCCCATCCTCATGCCCGCGCCCAGCCATCATTGCAGGAATTCCGCTGAACCGTTAGCTGACGATCCTGATCCGCCGCTGGCTCTCCCCGTCCCGCCCCAAAGAAATCTCCACATCCCGCTCGCGAACGAAGCGCGGAAATTTCTCACCCCACTCGATCAGCAGAACGCTCCGGTCGGAGCGCAAATCATCGAGTCCCAAAGTCTCTAACTCGCGCAGCGTATCCACTCGGTAAAGATCGACATGAAACAAATCAGCTAGGGGCCCGCGATATTCATGAATTAAAGTGAAGGTAGGACTAGTAACGTCTTCCGCCTGCGCCGCGTCAAACGCTTCCGCGATTCCTTTGACTAGAGTTGTTTTCCCCGCGCCCAGGTCGCCGCGCAGCAGCACGATCTTCGGCGGCGCCAGTAACTGAGCCAGCGTTCGTCCGAGGGCGATTGTCTCCTCCGCCGAGTGGGTAGTGATCTCCCGCATCATCCCGCGCATCCGTTCGCAGCCATTTCCTGCACGACCACGAACAGTATAGCGAGAGCTCCGCCCTCAGCATCCGAGAAGAAGAGTGAGCTGCCCGCGCCGACTAAATCGTCGTCTTCGGAACGACAAACACAGATGACTTCAATCCCAGCAGACTCCGGTCGGCCACATGATCGACGGACGTCCGCAGACGGCGATGGTCGTCATCCTCGAACGCGACGAAGCGGAACGGTTGCAGCACGCCAGTATTTGTCTTTCGCATGGGAGCGAGGACTTCAGCCATGCCATGCACCGGACCCGATTGCGTCTGAAATGCCAGTTCGACGAACGAACCGGTTCCCAAAGCGTGCGGCAATTGCAACAGTCCGCCAGTCACGGAAATGGATTGGAGTTTGGCTTTTGTGCGTCGGCCATCTTCTAAACGAATCGCAGCCAGGACAGCATCGCCTAGTTGGATTCGGGCCGCGCGCCTCGAAGGGTGCGGTTGGGGGAAGTGGGTCATAGTGAAACCACTATGTCACGCCATTCGGACAGGTAACAGGTTACGGAAGCGAATGGCCGGATTCCCGCGCTGCTAGCGCGTCTCCGCCGCCTCCAAGTAACCTGCCGGCCAGCACTTACGGGTTTGTTTACTGTTGATACAATGTCCCGTCAGACCAGTCGCGATTTTCTTGCGCGACAACGAGTTTCAATTCGTTCCCACGGAGTGCTTACATGCGCCAGTTTTTATCCTTCACCAGTTTTGCATTGATTCTCTTAATCGGATTTCCACATCTGCAAAGCCAGAGCATGCCCGCGGGAAATCGGCCGCCTCTGCGTGTCGGCATCGTCGGCCTTGTTCACGGTCATGTGCAAGGGTTTTTCGAGCGTTCGCTTCACGATCCAGCGATCGAAATAGTTGGCATCGCCGAACCTGACCAATCGCTGTTTGCTAGATATTCGAAACAGTTCGGCTTCGACCGGAATCTGTTCTTTCCGAACCTGGAAGAAATGCTCGATCGCACGCACCCCCAAGCTGTGCTTGTATACACGAATACGTATGACCATCGCCGCGTCGTGGAAATCTGCGCCCGCCACGGCATTCACGTGATGATGGAAAAGCCCTTAGCCGTCAGCCTAGAGGATGCGCTAGCGATCAAGAAAGCGGCAGACGCGGGCAAGATTCACGTCCTCGTGAACTACGAGACAACGTGGTACCGCAGTAATCACGCCGCTTACGACCTCGTCCACGAAAAGGCAATCGGCGACATTCGCAAAGTGGTGGTTCACGATGGTCACAGCGGTCCCAAGGAAATTGGCGTCAGCCCAGAATTTCTAGCCTGGCTCACCGATCCCAAACTCAACGGCGCAGGCGCACTCTTCGATTTCGGATGCTACGGCGCCGATCTCGTGACCTGGCTGATGGATGGCCAACGCCCCGAAACCGTAACCGCCGTCACTCAGCAGATCAAACCGGAAATCTATCCGCATGTTGACGATGAGGCCACCATTATCCTCACGTACCCCAAGGCGCAAGCCATTATTCAAGCTTCCTGGAACTGGCCGTTCGATCGTAAAGATATGGAAGTGTACGGTCAGACCGGATACGTGATCACTGTGAAGCACGACGACATTCGCGTGCGGCGCGCTGGCGGTCAGGAAGAACTGATCCCAGCTAAGGCAGTCCCTGCCCCTTACGACAACTCATTGTCGCTTCTAAGAGCAGTGGTAATCGACGGAACGAAGCCCGATGGATTATCTTCGCTTGAAACAAATATCGCTGTGACCGAAATCCTGGACGCAGCGCAGCGTTCGGCTGCTTCCGGAAAAACAATTCGCTTAGCCGCATCGCAATAACGGCAAAATTGCGGGCGCAATTATTCGCCCCAGCACACCAGCTTTTGCTCGTCAGCCTCTCGCGTCCGCCGGAAAGCCTTCGGCAATCCTCGCAACAAATCGGTGGCCACCAGCGAATGTTCACCCACGCTCTCGCGCATCACATCGCCCGCCAGCCCGTGAAGATGCACCGCAGCTATTGTGGCCGCAAAGGCATCTTTCGGATGCTGCGCAATCATGCCCGCGACCATTCCCGTCAGAATGTCTCCCGTCCCACCAGTAGACATTCCCGGATTTCCCGTCGTGTTCACCCAAGCCTCGCCATCCGGTCGCACCACCAGAGTGCGATGGCCTTTCAGCACCACGATCAATTCGTGTTCCTGCGCAAATTTCCGCGCCACTGCCAAGCGATCTTTTTGCACATCGGGAATGCTCATTCCCGCCAGCCGCGCCATCTCCCCCGGGTGAGGAGTAATCACCAGCGTCCGACCTTTCCCATTTAATTCGTCCACACGACCATCAAACGCATTCAGCCCATCTGCATCCACCACCATACCGATACGAAGTTTCGCTACAAGCGCGCGCACCATTTCCGCGGTCTGCGGCTCCCGCGAAATCCCCGGCCCGATTGCGACTACGCTCTTCCCTTTCGCTAGCTCATCGAGCCGATCCAGCGCGCTCACAGAGATCGTGCCCGCATCCGTCTCCTCCAAAGGCTCCGTCATCAACTCGGGATGAAATCCCGCGACGGTCCCCAGCGCTGATTTCGGCGTCGCCACCGTCGAAAGCCCCGCCCCGGCCCGCAGCACGGCCATTCCCGACATAGCTGCCGCTCCCGATTTCCCCAGCGATCCTCCGACCACAAGCACATGCCCGTAATTCCCTTTATTCGATTCCGCAGGTCGGGGCCCAATCAATCCCGTAATATCGCGCGCCGCAATTACATTCAGTTGAAGGGACGAGATAATAGCTTCCGACGGAGATCCAATTCCAGCCACGCAAGTTGCACCCGAAGTCAACGATCCAAATACATGCGCTGGACGCGGAGCCGTGAACGTTACGATCGCATCGGCACGCGCAATCGCTCCAGTCTGTTCTCCCATCGCGTCCGCATCGGCGCCGGAAGGAATATCCACCGCGATCACCGGAACCTGGCTTCCATTCATGATAGCGATTGCTTCGCCATACAGTCCGCTTACCGGAGGCCTGAAGCCCGTGCCCAGCAAGGCATCGAGATACAAATCGGCCTGAACCAAAAGCTGGACGCGTTCGCTTCTTAACTCCTCGATGGAATGTACAGCAATCGCTTTGGTTGACAGCTTGCCGTACATGACTGCCGCGTCACCCCGCAAATCCTCGGACGTCGCCAGCAGAATCACTTCAACTTTTTTCCCACTTTCACGCAGCCGCCGCGCGGCCACGAACCCGTCGCCGCCATTATTTCCCTTTCCGCAAAAAACTACGATGCGCGCTGCCGCGGCGTAATGCGCCAGCACATAATCAGCCACGGCCGCGCCGGCGTTCTCCATCAGCGTGAGCGAAGGCACACCAAAGCGCTCGCTGCTAGCCCGATCAATAACACGCATTTCTTCTGCGGTAACAATTTTCATAGTTGAATTACTTCATCTCGCATCGCGCACTTGACCGACTATAAAACAAAAAGGCTCTCCGCGCCGCGCGGAGAGCTCGTAACTGCAAGCGAAAAACTCCCTAGGACACACTCTTCGAAACCGGCTCTGACTGCAGCGCCTGCTGCACCTTGCTGTGCTTGCGTCCGTAGCTAAAGTAAATGGCCAGCCCAATTACCAGCCAGACCACTAGCCGGATCTGCGTTGCTGGAGAAAGGAAAATAATAAGAGCCCCCGAAAAAAGAATCGAGAGAATGGGAACCAGCGGCACCATCGGCGTCCTGAATGGCCGGATGAGCTCCGGATGGGTCCGGCGCATCACCCATACTCCCGCGCTTACCAGCACGAAGGCCAGCAATGTTCCGACACTCGTCATCTCATCCAGAACATTGAGGGGAATCACGGTGGCCAGGATCGCAACGAAAATACCCACCACGATGGAACTGAGATACGGCGTGCGGAAGCGATGATGAATCTTGCCCGCCCAGGGCCAGAGCAATCCGTCGCGCGACATGGAATAGAACACTCGCGACTGCCCCAGCAACATCACCAGCATCACTGTAGCCAACCCGCCGAGCGCTCCAATTTCTACCAGGAAAGTGGCCCATTGCTGCCCCGCCACGCGAATACCTACGACCACCGGATCTGGGACATTGAGTTGCTGATAAGGCACGAGGTGAGTAAGCAGGCCTGAAACTAAAATATAAAGCACCGTACAAATAATCAGTGAACCGAGAATGCCAAAGGGCATATCTCGCTTAGGATTCTTCGCCTCCTGCGCCGCGGTTGAAACTGCATCAAAACCGATGTATGCGAAGAAGACTACGCCCGCTCCGCGCAAAATTCCCGACCACCCAAAGTGTCCCCACTCGCCGGTGTTCTGCGGGATGAAGGGGTGCCAGTAGTTTGGTTTCCAGGAATGCGAATACAAAAACGCCGCGGCCAGAACCACGAACATGCAAACCACCGCAACCTTCATAATCACCACGGTGGTAGTAAAATTTGCCGATTCCTTGATGCCCACAACCAAAATCGTGGTGATTACCATGATGACGATGAATCCAACGTAGTCGTATTTCAGATGCACCGGCATCCCGAAAAGCACGAAATCGGAGGTGGGAAAAGCCGGCATATTCCAGCCGAGATCGTGAAGAAACGCCCGCAAGTGGCCGCTCCAACCGACCGCAACTGTAGCCGCTCCGAACGCGTACTCCAGAATTAGGTCCCAGCCAATAATCCAAGCAACCAACTCTCCCAGCGTGGCGTAGGAGTACGTATACGCGCTGCCCGCGATGGGAATCATCGAGGCAAATTCGGCGTAACAGAGTCCCGCGAACGCGCAGGCAACGCCCGCCAGAACGAACGAGATCACAATCGCGGGTCCGGCAAACTGCGCCGCCGCCTGTCCAGTAATGACAAAAATGCCCGCCCCAATAATCGCGCCGATGCCCAGGGTCAGCAGATTCAGAGGCCCGAGGGCGCGCCGCAGACTTTGTTCGCCTTCAACCTCGACCGCCTCTTTCATCAGTGTGGGAAGGTCTTTCTTCGCGAACAGATTCGCCATGCTTCGGTTTCTCCTTGGACTAAGATGCGCTCGTCGTTCTCGAACTCTTCGACCACGCGTAATATACCGGGATGCCTAGCAGTACCACAATCAACCCCGGCCATGTGAATTGCGGTTTATAGCGCAATAGTATGACATCGATAAACAAAGCCATGACAATATAAATTGCCGGCAGAACGGGATAACCGACGGCGCGATAGGGTCGCGGGGCGTCAGGGCGCTTTCGCCGCAGAACGAACAATCCCACGATCGTCAAAATGTAGAAAACCAGTACGGCAAAAATAATGTAATCCAGAAGCTGCCCGTAGCTACCCGAAACGCACAGCAGGCACGCCCACACCATCTGCACCATCAGCGAAACCGCTGGTGTCTTATACGTCGGGTGCAGCCTGGCCACGCCTTTGAAGAACAAGCCGTCCTTCGCCATCGCATAGTAGACGCGAGCACCGGAAAGAATCAGGCCATTATTGCAACCGAAGCTGGAAATCAGGATGGCCCCGGCCATCAGAAACCCGCCGGCAGCGCCGAACATCTGCGTCATCACGGCCGTACCAACGCGATCTTCGGCAGCAAACTTTATACCCCGCCCCAGAATCGTGGCCGCGCCTGCAGTTCCATCGAGCGGCAGGGCTAACAAATAAATAAAGTTGCACGCTATGTAAAGTGCGATTACAACGCCTGTCCCCAACGCCAACGAAAGCGGTAAATTGCGATTGGGATTCTTCACTTCGCCGGCAGTAAAAGTCACGTTGTTCCAGGCATCCGCGGAAAACAACGATCCCACCTGCGCGACCGCCAGAATCGTCAGAGTACCCACCATCACCACCGGCCCGCCCACTCCCACCTGAACGGCGTGCTGGGCGCCCAGTCCCGCATTTCGCCAGAAATGTCCGCCGAAGTTTGCCGCTAGCGCGTGAGCATTTCTCCCCAACGCCAATCCGAACAATGCCAGCCCTAGCAGCGCCGACACCTTCGCCGCAGTAAACACGTTCTGAATAAGCGCTCCAGTCTTCAATCCAAAAATATTTACCACGGAAAGGAAAACCACCAGAAGCATTGCGATCAGATTTTGCGTATTGATTCCGACGTCCATGTTGCCCAGAACCATGGGCCCAAGCCGGATCGGCGGCACTTTCCAGAGATGCAGAATCCAGTTTGAAGAGGATATCGCGGGAAAGAAAACTCCGAGGAACTTGCCGAAAGCCACGCCCACCGCGGCAATCGTCCCAGTTTGAATCACCAGGAATAATGTCCAGCCATAGAGAAATCCCCACAGCGGCCCGAGAGCTTCGCGCAGATAAACATATTGCCCGCCTGCCCGGGGCATCATCGCTGCCAGTTCGCCGTAACTCAGGGCGGCCACGATAGTCATGAACCCCGCCACCGCCCAAGCGCCGATCAGCAAGGCAGGCGAATCTACCTCCCGGGCAATCTCCGCCGAAACAATAAAAATTCCCGAGCCGATCATCGACCCCATGACCAGCATGGTGGCGCTGGTCAGCCCGAGGCCTTTGACCAGTTCCTTATCCTGATGGCTATGAATTTCCCAGTCGCTGCTCGCGGCGGGCCGCGTTGTCGGTGTACTCAGGCACCCTCCTGCACGACCACACATTTTGCCTTGGAGTGGAACGGGAAGGGCACGCTTACCCCTGCCATGCTATCCAATAAAGATACGCCCATGATCCGGAGGCTTTTAGCCCTGAGGCCATCCCGGCGCGCTGAACCCAAGGTCAAATGACTTTACCTCAAGATGCGCAAAAATTCCTCTGCTGATTTTCCTGGCTCCCGTATCAGATCCGATATCACGGCCACGGAATCAGCCCCTGCTTCGACCACGGAAGCCGCATTCGCCCGCGTTATTCCTCCAATGGCGACCAGCGGCTTTCTCGTCAATGACCGGGCCTGGCGGACTCCTTCGAGGCCCACCACTGGATCAGGCTTCTCTTTGCTCGACGTAGAAAAGACAGGGCCAATCGCAAGATAGTCGGCTGAAGTCCGATCGGCCTCTTGCAGTTGGTCTGCGTTATGAGTGGAAAGCCCGAGCCAGAGATCAGGTCCAATAATCCTTCGCACCGAGTCCGGCGAAAGATCATCCTGCCCAACGTGCACTCCGTCGAATTCCGCGGCCAGGCACAGATCAGCGCGGTCATTCATGATCAGCCTGACTTTGCCACCGACTCGACGCTTCAGTTCGCGCGCCTGCTCCAGCGTCAAGCGTGCGTTTCCATTCTTGTTGCGGTATTGCAATAACGTGCATCCGCCTGCTACAAGGTCCTCCGCACACGTCGCCAAGTCTTCCGTTCTCGAAAAGCACGATGCATCCACAATGGCGTAAAGACGAGGAACAGAAATCACGCCGCTGAATCCTTTTTATTTGCCGCCAGGAATCTCTCGATGAATCCCGTATCGAATTTTCCGGCGCGAAAATCCGGATCGGCCAGAATCCTCCGGTGCAGCGGAATCGTCGTATACACGCCCTCGACGATAAACATCTCCAGCGCGCGCGACATGCGCGAGATAGCTTCGTTGCGGTCCTTGCCGCGCACGATCAACTTGGCGATCAGCGAGTCGTAATACGGAGGGATTGTGCCCTCTGCATAAGCCGCCGTATCCACGCGCACCCCAGTGCCGCCGGGAGGATTAAACGTTGTAATCTTCCCCGCCGACGGCGTGAACTTCTCCGGATGTTCCGCGTTAATTCGGCACTCGATGGCATGCCCACGATGCACAATCGGACCTTGCAGCACGTCTCGCATGTGCGCGCCCGCCGCAATCATGATCTGGCTCTTCACCAGATCCACATCCGTCACCATCTCCGTCACCGGATGCTCCACTTGAATCCTCGTATTCATTTCAATGAAGTGCAACCGCCGGTCCTGGTCCATCAGGAACTCAATCGTTCCAGCATTCGTGTAACCAATATCCGTCAGCGACCGGCACAATACTCCGCCG
Source organism: Candidatus Sulfotelmatobacter sp. (assembly GCA_049684755.1). GTDB lineage: Bacteria > Acidobacteriota > Terriglobia > Terriglobales > Acidobacteriaceae > Sulfotelmatobacter. The sequence goes on from JBAVGI010000239.1 coordinate 9,366, forward strand.
ATCTGATCTCGCAATTCTCCCGTAACCTGGGTGGACGGCGATTCTTCCAGCAATTTCTGATGTCTCCGCTGAATCGAACATTCCCTTTCCCCGAGGCTGACCACATTGCCGTGCTCATCCGCCAGCACCTGAAATTCGATGTGCCGCGGGTGCTCGACGTACTTCTCCATGTAGAGATCGCCATTGCCGAACGCGCCAGCTGCTTCCGATTGTGCTGCCCTGAATAAACCCGGCAGCTCTTCTTCATTGCGAACGATGCGCATGCCGCGTCCGCCGCCGCCCGCCGATGCCTTCATAATCACGGGAAATCCAACCTGCCCCGCCCACTCGATCGCTTCGCCCTCGGACGCAATGATTCCGTCCGAGCCCGGCAGAATGGGCACACCCGCCCGCTTCATGGCGGAGCGAGCTTTTTCTTTTTCCCCCATCAGCCGTGTCACTTCCGGCCGCGGACCAATGAACTTGATCCCGCTCGTCTCGCACACCTCGGCAAAGTTGGCATTCTCCGCCAGCAACCCATAGCCGGGATGCACCGCGTCGACGTTAGCAATCTCCGCCGCGCTGATGACTGCTGGGATGTTCAGATAGCTCAGCGCCAACTGTGGCGGCCCAATGCAAATAGCTTCGTCCGCAAACCGCACCGGCAAAGAATGCCGGTCCGCCTCGCTGTAAATAGCAACCGTACGGATGCCCAGTTCCTTGCACGCGCAAATGACTCGCAGTGCAATCTCTCCCCGGTTCGCAATCAAGATCTTCTTAAACATTGAAATCAAATGTGGGAACAGCCACCTAATTCAAAAATGTGGGGACAGCCGCCCCGGCTGTCCGCCGGGCGCAGACCGGCCTCCTTAACCGCGCCTCCTCAGACGCAAAAAAGCGCGCGAAGTACGCGCGCCTGGTTCTGGAGACATCTCACTTTTTCGCCCGGATCGCGAACAATTCCTGCCCGTATTCTATCGGCTGGCCATTGCTTCCCAACTTCTTCACGATCTCGCCAGCCACGTCCGACTCAATCTCATTCAGCAACTTCATGGCTTCGACGATGCACAATACTTGCCCCAGCTCCACCAAATCTCCAACCTTGACGAAAGGTGGCGCACCCGGCGAGGGTGCTTCGTAGAATGTCCCCACAATCGGAGACTTCACCATATGGAGGTTTTCTTCCGGAACCGGCTCGCTGGAAGGGGCCGCAGGGACGACGGGAGGAACTCCGGATGTGGCCTGGCCAGGTTGTGGAACGGGCACAGTAGCGTAGGGCATTTCCGTGCGCGCATGCACCACGGTGTGCTCGCCGGCCCGTTTGATCTTCACTTTGACATCGCCGCGCTCCAGTTCGAACTCGGCAATATCTTTTTCGATTAAGAACTCAATGAGTTCCTTCAGCTCTTTTTGATTCATTCGTATAAAAGGTAGGACCGCTTGCCGTCCCAGGAACGGCCAGGCGCCTGTCTCGGACGCCCTGCTCCAATCCTAAAAGACTTAAACCACCAGGAAATCCTTGCTCGTGGGCGTCAGCACTTCACAACCCGTCTCGCTTACGGCCACCATGTCCTCGATCCTCACACCCCATTTGCCGGGGAAGTATACTCCCGGCTCAATCGTGATGACCATACCTGGCCGCAGTATCTCCTCCTGCCGGGCAGCGATTCGCGGCGGTTCGTGAATCTCCAGGCCCACGCCATGGCCCGTCGAATGTGTGAAGTAGCGGCCCAATGCCGCCTTGCGTAACACTTTGCGCGCAGCCTCGTCCACATCGGCTACGCGAACTCCGGGCCGCACAGCCGCAATCGCCGCCTGCTGCGCTTCTCTCACCGACTCGTATGCGACGCGCGCGTCTTTCGGGGCAACGCCTGAGGCAGCCCCCACCCACACAGTGCGGGTCTGGTCTGAACAATAACCTGCGAGTATAACACCGAAATCGCAGACTACGAATCCGCCGCGCGCGATGACTTGCTCTGAGGCCCGGCCATGCGGCAAAGCCGATCTTATCCCGGAAGCAATAATCGTTGGAAACGACATTTCTTCTGCTCCCGCTCGCCGCGCCGCGTACTCCATCTCCGCCGCTACGTCGGTTTCTTTTACTCCCGGGCGCAATACCTCGAGGGCTTTATCGAACAAACTTGCCCCCACTTGCACCGCCGCGCGAATCTTCTGTAACTCATCGGCGTCCTTCACCATGCGGGCTCGTTCGACAACTGGAGACGCCTCCTGAAGCCTTCGGCCCCTAGGCAGCAAATCCGTCAGCTTTCTTTTTTCCGCCACCGTCATGTGTTCGGATTCAATCCCGATCGTCCATCCCTTCGATCGTCGCCGGTGAGATCCCACCCAGTCAGCCATTGCGCTCAACACCGCCGTCTTGGCAATGACGACTTTCGCACCCTTGACCTCCTCACGCGCCTGCGTGTCATAACGGACGTCCGTGAAGAACACGCTGCCGGATTCCTCGACCAGCAAGAAACCCGCGCTGCCGGTAAAGCCGCAAAGATATCGAATGTTAGGGAGATGACTGATCAGAAGCGCGTCAAACCGCGTTGTGGCGAGATGCTCCCGCAGTTTTTTCTGGCGAAGGAGGAAATTCATGCTCGCTGAGTTTAACAGGCAGACGCAGGAAGTTCTCAGTTCTCACAGAACTGAGAACTTCCCAAAAACAAAACCGCCGGCTCTGACGGGTTCTTCAGGCCGGCGGCTTTCAATCTTCAACCTAGCGCTGCAATGTCTGACGCTGTTACGTCTGAATGATTCGCGGCGTGATGAAGAAGATCAACTCCTGGTTGGACGTATTCACCTGCGTATGCTTGAACAGGTTTCCCAGGATTGGGATATTGCCGAGCACCGGCACCTGATCGATGTTGATCGAATTCTGCGTCTGGATAACACCACCGATCACCACCGTGCCACCGTCGGTCACCAGCACCTGGGTCGTCGCCTGTTGTGTAATCAACTCGGGATTACCCTGCACTTGCTGACCGAAGTTCGGTGTGGTGTTCTCCACGTCGATATTCAGGAAGATCGTGTTCTCTGAGGTAATTTGTGGCGTCACCGTCAACCGCAGGAAAGCGCTGACGTAGGTCACGGTCGGAGGACCACCCAACTGCGCCTGAGTCACGATCGGCACCTGCACGCCCTGTTTCACCAGAGCCTGGATATTGTTTTGGGTAACTACCCGCGGCCGCGACAGAACCTTCAGCAAGCCGCGCGATTCGGCCATCGAAAGGACGGCGTCGATTCGCACTGTATTGCTGGCATTCAGGAACGTCAAGCCGCTGGTGGGTGAGGTCGAACCCAGATTGGAGAACAATGGAATCGTCGATCCCGTTGTCGATCCGGTGCTGGGTACTGTGATGTAGCCCGGCGTCAAGCCTCCTACAGTAGTTGGCGAACCTCCCACTGCTGAGGCGCCGCCGATCGCGCTGTGGCCATCGCCCCAGCCGAAACCAAGCTGTGTGCCAATGTCGCGGGCGAATGTCCGGGTGGCCGCCACTACGCGTGCTTCGATTTCCACTTCTTGTGTCTTGCGGTCAAGCTGCGTCACCAGGCGGTCAATGATTGGTATCACTTTCGGAATATCGTTTACGATGATGGCGTTGGTGCGTTCATCCGCGACCACATCACCGCGCTGCGAGAGGAATTTCTTCACCGTGACCATTACATCCTTGGCATGGGCATAGCTGAGGAAACGTGTGATGGAAACTTTCTCCACCGCCATCGACTCCGACTCGACCTGGGCGCGCCGTCCGTCTGCCTCTTTCTTGAGCGTGTCCACGGTTGCGATGCGCAGGACGTTGCCTTCCAGTTCACGGGCCAGATCGTTGTTCTTGAGCACGATGTCCAGAGCCTGATCCCACGGCACATCGTCTAACACAACGGTCAAGGTGCCGTGCACATTTGGATCGAGCACCACGTTCAAACCGCTGATCTCGTGAATCAGGCGGAAGAAATCTTTAAGATCCACGTCTTTCAGGTTCACCGAAATCGGTTCACCCGTATACTTTGGGCCAACCGACGTCGGCTGCTGTCCAGCTTGCGCTCTCTGCTCTGCGGCAAGATTGACCGCAGGCTCGATGCCGGTACTGGACGTAACGCTCTGCGATGCCTGCGCGGCGTTCATGCTCACCGGCAGCAACTCCGCAGCCGTTTTGTCGGCAAACTTCGCCGCCGCCTCCTGGGCACGTCCGGCAGGCTCATCTGCCGTCTCGGTAGTACTGGTCTTGGCTGCGTACTTGGGTTCCACGAATACAAAATCACTGGTCGCAGGAGCGTCGGGCTTCTGAACAGCCGGGGCAATGTTCGTTGCCGCGGCTTTCGGCGCAACTGGATGGCTGGCCAGGGGCGCCGTCGCTGTCGCATCCGCCTTCACTTCAACGACGCGCGGTGCAAACGGAGACATTTCCTGTTTCGCTATTGGGGGAACTTGCGCCACAGCCGCTTTGGGAGCATGTGCCTTCGCCAGCGTCGCAGGCGGCGTATGCAGAGTCAACACCAGCTTTCCGTCGGCCGACGGATTTAACTCATAGCGGCAAGCGTGCTCGAGGTCGATCACCAGGCGAGTGGTCGGAGGAGTGTGGCCATCCATGCCGATGCGCACCCCTTTGACCCCGTCGCTGCCGATGCTGATTCGGCTTTGCCCGGTCGCCATCACGGTCCCGGGCAAATCCATGATCAGGCGCGCCGGCGAGTCCGCCGTGCTCAGCTTGGGCGTCACTTGGCCACGAGCGCTGATCTCGACCCGGATCTCATCCGTGCCGCGGACCACGTTCACTCGTTGCAGCTCGTTTCGCTGGCTCGCCGCCTGTAATGCCGGCGTCTCTGCGGCTGAAGCCATCAGCCCCAGCAGCATCAGCGGTAGGATTACACTCAGCAGTTGCTTTCGCATTTCGCTTCTCCCCAACTCGCAGGTCTACCCTGCGTGTCCTTACTGGAACTCGATTTTGTTGATGTTCCGGCTTTCCCGGAGCACCGTTGCCCACGCTAAACAGCTGGCGTGAAAATTCGCTTGGTCACTTCTCGCGTCATCACTTTGCCTAACTTGTCCTGCACCGTTTCCTGAAACACGACTGTGTCGCCAGTGATTCTCACAACGTATCCGTTGAACACCGGATCGTTCTCCCGCAGAAAGTACGCCTTATTCAGCGAATTGGTGACTACCGCGATGAAACCACTCTCCGACTTCACCACGCCGCGCAGATTGATCTGCCCGATCTCCAGACACTTTTTCCCGGTCGAGCAACCCGAGCCAGAAGGCTCCTGCACGATAGGACTGAAAAATGGATCGCGCTTCCCAGTCATTGCCCATTTCTTCTCTTCGGGCTTGGGCGTCTTCGGAGCCTCGGCGATTTTGGAGATCTCGTCCTTTTTGGCATCCGGCGAGATTTTGGCTTGAGCGGCAGCCACGGCCTTGGCTGGAGCCTTAGGCGCCGGCTCTTTCGCCGCAATCACAGAATGCGCCGCCACCGTCTTCTTGGCAGCCGGTGCAGTATGTTGTTTGGCAACGGTACTGGCCGGAGCGGGAGCGCTCTTCACTGCCGAAACAGGCACAACGGCCGCGGGCTTCGCCGCGGCTCCCGCAGCCGGTTTAGCTGGCGACGTGCTGGAAATTCCCAGCGCGGCGTTGGAGTCATCCGTCTTCTTCTGTTGCACCCCATTCATGGTGGCCTGCACCTTATTGATGATGTTGGGATTCTGTGCCCAGAGTCCGCTCGTCATCATTCCCACTGCCAGAATGCATGTCGTTAGCTTCATAGCGATTCCTTATTTGCCCCCGCCTACAGCCTTGGCTCCTGGTGCCGCGCTCGCCGGCGCCAAGTCGTGACTGAAGAACGTGGTCGCGGTAAACGTCGCTACCACACTTTCATTCGGCGCATACTGATACGTATGCTTGGCCTTCGCACCTTGCGGATTCTTCGTATTCGACACCAGAAGGCCGCTCACGTTCACCAAGCGCTCCAGCTTGCCCAGCCGGTCAAAGAAATTCAGCATCGAGTAATACGGACCGTCCAACTCGAGATCGAAAGGAAGTTCCGAGTAGTACTCCTTGGCAACGACGGGTTTAGCGGTATAGCGCCGCAGTTCCACGCCCGCCTTCGCCGCCTCGCCGTCCAGGGTTTCGATAAACGTATCTACCTGCTTATCATCGGGAACGATGCGCCGCTCGATTTCCAGTTGCTGCTTCAAGTTCGCCAGCTGCCGATCCATGTCCTTAAGCTTGGGACGGTAAGACTCAAGTTCGTTGTTCTCCCGAACTTTGTCCTGCAACGCATGCTGTGCCGCCGTGTTTTTATCGCTCTGGTTCTTGAACACCGTGAAGTACAGCGCCGTGGTCACCACCGCGCCCCCCAGGATGACCGCTCCCCATTGCTTCAGACCCGACAGTTCACTGAAATTAGCCATAAGTGCGCCTCTAGGACTTTCCCTTCTCGCAGGTCAGCGTGAATTGAAATGCCTGCATGTCCTTAATCGTGTCATCCTGGAAAGTTTCCTTGATCTCAACCGTTTTGAAGAAACCCGTCTTTTGCAGATTTGCGATCAGGTTTGCCACCGCATCCGCGCTCAGCGCAGTGCCTTCCAGACTCACACTCGAACCCGTGTCATCCATGCTCTTCAACCAAACCGCCTCGGTTCCGTTCACCGTCTCACCCAGCATGGCGAGGAGGTTGACCGGGCCGGTCTGACCCGCGGTGTGCAGCTGCTCGATCACATCCACCCGCCGCTTGTAGTTGTTAGCCTGGGTCTGGCGTTCCAGGTAGCGCACCTTCACGTCGCTAAGTTCGCGATTCTGTTTTTCGGCGGCCTGCATCTGCACCGCGATCGCTTTGCCTTGTTTGTCCAATCGGTACCAGTATCCGAAGTTGAGCAGCCCCGCGATCAACAGCACGACCAGCACCTTCAGCTTGGGCGATCCCATGTCGCCCATTTCCATCGTGGGCATGGACGGCGCGTTGCTGCCGCCGCGCTTGTTTTTTGCCTTGGAGGATTCCAGCAGATTGATTTTGATCATAGGGATTCAAAGCTCCTCAAAGCCAAGCCCACCGCTACCGCCAGCTGGCCCGCATTCTGCTCCACCAGTTCCGCTCCAGGGCCATCCGCCGGTGGCACCACTCGCTGGAACGGATTCAGCAATTCAACCGGCATGGAAAATTCCTGCCGCAACGCTTCCATCAATCCCGGCACCTTCGCCGAGCCTCCGGCCAGATAAATTTTTTCGATGTGCTCGCCCGCTGCACTGGCCCGGAAGAAGTCAAACGTCTTCTGAATTTCCAGTACGATGATTTCAGTTACCTGCTGCAGGATCGGCGCCTTCGCGTCCTCGCTCACCGTCCCAACCTTCTCCCCCAGCTTCAACTTCTCGGCATCTTCGAAGTTCAGGTCGAGTTCTTTCTGCAGTGAGTCCGTGTACTGGTGTCCGCCTACGCTGACGTCGCGCGGAAACAGCGGCGTAGTGCCCTTCACAATGTTGATGTTCATCACGCTGGCGCCCAGGTTCAAAAGCGCCACTACCTGGCCCGGCGCCGGCTGGTAGTTGTACTCGTAACAGTTCTGCAGAGCCAGCGCATCGATGTCCACAATAGCCGGGGTGCGTCCCGCCATCGAGAGTACGTTGGTGTAGTTCAAAATCTTGTCCTTCTTGACGGCCACCAGAAGCACATCCATCTGCGGGCTGCCCGCTTCTTCCGACAGAATCTGGTAGTCGAGACTCACATCCGCCAGATCGAAAGGAATATGCTGCGCCGCTTCCTTCTCGATCGTCTCCGCCAGTTCCTGATCGCTCATCGAGGGCAGCGAGATTTTCTTGACGATCACCGAGTGTCCGCTGACCGCCGTGGCCACCGCCTTGGTCTTGATCAGGCAGTCGGCAAACAATTTCGAAATCGCGCTCGATACTGTTCCCGAGTCCACGATCATCGAATCCACGACAATGTCAGAGGCCAGCATTTCCAGTCCCAGGTGCGCCACTTCAATCTGCCCACCTTTCTTTTTCAACTCCACGGCCTTAATGCTGGAAGAGCCCACATCCAGACCCACAATCGTCTTCGATCCCATTCCAAACATGTGTGCCCGCCTTTGCTTGTGGTCACGGGCACTCATGCCCGCGACGGTTTTTGTAGCGCCGGCGTCTGGCCGGCTTTTCCAACTACTGCGAACCGGCGGCTTTCATCGCCGCCTTCGGTTTCCGTTTCGCTCCCGACTCCATCTGACTCGACTTCTCTTCCATCCACTGATCCAACTTCGATTTCTTGAAGCGCCAGCGATTGCCTAGCTTGAAGGCCGGAATGCTCTGCTCCCCTACATACTTGTAGAGCGTGTCCGGACTCACTCCCAGGTACTGCGACGCCTGGCGAATATTCATCACTTCCCGCGAGTCGGCCATATTCCCTTGCCCTATTCCTGCCAAATCTCCTGCACCGCATTTCCCCGGCGCAGGCTAATCTCAGGAGACGCCGCGCTCCTCTATGCCTGTCAGAGGGCTTTCGGTGTCCCGAGCATATATCAACCCGGTAAAACCCCTGCCCAAAGCGAATTTCCGGTTTTTACTGGGGTTTTTAAGGTTTTTCTGGAAATGACGGAAGGGACGATGCCACGAGGATTCTATATATTGTGGTTTTGCGCGAAGATAGCACTATTAGGTGCGGTACCCGCACCAATGCTGAAGAGTCACTTGAAGAGCGGTAACCGAAGTACTAGAGACGGTACGGAAGTACTACGACGCAGGCTCAAGTCGCTGCGCCTATGGGGTTTAAGGACTCGCAGCGCCAGCTCAATTACATTACTGCTTCAGTCGGGCAACTGCTGCGCCAACTTGAATAAATTGGGTTCAAGCAGCTTAGGTTCAGGACGCTTTCAAACTGCGCGCCTTCCGCTATTGCACATCCGAAACTTTCCCGTTCAGGAAAGTCACTTTCAAATCTTTGTAAACATAAATCTGCTTGCTGCCCAGATTCACTTTCTTGTCGGGCTGCCCCATCGCCGCCTCGACCTGGTCCGGAGTCATTCCCTTCTCAATGCTCTGCGGCTCCGCTGCGGGTTGTTGCGCCTGCTGCTGCCCCTGATCTTGTCCTGCACCTTGCTGGCCGCCGCCTTGGTCCGCCCCTTGCTGTCCACCACCCTGATCCTGCTGTGCATCGTCATTGCTGATGGTAAGCACTTGCCCGATCATGTCTTCCACTCCACCCGCACTCCCACTCGCCAGCGATCCCTTTGGGAATTGAAAGACCACATTCGCTTTGTTATAGGTTGGCGGATCGGTTTTGTTGCACGTGTCACAGGCAACAATCTCCAGAGTCACTGTGTCTTTCGCCGGGTTCACATCGATCTTCATGGGATAAACTTTGTCGCCCACGGCAAACAGATGGGTCGTCTGTTCCTTGCCAAATTTTCCCATGATGGACTTCCGTCCCATCAGCGATATTCCGCTC
>JBAVGI010000240.1:0-3107 GCA_049684755.1 Candidatus Sulfotelmatobacter sp.
ATGAGCCGAGCCAAAACGGTGGGGGTGCATCCGAAGTTTATTGGGATGATTCGAGAACTGATTCTGGAGCGGACGAATCCGGGATTGGAACGGCGCGCTCTGGGAACGATGGGGCCGCGTGCTGATGTTTGTCCGGAAAATTGCTGTTCTGCACCGCAGCGGCCGGGACACCCGCAATCAACCTAGATTGAGGTGGTAGCTTTCTGCGGATCGTAATCCGTTGCTCTCGGACGACCTTCGATCAAATGCATGGTGTAGAGAATTGTTTGTATGACGCGTTCATCTCCTATGGCTGTGTTGATCATCACGTGATAAAGGGAACGAGTGGGCCAGGCGGCATCGAAATAATGTTTTACGTAGGCGATGCGTTCGCGATCCACGGTATCGACCAGAGCCTCGGCTTCCGACTGTTTGGCCCCGTCCCGCACCAGGCGGCGCACTTTTTCCGCCCGAGGCGCATAGAGAAATACATGAAAAGCATCCGGGTGTTCGCGTAAGAAGAACGGCGCTCCCCGGCCGACGACGATGGAGTTCCCTTCCTGAGCGATTTTGGCTGTGATTTCTTCCATCATCGCCATCATTCGATCGGTATCAAAGGTTTGACCGCTGAGCTGCGAACTTCGTTCGTAGCTCCCGCGCCAGAAAGTTTTAGCCATGCGGTAGAAGCGGCTGTCCATGCGCTCATCGCAGCGCATGACGGCGGAAGGATCAACCTCCGCGAGGCGGGCAATCTCCTCGGTGAGCCGACGGTCCCACAGGGTCCATCCCAGTTGCTTCGCCAGTTGCGCTGCAATCGAGCCGGCGCCACTGCCGTACTCCCGCTCAATGGTGATGAGGCGAAACATGGAACCCCTCTTTTCTAGTGTACTGCCATCCCGCCCGGCCGGCCTTTTTTCATGAGGAACACCATGGGAATCATGGCCAGGATAGCCCATCCCAGGAAGCGAAAGTCGTCGATATACGCCAGCATAGTGGCTTGCCGCTGCACCGTGCTTTCGATCAGAGCATAGGCTTGCTGAGTTGCGTAGGCTGCGCTCGCACCATGCGCCTGCATAGCCTGCGTGGCTCCCTTCAGCGCTGATTGGAAGGCGGGATTGCTGGCGCTGAGATGAGCGGACAAATCATTCGTATGGACCTGCGTGCGGCGGTCGAGCATGGTGGTGACCAAAGAAATTCCAACGCTGCCGCCAATATTGCGCGCCAGGTTCATTAAGCCGGAAGCGGCATTATTTTTATCCCGCGGTAGATAGGCGTAGGCCGCCGTGTTAATAGGAACGAAAAGGAATGCCATCCCAGCCGCCTGAAGAACTCGAGCCATGGCCGCGGTACGGAAATCGATTTGCAGGTCGAAGCTGGTCATGTGAAAGAGCGAAACGGATAGCATGACGAGGCCAAAGACCAGCAGCCATCGCGGACTATAGCGCGAAAGCAAAAATCCCACCAGCGGCAGCAAGAGCATGATGGTGAAGCCGCCGGGCATTAAAGCCAAACCTGATTTCTCCGCGGTGTATCCGAGCAAGGTTTGCATAAATAGCGGCAGAAGCAGCGTGCTGCCCAACAAAGCAAATCCCAGCATGAACATCAGGAGATTGGAGATACCAAACGTGCGATCGCGAAAAAGATGCAGATCGATGATGGGATCTTTATGTTTCCACTCCCAGAAGATTACGAAGATCAACGACGCCGTGGCGATAATGGTAAGTGTCAGGATGAAGTGTGATGCGAACCAGTCATCGCGCTGCCCCTTGTCGAGGACAACCTGCAAGGTTCCCAGGCCCAGGGCCACAAAGCCCAGGCCAACGTAGTCGATGGTAGTTTCCTTAAGCTTGCGGCGCTTGAAATAAGGTGGGTCCTGAATGAGCCGTGTGGTAAGCAGAATGGAGATAATACCGACTGGAATGTTAATAAAGAAAATCCAGCGCCAGGTAAAGTTGTCGGTAATCCAGCCGCCGAGAGTGGGACCAATCGCGGGTGCTGTGACCACGGCAACGCCGTAGACTGCAAAAGCCATGCCCCGCTTGGCCGGCGGAAAAGTGTCGGCCAGTATCGCTTGCTCGCTGGGTTGCAACCCGCCACCTCCGGCACCCTGCAGCACGCGGCAAATGATTAGCGTTGCCAGATTCGGGGCCAAGCCACACAGGAAGGAGCTGATGGTGAACAAGGCCACGCAGCTCATGTAAAAATTCTTGCGGCCCATGATCGACGACAGCCATCCGCTGAGTGGAAGCACGATGGCGTTGGAAACCAAATAGGAAGTCAGAACCCAGGTGCTCTCATCCTGCCCGGCGGAGAGACTGCCTGCGATGTGCGGCAAAGCCACATTGGCGATAGAGGTGTCGAGCACCTCCATGAAAGTGGCCAGCGTAACGGTGACCGCTATGATCCACGGATTTACTGCAGGACGCCAAATCTCAGCATTTTCCAGCGGGGGCGCGGCAGCACTCATTGCCGGATCCACACCTTCGGTTCCACCGACATACCGGGGCGTAGCAATTGATCTTTATTTTCGCCGGGATCGAGCACGATCTTAACTGGGATGCGCTGCACCACTTTCACATAGTTGCCGGTCGCGTTCTCCGGAGGCAACAAGCTGAACCGGGCGCCGCTGGCCCCAGCGATGCTATTCACCTTGCCGTTGTATTTCCTGCCGTAGGCATCCACTTCAATGGTGACAGGTTGGCCAACCTTCATATAGCGGAGCTGAGTCTCTTTAAAGTTCGCAGTAATCCAGACCTCGTTGAGTGGGATCACCTTCATCAACTCCTGGCCGGGAGCCACGTTCTGCCCCACATCAACGGTGCGATCGCTGACGATACCGGCGACGGGAGAAGTAATCTTTGTGTATTGCAGGTTCAGTTGTGCCTGATCGAGGGCGGCTTTCTTTTGCAGGACTTGCGCTTCGGCCGATGCGGCGCGGGAGCGGCTGATCTGCATTTGACGTGGTGCGGTCTGGGCATAGCTGTAGTTGGCTTCCGCCTGAACCAATTTTCCTTGCGCTTGCGTTACCTGGGATTGAGCGGCATCGGCCAGGGCGCGGGCCGAGTCGACGGCGGCGGCGCTGGCTCTGGCAGAGGCTACCGCCTGATCGTACTGCTGTTGGGAAATCT
>JBAVGI010000241.1:0-20576 GCA_049684755.1 Candidatus Sulfotelmatobacter sp.
CGTAAACTCCATGATGCTCACGGTGTAGGAGGGCTTGCCGTCATAGGTCAGAATGAGTTCCGTGATCCAAAGATCACCGCCGCCAATGATTCGTTGGACAATAAAGCGTTTTTTGCTCGGCTGACTAGCGCGTTGGCCCTGTATGTTGCGGCGACTGCGGGTTCGCTCGCCTGACTGCGGGTAGTCCAGCACCGCGTCCTCGTGATAGATGAGGTGCTCGGTTTCAAAATCGTTGGCATTGGACGCCGCCCAATGCTGGTCCAGTGCCGCACGGATCCCTTGATCTCGCGCTTCAGAAGACTGCTCCTTCTTTTGTCGATCGTTATTTTGTTGATCGTAATTTTGTCGGTCGTAATTTTGTTGATCGCTTTTTTGTTGATCGTTCATCTTGAACCCTAAATTTGACCAAAAGGTAAATGCTTTAGCGGAATCTTGGGGGCCGACTAAGGCTGGAACCCGTCCGCCATCCACTTGGCGAATAATTCAATCCGAGATTGCGGCCAAGGACCTTCTCCTCTTGGTGGCGGTGGTGGCATTACGGCGCCACCGATTCCACGAATGCGATCGTAGATGGCGCCGGCGTGCTTTTTGACATCATCATAACTTCCCAGGTTGAACGCTCTGCTCATGCCTTGAATGTCTCGCTCCGTAAAGAGCGGGCGAATGTCCATTTGAAAGCTCGTCGTTTTCGTCATTGCTCCTCACAGGGTATTGGATTATACGGATGTCGCGGTCTTCTTTGTGAATCCAAAACCTCCTTCCTCTGGCCGTCAGGGTACAGGTTGTTCATTTCAAGTTTGAATCGAAGAACATAACGTAACGCCGATCTACCCAATTCGCATCTTCAGAGTACCGGAGCGGTCGCGGGATAGGCCAGTGTCGCAGGAAATCAAATCATGAGATGCCAAGGCGAGCGAAGACAGGGATTTTCACTCCGTCCAATATCACTCCGAAGACGATCGCCGCTGCAAATTCAACAGCCAAGACTGAGATGGGCAGTGGCGCCATGGCAATCCCGCGAATAGCCAAGGTCGAGATAATAAGAATGTCCGCAGCAGAAGATGCCACAAGCCACACCGTCGGACGTAGTCCCCAAAGATGGCGACGTCCTCGCATGGCGTAGATCGTGGCTTGGCTGCCATATACGATGGCAACGACAGAAAGCGTTCTCAGTGCTTCGATTCCGAATCGCATTTCGAACCTGCCGAGCGCCAGGACTGCTATACAGAACGCTAAAAGACAGCCTCCCAGAATCGCACCCGCCATCGTGATTCCGCCCACTTGCCATGAATTCGGCGTTGGCGATGGCCGCACTCGATCGGTGGTCAACGCCATGGCCAGGAAGTCGCCTGTGATCATCACAATGACCATCAGCATGGGCGTCAACACCGCGTGTCCGGTCATGACCAGGCCAATTGCCAGCAAAAGCACCTGCACAATCTTCTTGAGGACGGAGTTCAGAGTGTAGGTAAGAATGCGCTGAAATGTGATCCTACCTTCCTTTACAGCGGCGACGATGCCACCAAGGCCCGCCTCCGTCAGTACAATCCCAGCCGCCGATTTAGCGACGTCGGTTGCAGTCGATACGGCGATCCCCATCTGTGCCTGACGAAGCGCCGGTGCGTCGTTGGCGCCATCGCCGCACATTCCAACCGTACGCCCGTTCTTCTGGAACGCTTTGACCAGGTTAAATTTTCCTTCGGGAAGAATGCTTGCGAATACCGCGAAATCCTCCGGCTTTACGCCATCGGGAATCGCTCCGGGCGGGCAAACCGCCCCGTCCAATCCCACGGCGTGAGCAACGATTGCGGCCGTAGCCGGAGCGTCACCCGTCACCATGACCGTGCGCACGCCGAGGGTCTTTAGCTCTGAGATCAGAGAGGCTGAGTCCTTACGGGGCGGGTCGCTGAGCGCAATCAGGCCCATAAGCTTCAGAGACGCTGGAGGACCAGCAGCTACCGCCAAAACCCTGAAGCCTTGCTTTTCAAGTTCGTCGGCTAACCCGGCCGCGGTGGGCAACGGGGCAGTGAGGCTCGCGACTACCGTGAAGGCTCCCTTCACGATTCGCTCTACGCCACTCCTGGCATCGGTTGCTGTTGCTTCTGACGTTTTCTTGGCTGGGTCGAACGGCACAAACGTGATTAGCTTTGGCAGGCCCGATGCTGGCTTTTGAGTGGAGGCATTGCGAATGGCGGCATCCACGGCATCATCTCCGCCCTCAGAACTGGCGAGAGCTGCCATGCCGAGAACGTGGGCTTCGTCAAACCCTGGCATCGGCTTGACGCTGGTGACCGAAAGTTCATTGCGGGTGAGCGTTCCGGTTTTGTCCGAGCACAAAACATCAATCGTGGCAGCTTCATCTACAGCGGAGAGCCGCGTCGGCAAGACGCCCAGCTTCGCCAGAGATCGCGCTCCGAGCGCCGCCGCCAGCGTGAATGTTGCTGGTAATGCCACAGGTATTGAGGCGAGAACCGACGTGAGCAGCAGAGGAATAATCTCGCCCCACGGCATCGCGTGTAAGTAGGCATACGCTCCAATAATAAGGATAACGGCGCCGTTGAAAATGGCCAGATTTCGCACGATCCGCAGCACAGCCTTTTGCTGCGAACTTGCAGCGTGCGCAGTGCGCACGAGTTCTGCCGTACGGCCAAACTTCGTATGAACGCCAGTGGCTGTAACCACCGCGGTCGCTTCACCGCGCCGCACGAGCGCTCCCGCAAAGGTATCAACGCCCGCACCAGCTTCAATGGGCAGAGATTCGCCGGTGAGCATGGATTGATCAAGCAGGACAGATCCCCCGATCAAATGCACATCCGCCGCAACTACGCCGCCGAGCGACAACTTGACGAGATCGCCACGCACTAACTCCGCGGCTGGTACCGTCTTCCAGTCGCCATCACGCTCGACCGAGGCGTTCAAGGCGAGACGCGAGTTCAAAGCCTTTAACGTAGCTTGGGCGCGACCTTCCTGGAAATACGCCAGCGCTGCGTTGAACACCAGCAGACCCGCAATAATCGAGGCCTCGAAGTATTTGTGCAGCGCGACCTCAAGCACAATCGACGCTTCGAGTAACCATGGGACGGGCGCCCAGAACTTAGCCAATGCATTGCGAAGGGGATGAGCGGACACATCGGGCATCGCGTTGGGCCCGTCGTTTTGAAGACGGCTATGCGCTTCGGCGCTCGTGAGCCCGCTCGAGTCGATGTTCTGGAGCGGCTTTGCGGGTGGGTTCGATGGCGCAGGTTCGTGAATTGGTTTCACGGACGACTCGCTTCTGTCAACGCCGTTTGCCCACTTCGCTTCATTTTGCTATTGCTGAACAAACCTGCGCGAGAATGTCCTTTAGCCGGCGGCGGCGGAGCGCTCGGCTCGCTGAATTCAGTTGTCCATCGCCGGTTGCTGATCTCCGGCATGTTTCCAAGGGTTGTCGAACGTACTCGCGGTGTTCGTATAGCTTCCGGTTGAACATGTCAACTACAATCCGAAACCTCGGAGCGCAGTCTTGAGACATATTTCAGCGTATTGATAGCAGGATGAAAACGGCTCATCCTGCTTAGCCCTACTATGTCGAACGGCGCGTAGTCTCGTCCCCGATCGATATAGCCGCGTACAGGGAAGCGGCTTTCATTGTAGCGCCCATGAACCATGGTGTGAATGAGCCGGCGAATAAAGCGTCGAAGCACATGTTATCCACGCCGTGCGGATGACATTGGCCTCATCAAAATGCTCAAAGCCCACCCCCGGCGCGCCATGCTTTAGCAGAAAGAGCTGCCACTTGCACAAGCCTGTGCCGAAGCCCCGGAAATGGGGCGCTTACACTAAATGAGCAGTCGCTCAAACCATTTCAATCGCGCAGAACTCTTTATGCAAGTCGGCAAACTAGCTTCTTCGCCTGGAGCCGTTCACTTAGCTCTAGCTTCGTGAGTATATCGGCCAAGTTCTTCTACCAGCGCTCGGGCCGATGCAGGTACGGCAACTTTGCCGTCAAGAATTTCATGGCGGTTTACGTCGTCGCCATACATGGCTTTGTCTCCACTTTTATCGGCTTGCATTGCGGCGCCATCCAGGCTGACCCCGGCAAAAATGCCTTTGGACCGCGAATAAGACAGAATCTCTGCATTCAATTTAAGGTCAGTGCCGGCGGCGGCGCTCCGGCCCACCGGCCCGGCTGCTACAGAAGCGTCTGCTCCCAGCTTGAATTTGTCGCTCATCAGGCTTTGCAGAGCATGATCGTTCATGAAGAGCATCACGATGTCGGTGGAAGAGCCCCCGATCTGATAACCTACACTCCCGCTATCGATCGCCACAAACATAGGAGCGCTCCAGCCATGCTTGGTGCGACAAGTAGCCAGTCCCCTGCCGTAGCTGCCGCCGAATACAAAGGCGAACTTTTTATCCCCTGGGATGATGGCAATGCACTTCGCCGATCCCAGAAGATCCGACGGAATGCCTTGATCCGGAGTATTCATAATCTCCTTAAAGACCTGGGCAGCTTTCTGAATGCGATTTACGTCGTCATCTCGATCCGAAGCGACCGCGGTTAGAGTTGCAATCGCTATCAAAGTCGTTACCGCCAAAAAACGTTTCAACATTGTTATCTCCATTCAAAGTGAACTCGTTAAAGGACTCGCTCAGATACGGTGCAGAGCTGTGTTCGTTTCGCCGAAGTGCAAGTCGCTCCAAAGCAGATTCAGTGCGAACTGGATTTGACTCGTCATTATTTCTTTTCTGCTCGGAGCAACCGCACCCTTTGACTGCATGCTAGGTTACTAACGGACGGTTACTGAATCAATAGTGAACACTGCAATTTTTTGTATTTTTTAGCGGCGAGAGGAACGATCAGAATGTTCGCCTAGCGCCGGCAATGAACTGAGAAAGCGTGAGCATATTTTCAAGCAAGCCACGAGAAACGTCGGTTCGAATAAACCGAAACTATCCAGCATCCGGCTATTGCGTCAGATAGACGATTCCGTACTCCAACGCGCGGATCCAAAATGGTCTTTGGCCTGAATGGCTGAAATCACATGGGGCCAATAGGCCTACGCAGATCTGAGCTTTCTTGGGATGCCTTGCGTGCAAGCAAGCCGAAGCCTTTGGAACTGGCTGCCTTCTGCAAAGCACGTAACTCCATTTGGGCCTGCGAGCCGTGGCTTGTCGTGTTCGCAAATTCTGCTGGTGCGAGGTCGGCCGCAAACTCGAGACCGACGAATCCATACCGATGTGCATCGTCGGCTACATGCTGGAATAGTGCGCGCGATGCGTCCGGGTGATCGGACGCTAGGAAGACTCGGCCCGAAGCCAATTCGAACTGTAAACGAAGAAAGCGGTTCTGGCTCTTCTTTCCAAGCGGCTGAGATGCTTCCATTTCTTTTTGAGCTTCGCCTTGCTTGCGCTGAAGGAGTAACGCATCGATCAGTACAATGCTGGCAGTGAGTTCGTCGTCCGCCTGTTGCTCCTTTTGAAACTGTTCTATGGATGCGCGCACCGGTGCTTCGGCGTCCGAAGCGTGACCTTCTTCAATGGCGACTTTGGCTAGTGAGACACGACTCTCAGCCGCGTTCTGCTTCTCCCCGGCTCCATTCCTTAGCGCCAGAGCTTCTTCGTATCGCTTCCGCGCCAATGTGAGATCACCCCGATCCAGAGCTAGATCTCCCATTCCGCTTAGCACATAGGCAGTTGCATTCTTATCTTCAATTTTCCGCGCAATCACCTCCGCCTGCTGGTACGCTGCCTCCTTTGTCGAGCTCGCCATTCTGTCTCCAGATGTCTCCCAAGCTGTCAAGATTGAGGACTACGCCCTCCTTGTCATCTACGGCTTGATACTCTGGAATGGCCCCCTGCAACAGTTTCTTCGCTTCCATCAGATCGCCTTGAGAAAGACGAGCGTCAGCAAAATTGCTGAGCGCGGTGGCGACGCCATCCCGGTTGCCGACCTGCTTAAATTTTTTCACTGCCTGCTGGAGCATTTCTGCAGATCGTGTGATGTCACCCCGCTGATAGTAGAGAGCAGCGAGATCGGTGCGCATCATGGCCTCGCCGTTCGGGTCTTTCGCGGCAATTGAGGCCTCAAGGGCATTGCGGCAGATATCGATGGCTTCAGTGGATGCGTCTATGGAGGGCTCTTGCTGACAGAGGATGCCGTAGGTTCGACTGACAATAACCGGTGATCCTTGTGCCGTCGCTTTTTCGATCGCTAGCTTCGCTGCGGCATTAGCTTTGGTGAAGTCTCTATTGATCCATGCCGAAGCCTCTGTCATGTCAATTCGCGCGTCGTCGCCAAGAGGCGGTGGGAGCTGGCGCAGGACCGCTAACGTCTGCAGTGAGTCCGCGGCGCTGAGATGCATTTGCGCTGAGGCGACCGTCTCTCTTTCACATTCGAGCGCCTCTCTCGACAAAGACTTCTGGCTCAGCAACGCGACCGTGATTAAGTGCCATGCCGTCAAGCTAAGCGATCTCTCCGAGAGCGAAATACATTCCGGCATTGCTCCGAAGCGAGGACCGGGCGTCGCTTACCGGGACGGCATCGTCCTGATGGGTGTTGAAGGTGTTGTCGGGGTTGAACAATTGACAGAGTTCAAGCGTTCTTGAAATGTAGGCGGAAACGATAGTCTCGAACCCCGCCAAAGCGAGCAGAGAGTGACTCTTCGACGCAACTCGTTTATTACAAGGAGCCAAACGTGAAGAAAGCTTCTGTAACGGGATTAGTTTCAATCGGTCTTTTCACTATTTGTGGAAAAAGGAAAGTTCAATGACCCATTTTGCATACCGGAAACCAAGTCTGCTTCTGTTTGCTGCCGCAGCCTTTTGGAAAGTCAGTCTCATCGACGAGGCGGTCGATGTTGCAGGACCGGGAGACTTGGCTGTCTACCGCGGCATCTACAGCGAAGACAACGCTCGCGATGGTCTGCTGATGACCCATAGAACAAATTTCATTGCGGAGTTCAAGCGTCAAAGCAGTGGCTCTTGGAGGATCGCATGGTACAGCGTTTCCAATGTGGAACGATCGCATCCGAAGTAATTGTCGGTGATGATCTGGGGGACGGGCGAACGCCATTGGGATCGCAATACCAGCCTTCTGACTCTGCCTGCGCTTGTAGTAAGAGTGGCGTGCCACAGGTAAACTCAAACTGGCTGGGAGCGATTTGAGACGATATCCATGAATCGAAGAGAGTTATTCGCAGGCAGCGCAAGATTGGCGCTCATCAACTTTTCTTTCTATCCCGCGTTTTCCGCGCAAGCTTCGGGCGAAGCCTCGGACCAGTCGATCAATCGGCGTGCCGTGCTCGTTCGCTCTGGCTTCACACGTAAACCCAACGGCACCGATCAGCGCGCGCCCTCGCCTTCGGGGATGTTCGATACCGAGGTCGTTCGCTCCTCCGATTCCGAGGGGCGCCTCGCGGTCTTTGTGTTGCCGCCAGGTGATCATCATCCCTATCGAGGTGCGCCGCTTCACGTGCATCACGAACAGGACGAGTGGATCTATGTGATGACCGGTGAATTCGTCGCCGAAGTTGGCGGCGAGCGCATGCGTCTGAAGCCTGGCGATTCCTTGCTAATGCCGATGAAAGTTCCGCACCGCTGGAGTGTAGCGCAAGATTCTCATTGTGGCGCAATTCATCTCTACACTCCCGCCGGGGCAGCGACCATCTTTCTGGAATCTTCTACTGTCCTCTTCAAGTCCCCGTCGCCGCTCACGTCCGAATGCAAATCTTGAAATCTGTATTCGATGGAAGACGCCAAGCGCTTATGGTCTGCGCTCTGCCATTGCTTAACCCTCGAAGTCGCAGGCGTACGAATATCGAAGATTATCGAACTATCGCTTCCAGTCTGGCGGCGTGAGGAAGACGCCTGCGTGACGTGAGGATTATATTTCGTCATCTTTCGCAGGAGGAAGAGACCGGCATATGGAGCGTGACTCGAGTGCCTTGTCCCGGTTGGCTCGAAATCTCCACATTGCCGCCGTGAAGCAGCGCTATGCTCTGGACGATCGCGAGCCCCAAGCCGGTCCCCCCGGAACTCTGGGAACGCGACGAGTCGACCCGGAAGAAGCGATCAAAAATTCGCGGCAACGCTTCCGCTGGAATGCCCACGCCCGTATCAGTGACTTCAATGCGAATCTTGGGAAATTCCGTGCTCGAAAAATCCGGGGCAGAGGAATCAATCCTTGTCTCCAACGCGACTGTTCCCCCGGGTGGTGTGTGTGCCAGGGCATTGGAGACCAGGTTGCCCACTGCCCTCTGCATGAGCGTGCGGTCCAGTTCGGCAATGACCGGTTCGTCGGCTACAGTGCTAGTGAGCGAGACTCCGCCGTCCGCAGCCGAGGCTTCGTAGTACTCCCGCACTCCACCCAGCAATTCGCCCACATCCAACCGCTCGCGACGCAAATGGACTAATGGGCTCTCCGCACGTGCCAGAAACAAGAGGTCGCCGATGAGATCCGAAAGCCTCTCGGCTTCTTCGAGGCAGGACTCGATCACATCGCGATATTCGTCGGCGCTTCGCGCGCGTGCCAGGGCAACTTCCGCTTCGCCTCGAATGTTGTTTACCGGCGTGCGCAGATCGTGCGCAATGTCCGCAGAGAATCTTGAAATCCGATCGAAGGATTCTTCCAGGCGGCCGAGCATTTGGTTGAAAGTGCCGGCCAGGGACGCCAACTCGAAGGGATATCCCTCGGGGAGAATACGCTCCTGCAGATTCTTCGAACTGATGTGGCGCGCGGTCGCTGCCATTTCCTCCACTGGACGAATGCCGTGCCGCGCAATCTGGTAGCCGACCAAAGGAAAAATAGCAAAGGTCGCCAGTAGAGTAGTCCAGAACCAAAACCGATAGCGCGCCAGCAACTCCTCTTTTTGCGAGACATCAATCGCTATCTGGAGGGTGTCAGTTTGAGTGGCCGGGGAACCGACCTGCGCCGAAGTGCTGATCACGCGAAAGCCTCGGCCGTTCTTGCCTCTCATCCGAATGGTGCGATCAGGACGGCTTTGGGTTTGACGTGCTAATTGCGCCAGATCCAATTGATCCGCCATGCCTGGCGTAATCAAGAGTAGTACGCTCCGCTCATCCAGCAGGCGAATATAGAATTGTTCGTATCGCCGCGCCGCCGATTCCAGCTCAACTTCCTCCCGCATTGCATCCCAGTCGCCGGGTCTCTCTCGCAACATGGTGCCTAGCACGTGCACTTTGTCCGCGAGGAACAAATCGGTGCTTTTCTCCAGTTCGCTCACCAGCACGAAATAAAGACTGGCGGTAGCGGAAAACACCAGAAACAAGCCGGCAAGCGCGTAGCCAGCCGTTAACCGGAAGGCCAAGGTTCCCCACAGGCGCAAGACCGGCGCAAGGCTACTAGTCGGATTCCATGACATAGCCAGCGCCTCGAACGGTATGGATCAATTTGAGCGGGAAAGGATCGTCCATCTTGCTGCGCAGCCTTCGCACGTTGACGTCCACGACATTGGTGTCGCTATCGAAGTTCATGTCCCAGACCGCTTCGGCGATCAAGGTTCGCGACAACACCTCGCCCGCACGCCGCGCCAGGAGCGACAAGAGAAGAAACTCTTTGAAAGCTAAATCCAGCCGTTGGCCCCCCCGGGTGGCACGCTGGCGCAACAAATCGATTTCAAGATCGGCGAGGCGAAGCCTCTCTTGCGCGCGCGGAAGCCCACGGCGCAGCAGCGATCGCACGCGGGCGAGCAATTCGGAGAAGGCGAACGGCTTCACCAGATAGTCGTCCGCGCCTAGCTCAAACCCCCGTACTCGCTCGTGTACGGCGTCGCGAGCGGTCAGAAAGAGTACCAGTGCCCGCCGGCCTTCTAGGCGCAAACGAGTTAGAACCTGCCAACCATCTAACCCTGGGAGCATCACATCCAGAATGACGAGATCGAACTCTAATTCAAGGGCGAGGTGCAAGCCATCGAGTCCATCGCCCGCGACATCCACGACGAAACCTGCCTCCGCAAGTCCCTTCTGCAGGAACTTGGCCGTCTTGGCCTCATCTTCGATAACCAGAATTTTCATGACTCGTCCTCCTGAACATCACGGAAAGAAGATCAGACGCATCGACGATATCCTGCGAAGAGTCGTCCACTCGGTGAGCATCGTTGAAGACCCGATTCTCTCGTGCAACTAAAAAGCTAACCGCAAGGCGAACTGGATCTCGCGCGGAGTTCCGCTCCCAACCGGGCTAACCGGCGTCGTAGTGTTTACGGTACTTGTGACGCTACCGAAACCGCTGATTAAGATCGTTGCATTCGGCAATCCGTACTGGGGATGGTTGAAAATGTTGAAGAACTCGGCCCGAAACTCCAGCCGCAACTGTTCGGTCAATGGGATGTGCTTTCTCATTCCCATGTCAATTTGCCAGGCGCCCGGCCCACGAGCCACGTCGCGGGGTGAATCGCCCCAGGTGTCGTTGGCCGGCGCGGCGAAGGCCGCGGGATTGAGCCATTGCGCGATGGTCGGGCCACCAGCCGGGTACAAAGGAACTCCTGGCACCAGATCGGGACGCTGATCGTTCGTGTTGCCGTCTAGCGTTTGAGAAGACGACCGATTGACCAGAACGTTTATCGGGAATCCCGTGTGCGCCACGACTGTGGATGTCAGTTCCCACTTACTGACAATGCCGTTAACAATCCCCGGCTGGTTCAAGTAGGGCTTGCCGGCTCCGAAAGGAAACTGATACACGGCGTTGGCATTGAAGACGTGGCGAGCATCCCAGAAACCGCTGGCGCGTTCGCATGCGGGGCACGCAACATTTTGAGGCACCAGCGAGTCGCCGTCGCCGCTGCCGTCCGAGCCGTCGTCAATTTCATGAGACCACATGTAATTGCCGGAGAAC
The DNA here is from genome assembly GCA_049684755.1 of Candidatus Sulfotelmatobacter sp. Taxonomy (GTDB): domain Bacteria; phylum Acidobacteriota; class Terriglobia; order Terriglobales; family Acidobacteriaceae; genus Sulfotelmatobacter. Next base: position 10,835 of record JBAVGI010000241.1, read on the forward strand.
AGGAAGCCGTGAGAGAAAGAACGTTTTAGAGCGAGCGAAAGTCCGTTATAGCTACTGTTATCTTTGTTGCCGCGCCAACTCACCTGGCCAAAATCCGGGTAAGGACGGAGTCCGGTGACTGGGTTGACGACGTTCACTTCTGAAAGCGTGAGCAAGTGGATACCTTCGCTACCCACGTAAGAAACGGTCCCGACGAAATCCGCCGGCAGCATATGTTGTACGGATAGACCCCACTGCGTGACGTAGGTATCTTTGCGCCGGCGGTCATCGTCGCGCGGCGAAACGATTCCGGTAGTGTTGCTTAGAAACGGAGTGATCGGGTAGCTAAGGGTCGGAACAGTCTTATTCGAGAGGGAGTAGGCATAGACCTCGTTGCTGATAGGAAGATTTTGATCGTCCAACTGGCCGTCCTCGTGGTAGATGCCAAAACCAGCGCGGAGTACGGTGCGCCCGCCGCTGGTTGGGTCCCAGGCGAAGGCTATGCGCGGATCGATGTCGTAATAATTCGGCTGACCGAAGCTCGTGCCCACACCGCAAAAACCTTGCGCTCCACAAGTGGCGAAATCGAAGGGATTGGCGCGCCCCTGCACTTCGTGAAAGAGATTGAAGAAGCTGTAGCGCGCGCCCAGGTTCAAGGTGAAGTTCGGCACCAACTTAAACTCATCCTGGACGTAGCCGTAAAACCCGGTCTTACGCAGGCCGTTGATCGGCAAGGCACCGTTGAGTGTGGCCGTACTAACCTGATTGGCATCGAAGGCAGCGGTCGAGGCAAAGTTGACGGTTCCGGCTTCCGTGTTTCCTTGGTTCAGTTGAATGCGCCGAATCTCGACTCCGGCTTTGACCGTGTGCCGGCCTTTCCCCCACGTGAGGTTATCGATCTCAGAGAACGAATTGCCGATGCCGGTACTTACTTTGTTGTTGTTCAGGCTGGTAAAGCCGGAAACCGCGATTGCGTAGGGTATTCCTGTTTGATTGATATCGAAAGTGTCGGCGGTGCCGCGGTTGAAACCGAACTTGAACTCGTTTACCAGGGTCGGAGAAAAAATGTGCAAGAGTTCAATCGCGCCATTCACGGGAGCAGATGTGAGCTGCTGCTGGTCCAGAAGGTAATTGCCCGAGCTCGCAAGCGGCTGCGTATTCACGGCTCGATCGATGTTGAACCGGAGGAATGCGGTTGTAGTCGCAGAAAAATGCTGGTCAAGACGGACCATGGCAGAATTTTCAAAGACCCTTTGCTTGCCTTCGCTGGCAAATTCATTGACATCCGGATCGCTGGTCGGAGTTTGGCCTTGCGGATACGCGTTGAGAATTGGTAGGAGGACAGGGGAATCCGCGGCAACCCGTGCTCGGAACGCGGCGCTGGGAACGTAGCCGAGCAGCGGGAACCCCCAATCCTGCCGGTAACCCTCGTAGGCGAGGAAGAAAAATGTCTTTTCGCGCACGATAGGTCCGCCAATGGATGCTCCGAACTGATTCAGGTGAAAGGGCGGCTGTGGGGCCGTAGTAAAAGGAACGGGTTGCCGAGCGTCAAAGACGTTATTGCGAAAGAATTCAAAGGCGTCGCCGTGCCACCTATTTGTACCGGAGGCCGAAGTTACTGCCAACTGAGGGCCCCCCGTTCCTCCTGCCTCGGCGGTGGAGAGCATGGAGTCGACGCGAAACTCGTCAATGGTGTCAAGAGGAATCGCCAGGCGCACGTAGGGTTGTTGCGGTTGGTTGACGATGTTGGTGGCGTCGATGCCGTCATAGGTAAAATTGTCGTCGTCACGCCCTCGGCCGGCGAATCGAATGGAACGCTGGTTACTGCCACCGGTATCGACCGCGCTGGGCTGAAGCGCGGTGAGTGCGGCCCAATTGCGCCCATTAAGCGGCAGTTCTTTGGCTTGTAGCTTACTAATGTTGGTACCGAGAGCGTCAGAATTTTCGTCCAGCTGCGCGGAGCTGGCCGACACCTCCACTCGTTGCTGACCGCCAGACACGCTAAGAGTCGCGTCAAGGGTGCGGGTCCGCCCGATCACCTGCTCGACATCTACGAACGTAAGCGTCTTGAAGCCCTCGTGCTCAAATGTGATGGTGTAAACCCCCACCGGCAGCTCGGAAATATCGTAGGTTCCTCTTGCAGAGGACGTGGTTGCTCGCCGCAGTCCCGTAGCATTCTGCACTGCGGTGATATGCGCCTGAGGTAAAACACCGCCGGAAGCATCCGTGACCGTGCCATTCAGTCCCGCACGGTCCACCTGCGCGGGCGATGAGCACACAAAACACGCGAGTATGCCGGCTAGTACAAACCCAGAGAGGAGCCGGCGGGTTGAGAGGAGGCTCTGAGCTGTGGTGAGTAGACGAAACGTTTTCGAGTTCATTTTCATGGAATTGAACTGTGCGGCGGGTGAATCTTCATGTGTGGGCTGCCCATTCATTTGAGTTTTGCCGGTAGCGAAAAGCGCGTTATTCCCGTTATCAGAACCTGGTTATCAGAATATGGATCGGAACCCAAGTCTGTCGTTCGGACGGGCAGATCGTCACGCGCAGCAGATCTAAGTGAGGTTCTGGACCCTACTGCTATCTCATCGCCAGCTTCCGTTTCGAAAGCTCAATGCTAGTCGAGAATTAACAGCTATGGCGACGCAGCGTCGCCGGTCGATCGCGGTACTGCATTCGCCGCACCGGAGTGAAGGACTAAGTCACCTCAGGCGGGAGCGGAACGAGCAACCTTACGTGCACATAGTTAGGGAAAGTTGAATCAGATGTTAATTTCCGATGAAAAAACATTCACACTTAATGTAATTGCCAGTTTTCCGCTGAATCTTCGGAAGTGTCTATGGCAAAATTCTTCTGGCTGGCGGATCATGGCCGGACGACAGTTTGCGCTAGCGATTCCGATGTCAGGCTACAGCTTCCACGTCAGGTTCGTGCCATGTCCCAGTTTCCTAACCCGGCAGGGTCGCAGCAGGTGGCGCCTCTGCTTGCCTTGGTCACTGATTTTCTCAGGGCTGGGCGAACAGGAGAAGCGATCGCGCCGTTGCGCGACGCAGCGCTGCTGCAGCCATCCAATCCCAGCATTCAGCACGATCTCGGCCTCGCCTGCCTCGAAGTCGGCCGCTTCCCGGACGCGGTTGCGGCTTTGCAGCGGGCCGTCGCCAGCAATCCGCGCTATGACGACGCTTATTTCCGACTGGGAATCGCATTCGAGAAATTGGGCGATGTGAGCGGAGCAATCGCTGCGTACCACCGCGCCACTCAACTGCTCCCATCCCTGACCGAGGCGTGGTTCCGCGCCGGCGCCCTGGTCTACACACTGGGCCGTCGCGAGGAAGCGATCGGTTGTTTCAGGCGTGCGGCAGCGGCCGGAGGTAGGACCGGCTTCGGCCGCCTTGGCAAGGCAAGAGCGCTGCTCACCGAAGATCGCAATCAGGAAGCCGAACAGGTATTGCGAGAGACGCTGGTGGCCGATCCGAGGAACGCCATGGCGTATGAATTGTTGGGCAATCTGCTCTCTGAGTTCGGCCGCTTCGACGAAGCACGTGCATGCTTCGAACGCGCCATTGCGATCGCGCCGCTGCTGGCGGGGAGCTACTACGATCTGGTCCGCTGCCGCCTGGTCACGAGCGATGACGACGGTCTGCTTCAAGGGATGCAAGCCGCCCTGGAAACTCCGGGACTGGAAGCGGGCCAGCGCCTGCGGCTTCACCTCGCGATTGGCAAGGCGGAGGAGGATCTTGGCGACTACGCCTTGGCCATGCAGCATTTCGACGCCGCAGACGCCGTGCGCCGCGCCTCTGCCTCGTTCGACTCGGCCGCGTTCTCCATCGCGATCGACCGCCTGATTGCCCGCTGCACACCCGAACTGATCGCGCGTGCGCCCGAACTCGGCAGCTGCGATGCGACGCCAGTGCTGATCATCGGTATGCCGCGGTCCGGCACAACCCTGGTCGAGCAGATCGTCTCCATGCATCCTGAGGTCGGAGCTGGCGGCGAGCTGCATTTCTGGAACCAGCGCGGGGCGGAGTGGCAGCGGCCTGGTGTTGCCCGAAACGCAGCGGCCGGGAATGAGGCGCCGTTCGTTCCCGCGGAGAATCAGATCTCGGAGTTCGTTGTCTCGGAGTTCTTTGCCAAGGCGGCGGCAGACCATCTCGGCGTGCTGCGCGCGATCTCGCCGAAGGCGGCGCGAGTGACCGACAAGATGCCGTTCAACTTCCTCTGGGCGGGCCTGATTCACTTGGCATTCCCGCGCGCGACCATCATCCATTGCCGTCGCGATGCAATCGACACCGCGTTGTCGATCCATCAAACTCATTTCCATCCGAGCCTGCCGTTTCCGACCGGAGGGACCGAACTGGTCGCGTATTTCCGCGACTACCTGCGGCTCATCGACCACTGGCGGTGCGTGCTGCAGGCAGATCGTTTCATCGAGGTCGATTACGAGGACCTGACCCGCACGCCCGAACCAGTCATCCGGCGGATCATCGCGGCCTGCGGGTTACCGTGGAACGATGCATGTCTGCGCCCCGAATCCAATGCGCGGGCGGTGAAGACCCCCAGCAAGTGGCAGACCCGCCAGCCAATCTATCGCACCTCCGTCGCGCGGTGGCGACGCTACGAACCCTGGCTGGGGCCTCTGCGCGCGCTCGTCGATGTTTGATGGAATCTATGCCGGTCGCCACTTGGTGCGCATATGGCCCGATCATGATGGGTAGAGGCAGCCTGCCTAACCGGGAAAACGGCGCGCGCGGGAAGATGAGTGTAATGGCGATGTTACGACAACTACAGACTGGATTTAGCCATTTCCGCGCTATCATGTCCTCGCCGTGGCTGAATTTTTCATACAGACGATTCTCGCCCTGCTAGTGTTTTTGCTCTGGCTTGCAGTGGTTGCAGCCCTTGTGCGTCCGTTCGGAGTACGATTACCGTTTCTCGGTTTCAGGAAGAATAAAGGCACCTTACAAAGCCTCACTTTTTCTCAGCACATGTTGTTAATTCGAGTCCTTTACTGGGGTTGCGGGATGTGGATTGTTACAACGTTAAACGACTACGTTGACTGGAAGTATTGGAATGGTTCCGCTCACAATCTCTCCGCAGGGAGACTGCTCTTCCACGCAGCCTTGTGGCCGCTGGGGGACTCCTGTTTGGTTGGATGTCGTGGAACACCAGAACGGGCAAAGCCAAAAGTTAATTGTGGTTCCTGCTCGATTTATGAAGACAGGCATTAACACTCAGAGCCCCCAGAGATCAAACTGTCGCCATAACTCAACACAAAAAAACTCGGCCCTAGGCGGACCTGCGCGCACAATCCGCGACCGGCACCGGCCTCACCTCAAAGGCCAAAATTACAAAAATGTAATCCCCGCGTCATGCTGCTGTCCCTTCTCAAAAACTAGAGTAGTGGCCTTGGTGTACTGAGTGCTTGCGCCAAGCCCTGTTGGAGAAGCTGAGCACCGCTGCGAAAACCCTGCTACTAACGTTGCCTGATCAAAAAATCCCAGGAGGAGAACCGCACATGTCTCGAAATAAGGTAAGAAGCAAAGTTCGCAATAAGTCCCGAAATAAATCTCGACTCAACCATCTGCGACCGCTTACCGGCGTGCTGGCGGCGGGGATGAGCCTTCCGGGGCTCGCCGCGGCGCAGTCCAAGCCGTACCCGACCTACGTCACTGGCCCGCAGCCGAATGGATCGTGGGTCGTCAGTTCTGGACAAGTCATCAACCCAGCCGGCACCCAAGTCAACCTCGGCATCCGGGTCCGCGCAAAAGCCGTCGCACTGAATCCCAATCTAAAGACTCACACCGCTGCCGTGCTCACCATGGGTACGTCGACGAGCGATGGCAATGGAGCGGTCGAAGTGTTCGACACCCAGACCGGCGTTGTGCTGCAGAACTACATCCCGTTCGCAGGACTGGATCCGAGCGGCAGCTACAGCGGGATTGCTTATTCGGCGGACGGCTCGCACCTGGTGTTCAGCCAGGACAGCAGCAATGTCACAGTCGCCAACGTTACGAACGAGGGCTTGCTGGAAGACGACGCCCAAGTCAGCGTGCCGCCTAACAACTCCTTCATCAACTGCTTCCCGAACAGTCCTCCGGCCGCTTATGCCAACCCATGCGGCTCGTTCTATACTCCGAGCACTTCCTATCCTGGCGGCGTCGCGATCTCAAGTGATGGCAGAAGCGCGTACGCGCTGCTGAACCAGAACGATACGCTCACCAAGATCGACCTGACCGTAAAGCCGCCGAAGCAGCGCACGCAGATCCGAGTCGGAAATGCGCCGCACAGCATCGTGATCAACAGCATCGGCACGACCGCCTACGTCAGCAATGAGGGTGGCCGGGCCGCTACGGAGTCCGACTTCCAGATCAATTCTGCCGGCACTGAAATCGTTGCCGATGCGGTGGTGGGCGCCGCGATCACCGGTACCGTTTCTGTGGTTGACCTGGCCTCGATGAAAGTGACCGCCAACATCTCGACCGGTCTGCACCCGACGGGGATGGCGTTCTACGGACCGTCCCTGTTGGTCGCCAATACCTACAGCGACACCATCTCGGTCATCAACACGGCCACTAACGAGGTGGCGCGGACAATCAACCTTGGGCTGCCGATCGGCGTGCCCGGCACAGGCCAACCGGCCTATGGCGCCGCGCCGAATTCGATCGCCGTCAATGGCAAGACAGGTGTTGCCTACGTCGCGCTTTACAATGCCAACGCGATCGGAGTGGTCAACCTAAGCGCGGGCGCGAGCAATCCGGTCATCGGCATGATCCCGGTAGCGTATGCGCCGAGTTCGGTTGTGTTGGACGCGGCCGCTAACATGCTCCTCGTTGCTAACGATAAGGGCATTGGCGCGCGTGAATCGTTCGAGTGCGACCACGGCGTCTGCAGCTACAACACCCACCAGGACAATGGCACGGTCAGCATCGTCCCCGTACCAGACAGTACGACCTTGGCCACCATGACAGAGCAGGTTTTCGTGAACAACCACTGGGATCTGAAGCAAAATATCGTGTCTGCCTCCGGTGGCTCCCCGACGGCCAAGCCGGTCGCACTCCCGAACAAAACTGGCGACCCGTCGCTGATCAAGCACGTGTTCCTGATCGTCCGTGAAAACCGCACCTATGATCAGGTCCTGGGCGACGTCGCCGCCGGTGATGGCGACGCCTCGTTGGCAGTGTTCGGTGGCAAGGACACGCCGAACGTGCACCGTCTGGTAAAGCGATTCCCGCTCTTCGACAATTTCTACGACCCCAGTCGGCAATCGGCTGACGGTCACCAGTGGATCACCGAGGGCATGGCGCCCTACGCCGACGATATCCAGTCCCCGGACTGGGTTCGTAGCTATCCCGGCGGGAACGCCGGCGATGCACTCGCCTATCAGAACAAGGGCTTCCTGTTCTCGGAAGCGGCGGCCGCCGGTCTGCCGGTGAAGATCTACGGCGAATATGTCGAGAACGATACTTTCCTGCAACCGACTGGCTCGACCAGCGAACCGAGCTGGAGCCAGTTTTACACCGACGCCCAGAACTTTGAGGCGGGGAAAGAGACGACCCTGTACTATCAGAACACAGTACAGGCACAATCCTCTCTCCCCGCCGTGTCCAACCACCTCATCAAGAACTTCCCGCAGTTCGATCTGGGCATTCCAGATCAGTTCCGCGTCGATGTCTGGGTGCAGGATTTCAAGAATGACGTTGCGCACGGTACCGTGCCCACATTGAGCGTCCTGTGGGTAATGTGCGACCACACCGGCGGCCCGCCAACCCCGGACGCCGAACAGGCCGATAACGACTTGGCCGTTGGGCGGATTATCGACTACATCAGCCACAGCAATGTTTGGTCCACGTCGGCGATCTTCATTGAGGAGGACGACGCGCAGAACGGCGTCGACCACGTTGACGGTCATCGCAGCCCCGGTTACATCGTCAGCCCATACGTGGTGCAGAACGGACCCACCGACCACACCTACTACACCCAGGTCAACATGACTCGGACCATGGAGCAAATCCTCGGTCTGCCGCCCATGAACCAGTTCGACCTCGTGGCATCGCCAATGAGGACGTCTTTCGTCAAGGGCACGCCGCCCGCGGGCAACTTCGCGCCGTGGACGCACGTGCTGAACCAGGTTCCGCTGGACGAGGGCGTTTCAGCCAGCGTAGCCGACCCAGCGAGCAGCCGTAAGGTCAAAGCCCTGAGGGAGGCGTGGCTCCAGAAGAAGGCGCATATCTTCGCCGGAAAACTAACTAAACCCGACTCCGAAGACCCGGACACGGTCAACCATTTTAACTGGTACATGTCCACCGGGTTTACGCGGCCGTATCCGGGCGAGAGCAAGGTTCGCCCGCCAAGCGACTTCAACAAAGCGGCACCCACAACCGCTGACTTGGACGACTAAAAGATTTCCGAAAGCAACGGACCCTCTCCCGATTACCGGGGAGAGGGTTTTTTGTTCAGGCCTCAAACGCAAAGTCTCGGCCAACCTGAACCCGCCCCACCAGGGTGAACCTTACTGGCCCGGGTTCGTCCCGCGATAGCGCAAAAAACACTTCGCCTATCGATTTTCCTTAATCAGTACGACGTCTCGACCTCTATCGTCGAGCAAGGCCCTAAGTTTGGTAACTGACTTGGATGAAGCCTGAAAACCCCAAATCATTGGCCGAAAAAAAAATGCATTGAGCGCGAGACCGATGCGGGTTCCGGCCACAAAGGCAACGGGGAGGTGAATGAAAAGGCCCCGAATCTCCCTACCCATTGATTTGGCCTTTGCCTCGCGCATGGTTATTCTGCAAGCGATACCGACCCACGAAGGTGCGACGCAAGCAATACCCCGGCACTCACAAAACTTTTGCCCTCGAAGAAGCTCTCTCATCGCCAGCCTCATGCCCACGTCGCTGTGCCTCCGTCGTCGGGAGCCGATCACTTCCGTCCTCTCCAGGATCGACGAGTTCGCCAACGTTGGGCGGTCCGCTGTTCGCATTATTTCCACCTTGGCGAGAGCAGTCGTACTGATCGCCATTCAGCATGCCATTTGGTCCGAAGATTTCGCAATCCGCACTGTGTGTATCACAACCGGGGATCGGATTTATAGGATCCGGCTCGCCATTGACATTCGTAGCCTGAACCAGACCGTTGACGAACCCTCCACCATTAAAGGTCAATGTCGGAATGTTCCCCGTGTTTGGGAAACCGCCCGGTGCTGATGGAGAATCGTAAATTACTCCACTAACCCCGCTAAGCCCGGCAGCGGGGCTGGAGTAGGCTCAGTGCCCAGAGCGTTGGAACCACCCACGACATCCTGGCCAAGGGGATAAGATGCTATACCGCCCATGGTGTTGGCGGCGGCGAGATCGCCCGTGCTGTCGTCCGCACCCCCTACTACCATTACGCATGGATTCTGTCCTGGAAGATTTTCGCTTCCACGATCTGCGTCACACGTTTGCATCCTGCTACATGATGAACGGCGGCGATCTCTACGAGCTTGCGAAAATCCTGGGTCACTCGAACATCAAGATGACCGAGCGTTATGCGAAGCTCGCAAGGCAGCACATCGCCCGAACGGGAAGCACGGCGCGGGAGATGTGGAAACTGCGGGAGCAACCGAAGCTGCTGGCAGCAGCAACGACCTGCGACACGGCGAACATCCTGACCGATGTTCGCGTATAGTTCGCGCGACCCAAACCTGAGTTTTCTGGCTGCTGCTAAGTGCTTAAGAATGTGGTGGCCAGGGACGGAGTTGAACCGCCGACGCCAGCCTTTTCAG
>JBAVGI010000242.1:0-1813 GCA_049684755.1 Candidatus Sulfotelmatobacter sp.
TCTGGCGTCCGCAGTACGATGTGAACTGGGCTCGCGGACTTTTCTTTCGTGAACAGCATGCCGTGCCCGGCGCCGTATATCTTCTGGCGTATCTAATTATTGTTCCCGCGGTGATCTACTATCCGACTCATCGTTTTCTGCTTTTGTGCTTTTCCAGAAAAACCGAACCGTAAAATCTAGCTTTGGCTCTTGGCATTCTTTCCGTCGTCTTGTGAGCGGTCATGCAGCGCCGAGTCTAATCGCGCGCGGTTTGTTTCTGATGACAGAGCTTCTTTGCTCTCGGTCGCTTTCTGCTGTTTTGGCGAAGCTGGGTCAGGGCTGAGATATAACGTTTGCGATGAGGATGCCAGACTGGTCCCGGAGTCTTCTACCAGGTTCATAATGCTGAGGAGCAATTCCTCCCGCACCGCAGCGAATTCGTTGAACTCTCTGGTCATTACGTAACAGAAGAGTTCCACGTTGAGCGCGCTGGCGGTTAACTCGGTGAGCCGGACGCGAATGGTTCTGGTTTCAATCTTGGGATGGTCGCTCAAAATGCGCCGTATTTCGGAGAGCGCGGAGTGAAGTTGTTGCTCTGACGTATCCGTATGGAAGCCTAAAACGGTTTTAAAAAGGATTTTGTCGCGGCGGCTCAGATTCTCGACGTTGATCGTCGCCACGGTCCCATTGGGGATGGCCAGCAACGTCCTTGCGTCGGTGCGCACGCGAGTGGAGCGCAGGCCGATATCCTCGACGGTTCCGGTGCGATCGCCAAATGTGCAGACATCCCCTACGCGAATCACTTCGTCGCCCAACACGGAAACGCCGCCGAAAAGATTCGCGATCGTCTGCTGCGCGCCGAAGCCAACCGCCAGGGTTCCAATGCCCAGTCCGGCCAGTGCGGTGTTCAGGTTGAACCCCAACACCCCGAAGATAAGAAATACCGCCATCAAAAAGATGAAGGCTTTTACCAGGCGTTCGCCGAGCAGCATGAGCGAACCCGTACCTTCGTGGCCGCGAGCGAGAGCGCGGTTTCTCACTCCGCGCAGAGACCATCGCACGACTCGCCATAGGATCCAGTTGGTGCCAATGATCACGGCGACTGCTGTAACCTGCGAGTAGTAATGACGCTGCAGTAAAGGAATATCCAGGTAAGTGGCAAGAATCCGGTGGATCAGAGTGCCGAGAAGCAACCAGGCCGGTCCGGACACTGACCTCGATTCCAATTCGGCGTGTCCGTGCCTGCGCGCCCACCATCGAATCGGAATTTGCAGAATCACCAACAAAACCCATGCGAGAGCCCCGGCAATTGGAATCAGTAGAAACAAAGCAAACCATTGCCAAAGAGGCATGCCCGCAAATTGATGTCTCACCACCCACTTGGGCAGGCGCGTCTCCACTTGCCGCGCTTCTACCTGGTCGTAGAGGTCGGGGATTTTCGCCAGGGTGTCGGAAGCGATGAGCCAGATTCTTCCCGCGTTCGGATCGGAGACGCGAACCAGTTCCAGTTCTGCCTCCGCGTCGCCGGATGACATGGTCCCCAGTTCTTGCCGGTCTGGCGAGACTCCTTCCTGTGGTGCGCCTTCGGGATCTCTGCTCGGTTTCAGGTTGCCGGCGAAGGCGGCATTCATTACCGCCTGCAGCTTCTGTGCCAGCGCCTCGCCCTCAGTCTGGCGGCGCGCCGAACTCATTTGCAGATACTGAGCTGCAATCGCGTAGTTTCCGGATTGCGCCGCTTCCAGAAATCCGAAGACGGTGCCGTAGGGCGTTTCACGACCCAGCGCATCGGCTTGCGTTTTGGAGGCGCTTGCCGGTTTCGATTGCAGCAATTGAC
>JBAVGI010000243.1:0-1960 GCA_049684755.1 Candidatus Sulfotelmatobacter sp.
TTCCCAACGAACTTCCGCTTGCCGATATCGTGCAGGCGGTCACGCACCTGGCGCGCACGCAGAAAATCGACCGCATTGTGGCGCTGGATGAATTCGATATGGAGGCCGCCTCGACCTTGCGCGAACATCTGCGCGGGCCAGGCATGGGCCTGACGACCATGCGATATTTTCGCGACAAGCTGGCTATGCGCATGCGCGCGCTGGATCATGGAGTGCGCGTGCCGGATTTTGTTCCGGTCATCCATCACGAAGATATTCGCTACTATCTTGACCATGTTCGCGGGCCTTGGGTGCTGAAGCCGCGGCAGGAAGCATCGGCCATTGGGATCAGGAAGATTCACGCGGCGGATGAGCTGTGGCCGGTCTTGGAACAATTGGGGGACAAACAGTCTTCTTATTTGCTGGAACAGTTCGTTCCCGGCGAGGTTTATCACGTGGACGCGGTTGTCTCAGAGAATGAGGTGGTCTTCGCCAACGTGAGCAAATACGGCAAGCCGCCCATGAATGTGGCGCAAGGCGGAGGAGTTTTTACGACGTATACGGTGCCGCGCGGAAGTGAAGTAGATAACGGGCTGCGGGAAATTAATCGGGAGTTGATTGCAGCGCTGGGACTGGTGCGAGGTGTGGCGCACGCAGAGTTTATCCGGGCATACGAAGATGGTGAATTTTATTTTCTGGAGTGCGCGGCGCGAGTGGGTGGTGCTTATATCAACGAGATGGTGGAGGCCGCGACCGGCGTCAATCTTTGGCGGGAGTGGGCGCGCATTGAAATCGCCGGAGGAGATGGTTCCTATAGACTTCCGGAGGTGCGCGAAGAGTATGCAGGCGTCGTACTTTCGCTAGCGCGGCAGGAAGACCCGGACACTTCCGCGTACAACGACCCCGAGATATTTTTGCGGATCAAAAGGCATCATCATGCCGGGCTGGTTTTGCGGTCGAGTGATCCGGGGCGCGTGCCGGCGTTGCTGGAAAGTTACGCGCGTCGCTTCGCGGAGGAGTTTATGGCGGTCGAGCCGCCACGGGACAAACCGACGGCGTGAGGTTACGAAAGGCAGTCTTGCATCATCTTAATCTGCACGAGACAATGGGAGTGCTAAAATCACCGCCAGACAAAGGAACCCAATGGCCGTTGCCAAACTAAAGCGTTCGAAAGACGATCGGCTTGAGGAGTTGGCCCAGCGCATAGCAGCTGATATTAACGAGCGCGCTGCCAAGATGACCCCTGAGAAGCGAGCACAGGCCGATTCTGAAACTAAGAAGATTGCTGATCGAGTGCAGCGTCGTATTCGATAAGTGCGGCTTCGATTTCCTCTTGGGAATAATCCCAACTCTTCAGAAGTGCCCGCAGATCTTGCCGCGTACCGCATCGAAAAATGCGGAGAACCGCATCTCTTCGTTCGGTCTTCTCGTTGATCGCGGCAGTGTTGATGGGCCGCTTTCTGCCTCGGCTGCTCTCTTCGCGGATTACGTCGTTCAGATCGTCGCGCTTATTCACGGAGACGCTCTTTTTCTACTGATAACTTCCCTGCGAATGCGGCTCAGAACGCGTCAATCCCCGTCACGCTCTGCCCAATGATCAGCGAGTGCACATCGTGCGTGCCTTCGTACGTTTTCACGGATTCCAGGTTCATCATGTGGCGCATGATGGGGTAATCGTCGGCGACGCCGTTGGCGCCGAGGATATCGCGGGAGATACGGGCGCATTCCAGGGCCATCCAGACGTTGTTCCGTTTGGCCATCGAGATGTGCTGGTGCTCTACCTTGCCGGCATCTTTCAGGCGTCCGACTTGCAGTACGAGTAATTGCGCTTTGGTGATCTCGCTGATCATCCAGGTGAGCTTGTCTTGTACGAGTTGATGCGAGGCGATGGGCTGGTCGCGCCACTGTTTGCGCAGGATGGAATATTGCAGGGCGCAATCGTAGCAGGACATGGCGGCGCCGATCGCTCCCCAGGCGATAC
>JBAVGI010000244.1:0-1812 GCA_049684755.1 Candidatus Sulfotelmatobacter sp.
TCTGGCGTCCGCAGTACGATGTGAACTGGGCTCGCGGACTTTTCTTTCGTGAACAGCATGCCGTGCCCGGCGCCGTATATCTTCTGGCGTATCTAATTATTGTTCCCGCGGTGATCTACTATCCGACGCATCGCCTGCTTCTTGTTTGCTTTGCCGAAAAGCCAAACCGTAGAGTCTAGTCTTGACCTCCGGCACTCTTTCCGTCATCTTGCGTGCGGTCGAGCAATGTCGAATCTAGTCGCGCACGCTTTGTTTCTGAAAATGCAGATGCCTTGCTCTCATCCTCTTTCTTCTGTTTTGGCGAGGCCGGGTCGGGGCCGAGATATAACGTCTGCGATGAGGATGCCAGGCTAGTCCCGGAGTCTTCTACCAGGTTCATGATGTTCAGTAACACTTCCTCACGCACCGCAGCGAACTCGTTGTACTCCCTAGTCATTACGTAACAGAAGAGTTCAACGTTAAGAGCACTTGCTGTTAACTCGGTGAGCCGGACGCGAATTGTTCTGGTTTCAATCTTGGGATGATCGCTCAAAATGCGTCGTATTTCGGAGAGCGCGGAGTGAAGTTGTTGCTCTGACGTATCCGTGTGGAAGCCTAGAAGAGTTTTAAAAAGGATTTTGTCGCGGCGGCTCAGATTTTCAACATTTATAGTCGCCACGGTTCCATTCGGGATGGCCAGCAGCGTCCTCTCATCGGTGCGGACGCGCGTGGAGCGCAGGCCAATATCCTCGACGGTTCCGCTACGATCGCCAAACTTGCAGACATCCCCCACTCGAATTACTTCATCACCTAAGACGGAAACGCCGCCGAAAAGATTCGCGATCGTTTGCTGTGCACCGAAGCCGACCGCCAGGGTTCCAATACCCAATCCGGCGAGTGCGGTGTTCAAGTTGAACCCCAACACCCCGAAGATAAGAAATACTGCCATCAAAAAGATGAAGGCTTTGACCAGGCGTTCGCCGAGCAACATGAGCGAACCCGTACCTTCGTGACCGCGCGTGAGAGCGCGGTTTCTCACTCCGCGCATAGACCATCGCACGATTCGCCAGAGGATCCAATTGCTACCGATGATTACCGCGACTGCTGTAACCTGCGAGTAGTAGTGACGTTGCAGTAAAGGGATGTCCAGGTACGTGGCAAGAATCCGGTGGATCAGAGTGCCGAGAAGCAACCAGGCCGGTCTGGAAACTGACCTGGATTCCAATTCCGCGTGGCCGTGCCTTCGAGCCCACCATCGAATAGGAATTTGCAGAATGGCAAGCACGACCCATGCGATCGCCCCGGCGATGGGAATCAGAAGAAACAAAGCAATCCATTGCCACAGGGGCATGCCCGCCAACTGATGCTTCACCACCCATTTGGGCAGACGCGTCTCCACTTGCCGAGCCTCAACCTGGTCATAGAGGTCAGGAATTTTCGCCAGAGTATCGGAAGCGATAAGCCAGATTTTTCCGCCGTTCGGATCGGAGACACGAACCAGTTCCAGTTCTGCCTCCACGTCGCCGGACGACATGGTTCCCAGTTTTTGCCGGTCTGGTGAAACGCCCTCCTGCGGCGCGCCTTCAGGATCTCTGCTCGGTTTCAGGTTGCCGGCAAAAGCGGCGTTCATTACGGCCTGCAGTTTCTGCACAAGGGCCTCGCCCTCAACCTGGCGCCGTGCCGAACTCATTTGCAGATACTGAGCGGCAATCGCGTAGTTTCCGGATTGCGCCGCTTCCAGAAATCCGAAGACGGTGCCGTAGGGCGTTTCACGACCCAGCGCATCGGCTTGCGTTTTGGAGGCGCTTGCCGGTTTCGATTGCAGCAATTGAC
>JBAVGI010000245.1:0-2030 GCA_049684755.1 Candidatus Sulfotelmatobacter sp.
AAAATATCCCATACATAAAGCGCGCGGTACCAGCAAGAAGTATACGGATCTGTGAGCACCCGCCGTGATCATCTATCAGAATGACAAGACGGGATTTCTGAAAGATGCCTTCGCCAAGGACATTGAAGACATCATTCTTCAGGCGTTCAAAGTCCGTACCGGCAGAACCGTGGCAGTCTCGGAAGTGCTTTCCTGGAAGGAGTCCCTCGTGGCGCTTGCGAAGGTCCTCAACGACGAGGGCATTCCCGGAGACTGTGGCGTCGCTATCGAATACGGCATTCCGCAGACGGCGAAGCGGATCGATTTCATCCTGTCGGGCCAGGACAGCCGGCGCGCCGAACAGCTGATCATCATCGAGCTGAAGCAGTGGCAGAGCGCCCGCAAAACGGATCGGGATGCCATCGTGACTACCCGATACTCCCACGGTGAGCGCGACGTAAGCCACCCGTCCTACCAGGCTTGGTCGTACGCGTCGCTCCTCAAGAACTTCAATGAAGCGGTCTACGAAGATGACATTGCCCTTCAGCCCTGCGCCTACTTGCACAACTACATCGATGACGGCGTGCTCTCGGATCGCTTCTACGAACACTATGTGAGCCTCGCGCCACTCTTTCTGAAGGGGGAGGCGGAACGGGAAAAGCTGCGCCATTTCATCAAGCAGCATGTCCGATACGGCGATGGACGATCCATGCTGTACCGGATCGAGAACGGCCGGATCCGTCCGTCCAAGAGCCTGGTCGAGAGTCTCGCTGGGATGCTCGCCGGCAGACCGGAGTTCGTCCTGGTTGACGATCAGAAGGTGGTTTACGAAACCACGTTATCGCGGGCTGCTGTGGCCAGCGAGCAGTCGAAGCAGGTCGTGATCGTCGAGGGTGGCCCGGGCACTGGGAAATCCGTCGTGGCCATCAATCTCCTCGTGGCGCTCACCGGCCGTCGCCTGGTGGCGAAATACGTCAGCAAGAACTCCGCGCCGCGTGCGGTATTCGAGAGCGTATTGGCAGGAACCCATCGAAAGTCGCAGATCTCGAACCTGTTTACCGGATCCGGGTCGTTCACGGATACGCACGCCAATACCTTCGACGCACTCATTGTGGACGAGGCCCATCGTCTGAACGAAAAATCGGGGATCTACGGCAATCTCGGCACCAACCAGATCCAGGAGCTCATCGGGTCGGCAAAGTGCGCCGTCTTTTTTCTCGACGAGGATCAGCGCGTCACCTTCAAGGACATTGGAGAGAGATCCGAGATCGAGCGGTTTGCGCGGCAAGCCGGCGCAACCGTCACCACGCTCGCCCTGACGTCGCAATTCCGGTGTAATGGTTCGGATGGCTTTCTGGCATGGCTTGACGACACCCTCGGACTCCGTCCCACCGCCAATGACAAGCTGGACGACACCGAGTTCAGCTTTCGGGTATTCAGCTCACCGGAGCAATTGCGCCGCGAGATCATGGAGCGGAATAAAATCCGTAACAAGGCGCGCATGGTCGCCGGATACTGCTGGGATTGGCGAAGCAAGAAAGACCCCACGAATCAGGACGTCGTGATTCCTGAGCATCATTTCGCAATGCGCTGGAACCTGACGAAAGACGGTGGCTTGTGGATGGTGGCGCCGGAGTCCGCAAGCGAAATCGGCTGTATCCACACCTGCCAGGGGCTGGAGGTGGAATACATCGGAGTGATCGTGGGGCCTGATCTCATCTTCCGAGACAATCGCGTAGTCGCTCAGCCCGCGATGCGCTCCAAGCATGACAAATCCCTCAATGGATATAAGCGTCTGCTGGAGATCGATCCCGAAGAGGCGGCGCGAAGAGCCAAGCTGCTCATCAAGAATACCTACCGCACTCTGATGACTCGTGGAATGAAGGGGTGCTATGTGTATTTCACGGACGGGTCTCTCGAGCGCTACGTCCGCAGTCGCCTCAGCCGCTCACATATCCCCACGAAGGGCATCGAGAAGATCCTCAGTGCCGCCAAACCCTCTGCATCCCATGTTGTACGGAAGCGATCGGATATCTGATACGGTATTGAAG
>JBAVGI010000246.1:0-1977 GCA_049684755.1 Candidatus Sulfotelmatobacter sp.
CAGTTGCCACGTCCTCCAGCTGCGGCAAACTCTGCAATTTCGCAACGAAGCGGTTACTCCAATCGTTCAGTTCGTTCGGATCAGGATCTTCCAGCGTGTATTGATACTGAGTGCGGCTCACGCGGTCGTCGACCGTGATGTTTTGTACCGGCTGCATGTAGAGCGTAATTCCGTTTACCTTTTGCAGGCTGGATTGCAGTCTGCGCACCAGGTTGGCGGCGCTGATGTTGCGATCCGCAAGCGGCTTCAGATTAATCGACATGCGGCCGCTGTTGAGCGTCGTGTTCGTTCCATCCGCCCCGATGAACGAGGACAGGCTTTCCACCGCGGGGTCCGCCAGAATGACTTTCGCCAGTTCCTGTTGCTTCTCCGCCATGGCGGCAAAAGAAATAGTCTCCGGAGCCTGCGAAATACCTTGAATCACGCCGGTATCCTGTACCGGGAAAAATCCCTTGGGGATCACGATGTAAAGAAACACGGTCAGAACCAGCGTGCCGAGCGCCACAAATAAAGTGAAAGTCTGATACTCCAGCACGAACTTCAAAGTCCGCCCGTAAAAACCGATCATGCTTTCGAAGACGCGCTCGGAGGCTTTGTAGATGCGCCCCTGCTGCTCCTTGGGCTCGTGACGCAGGATGCGCGCCGCCATCATGGGAGTCAGCGTCAGCGATACCACAGCCGAGATGACAATCGTCACCGCGAGTGTGACGGCAAACTCGCGGAAAAGCCGGCCGACCACATCACCCATGAACAGCAGCGGAATCAATACGGCAATCAGCGAAACCGTCAATGACACAATCGTGAAGCCAATCTGTTCCGCGCCCTTCAGCGCCGCTTCCATGGGCGCTTCGCCTTCTTCGATATAACGCGAGATGTTTTCGATCATCACGATGGCATCGTCCACCACAAATCCGGTGGAGATGGTGAGAGCCATCAGTGATAGATTGTCCAGGCTGTAGCCGAGCGCATACATGGCGGCGAACGTGCCCACCAGAGAGAGTGGTACCGCCACGCTGGGAATGATGGTTGCGTAGAGGCTGCGCAAAAACAGAAATATCACCAGCACCACCAGCCCGATCGTCAGCATCAATTCAAACTCAACATCAGATACCGAGGCCTCGATGGCGGTGGTCAAATCGGTAAGAGCGGTCACCTGTACCGATGCGGGAAGGTTGGCTTCGAGCTGCGGCAATAATTTCTTGATGCTTTTGACGACGTCGATCGTATTGGCGCCGGGCTGCCGCTGGATGTTCAGGATGACCGCCGGAGTCAGATTCATCCACGCGGCCTGATAATTATTCTCGACGCCATCGATCACTTCCGCGACGTCGGTGAGCATGACGGGCGCGCCATTGCGGTAAGCCACCACCACGCTGCGGTAGTCTGCGCTGCTGATCAGCTGATCGTTCGAATCGATCTGGTAGTCCTGCCGCGGCCCATCGAAATTACCCTTCGCCGCGTTCACGCTGGCTTGAACCAGTGCGGTTCGCAGGTCTTCCAGATTGATGCCATAGGAAGACAGTGCGACCGGATTGGCGCGAATGCGCACCGCCGGTTTCTGGCCTCCGCTGATGCTCACCAGCCCAACTCCATTCAGCTGCGAGATCTTCGGCGACAGCCGCGTATCCACCAAATCCTCCACTTGCGATAACGGAATAGAATCGGAAGTAATAGCCAGCGTGAGCACTGGTGCGTCGGCTGGATTCGTTTTGCTGTAGACCGGCGGCGTCGGCAGGTTTGAGGGCAGGTAACTCTGCGAAGCATTGATCGCCGACTGCACTTCCTCTTCGGCCACGTCAATGTTCAGGCTCAAATTGAACTGCAGCACGATGACTGACGTGCCTCCCGAGCTGGTGGAGGTCATCTGGCTGAGCCCTTGCAGTTCTCCGAACTGTCGCTCCAGCGGCGCCGTCACCGTGGTTGCCATCACGTAAGGGCTGGCGCCGGGATAAAACGTGAGCACCTGGATGGTTGGAT
>JBAVGI010000247.1:0-2656 GCA_049684755.1 Candidatus Sulfotelmatobacter sp.
ACCGATGCTAGCGAGATAGTGGAGTTGTCCAAACGTCCGGGCGAAGGTCGTTTTTCCTCCCTGGTTCGGCCCGGAGACCACAAATATACGTTCCGGATCTTTCAGACAGAAATCGTTTGTCACTACCGGAGTCTTTTCGCGGATGAGATTATTTGCCAAAGCGAGATCGAATACATCGCGGCCGTACACCTCCTTGGAGTGTCCGGTGACAGCGGGATAGCAGAAAGTCAGGCCCGCCTGCTTGAACTGGTCGGCGTACTCAAGACAGGCGGCATAGAACTGCACTTCCCGGTCAAACGTGACGATTGTCGTGTTGAGATAACCGCTATGCCGGTTGCAGTACTCATCCAAGAACGAGAAGGCTTCGGAATATACCAGAGCGACCAAATCCAGGATTGCAGCTTCAACATGGTTCATGTCCGGCGTGGAATGAAAATCAAATCGGTACTCCCTCGGAGCTCCCTGTTTGAATTTCTCAAACGTCTGCAGCACATCTGTACCGTAGTCGGGTTCCGAATCATACTTGCCGACCCTGATCCTTTTGCCCTGGATCTGCAGCGAATATCTGATGCCGGAAAGGTCTGTCTTTAGCTTCTCTGTGTCTGCAGCAAGCGACGTGAAATCGGCGGATTCGGTGTAATCCTTGAGAAACTGACGGAAAGCCACGAACCCGCGCGAGCGGACGTCCACGACGGCCAGATTGCTGGTCAGGCGCCTGACAGCCTTGCAATAGATCTCCACCGCGTCCAAGAACCAGCTCTGCTTCTGGCGTTTGTAGTGAAGTTTCTGCGCTTGATCGAGATGACCGCGCACAGTCCGCATTTTTTCGGCGAACGACCGGATGTGGCCGAACACCGCCTGGTCCTCGAGGTCCCGTAGTATGTCGTGGCGATAATTGATCGTCTCGACGTGGCTCAACGGGGTGTGGAAGAAGGGCTTTAGGTTATATTCGTCGCGGCCGGCCGTAATGGAAGCAACAATCTGATCGAGATTCAGGTCGGTGAAGAACTCGGGAACTTCACGCCGTTCGATATCCGCGCCAGGTTCGTATTCGTCGAATAGAATACTACGGAAAGCCGTGGGATTGGCGCGCTTCGATGGATGGCTTAGCGCTTGGGCTCTGTCGATCGCTTGCTGAGATGCATCGCCCGCGCGGGAGAAGGTCATTCGGTTCTCCATGGTGCAACGGTATTCCGGCGACCGACAAGGCGCGCCAGTCCGGAGAGAGCAGCCTGGCGCTCCGCATTTGTCGCCAAATGTTGACGGACAGCGTCGTGCTTGAGAGTGTAATTCTGCATGTCTTCCGCGAGGCTTTCGAAGGCTACCGCCTCTTCAATCAGCAGACGAGCAGCGGTCGCCAGGTCGGGACCCGCACCGAGAATGGACCGAAGATGGAATGCACAAACTCCCTGGGTCAGCGTCGCGTCCTCTCGGAGCTGACGTAGCAGCTCGTGCGCCGCGCTTTTTTCTGTTGCCGCCGCTAATTGACATGCGGGGCATTGGGTCTCTCTGGGCAGCAACGATCGCACGCCGTTCTCGATGGCTTCGACGGAAGTCGAATCTTGGGCTAACAGACGGAGTCTCTTCGCCAAGAGCGTTAACAGCTCCGGATAAGCGGAGCAGATACCCTGCGGCGAGGCGACGGCTTCGAACTGCCACGTATGGAGTGGGCAAAAGCCTGATCGCAAAGCGTGCTGGCGTTGTATGCTCTCGTCTACGCTCAATTCATATTGACGTCGGGCCATGAAGTCGAAAAGTGTCCGCTCGATGCGGACGCAAATCGGGCAGGGGCGTGTCGAGGCCGCGTATCGGCCGCTCATCCCGAGGGGAGCCACCTGGAGCGAGCCATCGGACTCTTCAGGTCCCATGCGCGCCACGGCTTTCACCAGTCCCCGCAAGCGATCGAGACAGCTTTCGATTTCAGGCAGGTCCCTGGTCTCGGGCTGCCGGTGAAGAAGCCTGGATATTTGCAACCGCATGCTCTCTATCCGGTTGACCAACTCACGGTCGAGGTGATCAGTCCAATCACCAACGGCCGTTTCAAGCAATGAGAGGACTGCGGTTTGGTAGATGCGCACGAATTCAGGAATCCTTCTCAGCCATCTCTGAACCATGGCCTCCCGCAGGCGTCCGGCCGGCAGCAGGTCAGACCACCATGGGTGCCGAAATCGTGTTAGAGGAATGCCGATCTGGCGGAACTCGAGCGTGCCTGTGTCGACCGTATGGGAAGCGGATATGCCGCCGCTCTCGTTGTCTCCACCGAGCACATCCACCGGAATCATCGAGATTCTCGCCGCGAGCGTCCCGACGACGCTGTTGTCTTCTTGTGTCAGCTCCTCTAAAATGTGATCGATTTGATCCCGGTTCCGAGTAAGCCATGCGGAGAGGGCCCGTTGGGACGCGTCTTGAAGAAATTTCTCGAAATTCGAGCTGCCAATCCCTCCTTCCGCGCGAGAAAACCAATTGCGCATCTCTAACGTGAACTGATCCTCGGGCTCCTGGCTCCACGGGCCAATTCTTTCTTTGCACATTCCAGGAAATCCAACAACGAGGCGGCTGCGCATATCTCGGATGATTGACTCCCGCTCCCCCGTCAGGCTCGAAATCCTCTCACCCAGACGCTGTTCGAGATGCGCTGCTTCGGCCGGGCTTAACG
>JBAVGI010000248.1:0-5262 GCA_049684755.1 Candidatus Sulfotelmatobacter sp.
CGTTTAACGAAAGCTTTAAGACCGAGACCGGTTCAGTGTCCATCCCTACGATCGAATCGATCCAGGGCATGATGCCGCAGAAAGATTGGGAGACGATCAATGACGACTGGGCGCAACACGACATGGCATCGGGAGCGCAACGCGGCAACCGAGTTCCCTACCTCGCTCGCGGAACGCTACGGGCACATTCGCAATCTTGCCGATTTCGTCCAAAAAGGCCAGCTCGCGACGTACGAAGCATTTCGCGCCATGTACGAAGGACGAAACGCCGAAATGTTCAAGACCACCACGGGCGTACTTACGTGGATGAGTCACCCGGCGCAACCCAGTTTCGTGTGGCAACTCTACCATTACGATCTCGAACCCAACGCGGCTCTGTACGCAGTGAAGAAGGCAGCCGAGACCATACATGTGCAGTTCAATGAAGAAAACCGCGGCATTGAGGTGGTCAACAATCGTCCGGATGCATTGACTGCAGTCAATGTGAACGTGCTTATCTATCGTTTCGACGGCACGCTGGATTCGCATAATAGCTACCCGGTTGCGCAGATACCCGGCAGCAGCACGATCAAGGCCGCGCAGATTGACGTCAGCGCACGCATCACTCCACTCTACTTCATCAAGCTGGATCTGACCGACGCGAGCGGAAATTTGCTCTCCACGAATTTCTACTGGCAGCATGTCGCTCAAGATCAGTTCGATGGGCTAATGAATCTTCCGAGAGTCGTACTTGATGCCGAAGCCAGCTCTCGCGCCGCGGGCGACAAAACGCTGCTCACAGTAACGTTGCGCAACAACACAAACAATGTGGCTCTGCTCTCGCATTTGCAGCTTCATCAAAAGAAGAGCGGCCGGCGCGTCCTGCCTGTGTTTTATTCCGACAACTACATTTCCCTCGTGCCCGGCGAATCTTCAACGGTCTCGATCGCAGCGGCAACCAAGGACCTGCAGGGAGACCTGCCGCTCGTCGAAGTGGATGGATTCAACGTGGATGTGAAGCCTGTCGACAGCGCAGTATCGATCGTCCCCAATCTCAATGCCCAGCCATCGCATTGGCCCGCCACGGAAATCGTTCCTGAGGTGAGGTAGACGGCGATGGTGGGAATCAAGCCGAGCTCGAAGCACGTCCAGAGGTGATGTCGCTTTGGGACAAGCAAGCGGTGTGCAACAAGATTCGCGACGAGTGATTCACTCCGCAAAATTGGCGGCATACCTTACCATGGAGTAACCGGTGGAGGAAATCGATGGCGCTTGGAACTGGATGGTCAAAGACCTGGACCTATTTCGAAGAGGACTGGCACGAAGGCAATGTGCCCATCATGGGACCGCGAACGCATTCCGCGTGGCTTTGCTCCATGGTGTTCGATGGCGCTCGTGCGTTTGAAGGGGTCACGCCCGATCTCGATCTCCACTGTGCCCGGGTGAACGATTCCGCAAAGAAACTCTTTCTCAAGCCCGTAGTTGCGGCCGACAATTGGGTGGCACTCGCCCGCGAAGGAATAAAGCGATTCGATAAGGACGCCGCACTGTACATCCGACCGATGTATTGGGCCGAGAAAGAAGGGCCATGGGTGCAAGCGCACGATCCCGAATCCACTCGCTGGTGTCTCTCAATTTACGAGGCGCCCATGCGCATGCCGAAAGGATTCTCTATTACCTTGTCCCCTTACCGGCGCCCGACTATTGAGACTATGCCGGTGGACGCGAAAGCGGGATGTCTCTACCCCAACAATTCCCGTTCCCTTTTCGAGGCGCATGAACGGGGCTTCGATAATGCGATCGTATGCGACATGCTGGGCAACGTCGCCGAACTAGCCACGTCCAATGTTTTTCTGGCAAAGGACGGCGTGGTGTTCACGCCGATACCAAATGGAACATTTCTCGCCGGCATCACTCGGCAGAGGGTAATTGGATTGTTGCGCGAATCTGGCGTGACGGTCGTCGAGCAAACTCTAACCTACTCTGATTTCGAAAAGGCAGATGAGATTTTCGCTAGTGGAAATTATTCCAAAGTGGTTCCGGTGACTCGAATCGGCGATCGTCCGTTGCAGTTCGGACCCCTCTACACTAAGGCTCGCGAACTTTACTGGTCCTTCGCACATTCATGACCGTATTCACAACAAAGACCTCCGCTGTAGAGTTTCTGCTTCCCATCTGGCAAAGAGTGTTGCAGCGCTCCTCGATTCAGACGCAAGACAATTTCTTCGACCTTGGCGGTGGCCCTGCATCGGCCGCGCAACTATTTGCTGACGTCGCTAAAGGCTGCGGTCGGCATCTTCCCGCGGTGCTAATTTATTCCGCGCCGACGATTGGGGCCCTCGCACGAGTTTTGGAACAGCCCCAACCGCCGCGCGTTCCGCCGCTTTTATTGCTGAAGGCCGGAACCGACCGACCTCCCATTTTTATCGCCCACGGCCTGGGCGACACTGTGTTCGATCTTTTTCGCTTGGTGAAGACAATAGATTCCCCACATCCGATTTACGGAATGCAGGCCCAAGGCATTGACGGGGTGGACGCGCCACTCGCATCGGTCGAGGACATGGCACAGTTCCATCTCAAAGCAATCAAGCAGGTACAAGCACACGGTCCGTATTTTCTGATCGGTTATTCGCTCGGAGGGTTGGTGGCACTAGAGATAGCACAGCGCCTATCTGCTGGCGGAGAGAACGTTGCACTGTTAGCGCTCGTGGATTCTTATCCTCACCGAAATCAACTCAGTCTCCTCCAAAATGTGCGGCTGTCTTTCCGTCTCGCCAAACGTCGGGTCTTATCGCCCAGCGCGTCAGTTGTCCGCACAACTCAAGCGGAGGCTTCCAAAAGCGTTGACCCAAGCGTTGTTGGCCAGGACCTAGAATCGAGGAGCCGCGTTATGCAGCGAATGCGCGACTCTGCTTATCTAGCGTTGAAACACTATCGTCCTCGATACTATGCTGGCAGAATAATGTTCGTGAAACCCGCAATCAGCACGGGTTTCCCGGATAATCCGGCTGCAGTGTGGTCCCAACTCGCGGCGCAGTTTCAAGTAGAGACGATACCGGGAGATCATTGGAGTATGCTCACGACCGAATTCGAAAAACTGGGATCGGTTCTTTCCGGCTGTCTCCGTGAGGCCTACAGCAAACATTTTGAGCTCACGGACGCTCAACCCTGATCTTTTGCACCGGGCCGAAATTGGTTCGGAGCATTCACTGAACGAGCTGGAGCTTTTATTTCGCAACTCGCTGGTTGGGTGCCGAGCTGAAAGTCTCACCGAGTATTGCCAGTGGCGTGCGCCGATGAGTAACGTGACTATCGTCACAAAATGTTACCCTTCCGTCGTATGAACCTTCGAAATCTTCTCGATTCCCGCGTAGTATCCCAAACTTAGTTCATACAAATCCGTAACCGAAGACTGGAACCTGGCGCTTTTCGGGAATGCAATTATGAATAGATGGTCTCAGCCTCGTCGTTACGCAAACAGCCTCTGGATTGCTACCTTGGGACTCACTCTTCTCTGCCTTGGAACGACTCTGGGGTGCCAGGGGTTTAGTTCCGCTAAAGCCGCGGCGTCAGGAACATCCGGAACGTCTGGAACGTCGAATGCTGCGCAGTTGACGGCAACCCCGGCGACGTTGGCTGCCGGCGAGGTCGTCACTGGGAGCAGCGGCAGCGCGGCGGGATCTCTTAATGCCAGCGGAGCGGACGTAACTGTAACGGCCGCGACTTCAAACAACTCCCGATTTACAATCGGCGGTTTATCGCTGCCAGTGACCATTCCTTCCGGGCAAAGCGTGCCATTCACGTTGACATTCAGCCCGCAAGTTGCCGGTGCAGCCAGCGCAACCCTTACCTTCACCAGCAACGCTCAGCCTTCTACAACCACGGAGTCTGCCACTGGAACGGGTACGGCCGCCTCGACACATTTGGTAAGCCTATCCTGGAACGCCAGCTCTTCTCCGAACATCGCGGGATACAACGTCTATCGCGCTCCTTATGCCAGTTCGTGCGGGAGCTATTCAAAGATCAATGGATCGTTGAATACGGCTACCGCTTATGTCGACGCTTCGGTAGCCGATGGTATGAACTATTGCTATGCCACTACGGCTGTGAACTCCAGCAACGAAGAAAGTGGTTACTCCAACATCGTTGCAGACGTGCAGGTCCCGTAAGCGGGAGCCTCTTCGCCTCACCAGTAGATTCGATCTGGGTGACTATGGTAATGCGCGTCACCTTTAGTTTCCGTTCTGACTGTGAAATCCTACATCCTGTGACGTGTTCGCAGAGAACGCAAGATCCCATGGTGCAGACTTGCGACGTTTCGAGTCAGGCGCCTCTATTGAGCGTTATTGTCGCAGTGTACAACGACTGGGCAATGCTCGTTGGATGCCTGAAATCGTTAGCATCACAAACCACGGCGCCAAGCTTCGAAGTTATCATTGTCGACGACGGCAGCACCGAAACTGCTCCGGAATCTGTTGCCAGCTTCAAACAGGATTACCCGTTGACGCTGATTCGCCAACCCCACGCAGGAATTGCGGCGTCCAGAAATCGTGGGATTCGGGCTTCGGGGGGCGCCGTGCTGCTGTTTGTGGACGCTGACAGCAGGCTCGAGAACAACTGCCTGGCAGCCCTCAGTTCAACCATCGCGCAGTCGCCGCAGCACGACAGCTTTCAGCTGCGACTTACTGGAGATTGCTCCAGTCTGATGGGGCGGGCAGAGGAACTTAGACTGATAAATTTTCAGGATCACATGCTTCAGCCCGATGGGAGGATTCGATATTTAAACACCGCTGGATTCGCCATTCGACGCATGAGGGCGAATATTGAGATTGGCGTTTTTGATCCCAGCGCTATGCGAGGCGAAGATACTCTCTTGCTAGCCAGTTTGATGGAAGCGGGTGAGCTGCCGCTATTTGCTTCCGACGCAATTGTCGAACATTCTATTCCTCTGTCTTTCGCGGCATCGCTGCGCAAGGATTTTCGGTCCGCTTACCTGGAGCGACGAATGTACACGACAGTTGCCGAAAGCGGAGTCAGAATTCATTTAACTCACCGGGAGAGGCTGCAACTATTATCTGCCATGTGGAAAACTGCCGGCCGCAGTTCGATCGGAAGATCGGCGTGGTTTGCGCTTGTGCTAAGGCAGGGGTTTAAGCGCATGCTTTCTTTTGGGTACCAGTTCCTGGGTCGTAGGTATGCGAAGCAATCCGTTGTAGCCCAACAATCGCATGTTCGCGAACGATAGCAGCTTCAATCGAGCTAGACAACTTCGATTCATCTGCC
>JBAVGI010000249.1:0-13313 GCA_049684755.1 Candidatus Sulfotelmatobacter sp.
TGCGTCAGCCGATTTCGTATCTGCAGCCGAATGAGCCATTCCAGTCCTGCCCTACGGATGCGAATGGCGTGCCTCTAGCGCCTTCGATTACCTGCTCGCGCTATTCGGTGTTTTCCGGGGGAAACTACTCGACGATCTACAACTCCGAGGCTACCGCCTATGCCGAGGATCGATGGCTGATCACAAACCGGTTACTCATCGAGCCGGGCTTACGCTGGGATTGGGATCAGATCGTGCGGACGCCATTGTTCTCGCCGCGGCTCGCCGGAACTTACATTCTCGACGATGAAGGGAATACCAAACTCTCGGCCGGAATTGGGATCGTCTATGACACAACCAACATGGGTCTTCTCCACCAGCCTTTCGAGGGGACGAGGGTCGATTATTTTTTTAATCCGACTGGGGAGCCGACAGATGCGAATGGAAATCCCACGAGCGCTCCCGTACCGGTGCCGACTACATTCGAAGCGAACCGCAATACGCTCGACGCGCCGCGGTATTTGAACTGGAGTGTTGGCCTGGAAAAGAAACTGCCGGACGCCATCTTTCTGAAGCTGGAGTTCATCGAGAAACGCGGCGTGCATGGCTTCGCTTACAACACGCTGAACGGAGCGGTGGATGGCAACTACTTTCTCGAGAACGGGCGCGACGATCGCTACGATGCCTTTGAGATCAGCGCCCGGCACCGCTTTCGGCAGTACTACGAAATTTTCGGCGCTTACACACGCTCCCGTGCGCATACCAATCAGGTCTTTGATTTTAGCCTGGATATTCCGTTATTGAGCCCGCAGTTGCCCGGACCTTACCCGTGGGATACGCCAAACCGTTTCGTCGGCTATGGCGTGCTGCCGTTTTTCAAACTGCCGGTTCTGCATAAAGTGGATCTGGTTTATTCCACGGAAATCCGCACCGGTCTGCCATTCAACGCCACCACCGACCAGGGCCGGATTTATCCTGGCGATCCTCCGGGAACCTTTCGTCTTCCCATGTATTACACGGTGAATCTGCAATTCGAAAAGCGGTTTCATATGTTCGGCCGTTATTGGGCGCTGCGCGGCGGCTTCGACAATTTCACCAACCACGCGAACTACATATTGGCGAATGCCGTACTCGATCCGATGCATCCAGTTCCGACTTTTATCGATGGTAACGGCCGGGCTTTTACTGGACGCATCCGCTTTTTGGGGCGGCAATGATTGTTGACGTTCGAGTGGTCAGAACCACAATCCCCAGAGCCAATCGACGCTGGCATGAGTGATCGTGGAAGCTGGGATGCGGCGCTGCTCGCGCCAGGCGCGTCCGTAGAAAATGCCTGCAATGGTTGCCAGCAACACATAACGCCAATTGAAATGGGCTGACCGTTTATTGAAGTGCGAGAGGCCGAAGAGAATTGACGCGATCATCAGCGCCGCGCGGCGTCCGAGGCGTCTCTCTAAAAGATTTTGCAGCCAGCCGCGAAAGAAAAGTTCCTCGGGCACAGCGGTAAAGAAAAATATCAAAACCCACCGCACAAGTGCGTTGCCGATTCCCGGCAGGTTGCGATGAGGATGAATAAAGCCCAGAGCCAAGCCGAGTACGATAACGATGGGAGTGAAGAAAATCAGTTCTCGCAAGCCGGCTTTCCAGTCGCTCCAATGCAAATGGAAATCGAAGCCGACTCCACGCAACTGCCGGATTGCCTGAAACCCGTACAGGCCGGCATCGACCAAAAATAATTCATTCAAGGCTCGCAGCCCGGCCGGCCACGCGCTGTCGAACCATCGCAAATCGACGGCTAGGCCCAGCACCAGCAGGATGAAGACGTCGCGCCAGTCGCCGCGCTGCGCGGGGTCGGCAGCCGCGGCTCGCAGGAGTAGCCCAGCGATCGCTACTGGCAAAAACATGTAGAGCGCGAACCACGTCCACTCGAATGTGTGCGCAGAGATGGCAACCATCGCATAGGGCACGACCAGCAACGCGGCGAGACTCAGGCGCAAAGCTACCGGCCAACGTTGCATAGCGCTTGCCACCCGCTCGCCGGCGCAGCCGAATAAGACGGCTGGTGCCAGTTCCAGTCCGAGGGCGGCCATCGCAACCGGCGTCACATTTTGCATGGAATTATCTTAAACGCGCTTGTTTCGCCGATGCCTCGGGGATAAAATTCCTTCGCGTTTCTCAGGAGGCACAAAATGGCCACAGCTCCGCTCCCGCCTTTGTCCGCACCCGCGCCCGTGCCCATGACGGCGCCGCTTTCCGAAGCGGCGCGGATCGTCGACACTTTTATCGCGCCATCCAAGACCTTCACCGATCTTCGGCGTAATGCGAGTTGGTGGGCGCCGTTCTTGCTGATGATCGTGATATCGGTGTTATTTGTTTACACCGCCGGGCAGAAAATTGGTTTTCGCAAGATCATGGAGAACCAGATGCAATCGCAGCCGAAAGCGCAAGCGCGCCTGGAACAGATGCCGCCGGATCAGCGCGAAGAACGCATGCAAAACGGGGCCAAGGTCACGCAGGTTATCTCCTACACTTTCCCGGTGATCACGCTCATTTTCTGGCTGATCATTGCGACCGCGCTTTTCGCCACTTTCAAACTCGCGGCGGGGGCCGACGTTTCGTTTAAAGTCTCGCTCGCCATTGTGATTTATGCCGCGCTTCCTCTCATGCTGAAGTCAGTGCTGGCCACGCTCTCCGTGGTCGCGGGAATCAGCCCGGATTCGTTTTCCTTCCAGAATCCGGTGGCCAGCAATCCCGGCTATTTTATAAGTCCCGCAGGCAATGTTCTTCTCTACAACCTGGCATCGGCTCTCGACATCTTCATGATCTGGACGCTCGTGCTCACTGCCATTGGCTTCACTTGTGTGAGCAAAGTGAAAAGCGGCACGGCCTACGCGGTTGTGTTCGGATGGTGGGCGTTTTTCACTGTCGCGGGGGCGGCTGCCGGAGCGGCGTTCTCTTAATCGAAATATAATTTGCGGTATGCTGGAAGTCCCAGGAGATATCCCATGAAATCGACATTCTCGTTTTTGTGCATCTTTGTTTTTGCATGTAGCGTATTCGGCTTTGCTCAAGCGCCGGCGGCTCCGGCCTCAACCGCCGCCCCGGTAAAGGATCCCGTCACCGCTTCCCTGCGCATGCTACTGCCGCGCTCGCAAAAAAATATTCTCGGCGCAATCTCATCCATGCCCGCCGACAAGTTCAATTACAAACCTACGCCCGATCAGATGACTTTTGCCCACTTGGTCGTCCATATTATCGGATCCAACAATGGCGGATGTTCCAAGGCCGCAGACGTTCCCGCGCCAAAAGCCGAGGAAGTGAAAGAGACGGATTCCAAGGACAAGTTGCTGGCAGCGGCTACAGCTTCGTTCGACTTTTGCAGCGAAGCGCTGGGAAAGATGGACGATTCGAAACTGGGTGACAGCGTTGAACTTTTTGGCGGACATCAGTTTCCGCGCGCCATGGCCGCGCTGGGTCTGGCGAGCGGATGGGCGGATCACTACGCCGCGGCCGCGCAGTACCTGCGCTTGAATGGGATTCTGCCGCCGAGCGCGCAGCCGAAAAAGTGATCCCTCAGAAGGAAAGCTCAATTGTTGAATGTTGGAAGGACGGCGCGGCTAAAAGTCGTGCCCTTTCAAATCAAATTACTTGATCTGCACGAGTTCTGCAGCTGATGTTCCGGCAAGAGTCGGCGCTGCGGGATGCTGCGGCACGCGCCAGCCGTCGAATATCGAAACCTGGTGCACGCACGAAACCGTGCAATGCGGTGCGCAGCTTTTTTCCGTGAGATATTCTCGGCGCATATCGTCGCGGCTGTAGGTTGCGAGGGGCACGCCGGGATAGCCTCGTTGTTGCGAGCAGTAGTGGACTAATCCATCTTCGCAAATGTAGAGGTAGCGCGCGCCGGCGCGGCAGCGCCACTCGTTGGGCAGGCCCCGAGCGATATTGTCCTGGAAGGCGTTGATGCGGGTGAAACTGCTCTTCTCCCAGGATTTCATTTCCTCATAGATGCGGCGTTCTTCTTCGCCCAGCGGCTGCAGTTGGCCGCTGCCATCGTGAATGATGCCGATGGTTGAGGTGAAGCCGAGTTCGAGCGCGCGCTTGCCGATGGTGAGCGCGTCCTGCGGATGATGAATGCCACTGCCCACCACGGAGTTTATATTGACGTGAAAATCCGCGTGCTCGGCGAGTAGTTGCAGTTTCTTGTCGAGAACTTTCAGGCTCTTTTTCGAAACTTCGTCGGGATTTACGTTGTCGATGGAAATTTGCAACCACTCGAGACCGGCACGGTTGAGGCGCTTGATTCGTTCCGCGACCAAGAGATAACCGTTGGTGATGAGGCCGGCGATCATGCTGTTTGCGCGAATGCGGCGAATGACGTCATCGAGTTCGGGATGCAGCAGCGGCTCGCCGCCGGAAATTGTGACTACGGCTGTGCCCAGCGCGCCCAGCTTGTCGATCCGACAAAACATTTCATCCGTGTCGACGGGCTTCGAGAAATCGTCGAACTCGTTGCAATAGGTGCAAGCCAGGTTGCAGCGGCGGACAGGGATGATGTGCGCGAGCAAAGGATGATCGGTTGAGGCGAAAGCGCGCGCAGCCATGGCGGCTCCGCGCAGATTGCGGTGGAGAGCTTTGGCGCGGCGGCGCAGGCTGGTGAGTGCTGAGGACATGAATTGAACACCCTTATTACAGCATGGATGAGGGATCAATGTCAGGCGTGGTGACAGCGTGCGGCGTAATTGATAGGGTGAACGGAGCCCGCACGAGTGTGGATTGGACGCGTCATTTCCGCAACTCATGCCATCACTCGAACTGGCGATCGATCAGTTCGTGTCCTGCTTTAGTTAGCATTTGCAGTGCTTGTCCGGCGAATTCTTCCGGCACGAGTACATAATCCGTGTCGAAAGTCGAGATCGCGAAGATAGGCACGCCACTCTCAGAAAGCGGTGCGATGAACGACATCAGGACTCCGGTTTGCGAGAAGGGGAACGGCCCTTCGAGCTTCACGCAGATCCAGCGAAGTTGGGATTGCACGTCCGCCGGAAGATTTGCTAACGGGCAGACGATGGAAAGTTCGTCGGCGGTGCGGGTGATGGAAGTGAACTCGGCACTTGCGGCCCAGTTGGGGATAGGCGTAGTTGGGGCCATGCGCACGATGGCATAGAGGCCGGGAAGTTGGCGGAATTTCAGCATGGATTCAAGTGAGTTTTATACATCATCTGCGTGGCCAGAGTTCGCGGGCGAGGGCGCCCGCGCCACATAATCGCCTTAGTGCTCCGCACACGATTCTAGCCTTCTATTGCTTTGCGCACTGCGGCCTTCGCGAGGAGGCGCGTGGAATCCAGGGTTGGCAGTGGCGATGATTCCGGCGTGACCAGCAGCGGGATTTCGGTGCAACCGAGCACGACCGCGTCGCAACCTTCGTCTTTCAGGGCGCGGATCACTTCCACATAGTAGGCGAGGGAGCGGGGCAGGAATTGAGCATTGACCAGTTCGTCCATGATGATCTGGTTGAGGTGTTCGCGCTGGTCGGGGCCGGGGGTGCGGTGTTCGATGGCGGCGGCTTTCAGGGCATCGCGGTAGACCGGGCCTTCCATCAGATACCGCGTGCCGAGGACGGCGAGGCGCTTGAATTGGCGCTGCTGCGCCTCTTTCGCAACTTCTCTGGCGATGTGCAGCCAGGGACGCGGCGAGCGGTGCTCGACCAGGTCGAAGGCCTGATGGATGGTGTTATCGGGACAGATGAGAAAGTCGGCGCCGGCACGGGAGAGCTTTTCGGCGGAAGAGAGCATCAGCTCGGCCACGCCAGCCGAGTCGTTGGCGCGGATGCACTGCATGTATTTCGCGAGCGAATGCGAATGCAGCGAAACTTCGGGATGATCGTGAGGGCCGAGCATCTTTGCGCCTTCGAGCGAGATGGTGCGGTAGCAGAGCGCGGCTCCTTCGGTGCTGCAGGCGACGATGCCGATGTGAAGGGGCATGGTTTGTAATTTCCGATCGCCAATTTCCAATTGCCGATTTTACAAGCTAACCTTGTCGGCAGGTATGTTCATATACGACCGCAAGCAGTAGACCTTTATTCAAATTGGCAATTGGAAATCGAACGTTGGCAATCACTTTATCTTGCGGCGGCGGCGTCGAAGAGGTTCAGAAACTCCAGCTTCTTTTCCGCGGGCAGGAACGATGCTTCGAAGGAGTTGCGGGCCAGTTCCCGCAGGTGCTCGTCGGTGAATCCGAAAGTGTTTTGCGCAAGTTGATATTCGCGCGCCAGTGTTGTGCCGAACATGGCGGGATCATCGCTGTTGAGCGTGATCATGACGCCGTGATCGAAATAGCTCTTTACGGGATGCTCGTTGAGACTAGGGCAAAGGCCGGTGCGGAAGTTGCTGGTCAGGCAGATTTCCACGGGAACCTGGCGCTGCGCAAGCTCTTCGACCAGATCTGGATCGTGGAAGGCGGTAAGCGCGTGGCCGATGCGTTCGGCGCGAAGATTCAGCGCGCCCCATACTGATTCGGGCGGACCATTCTCGCCGGCGTGAGCTGTAAGGCGCATGCCGTGGTCCGCTGCCCAGGTATAAGCGTCACGAAAAAGTTCGGGCGGGGCCTTCAATTCGTCGCCACCGATGCCAATGCCGACGACCTCGCGATCGTGATAGCGAACGGCGAGTTCGAAGACCTTCTGCGCAGCCTCCGCGCCAAACTGGCGGACAGCGTCGAAGATCCAGACCAGCGAGATCCCGAAGTCGCGTGCGCCGCGGGCGCGGCCGCGATCAAGCCCTTCGAAGATGGTGGCAAAATCCTGTTTGCGCCAGAGGCAGACTCCAACCGAAACATAAACTTCAGCATGCAGGACGTTTTCTTCCTTCAGGCGCTGCATCAGGCGGTAGGTGATGAGTTCGTAATCTTCCGGTGTGCGCAGGTGCTCGGTGATGTTCTTGAAGGCGAGCAAGAAGCCCGGGAAATCGTTGTAGAAGTAGAGTTGCTCGACCTCGACTTGATTAACAAGGTCGCCATGGCGCCGGCGAAGTTCGAGAAGTGTAGATGGTTCGATTGCGCCTTCGAGGTGAAGATGGAGTTCCGCCTTGGGCAGTTGGCGGAGGAAGCTGCTGGGCGGCCGGTCGAGAGCTGAGAACATCACTCCATGATTGTAGATTCTTGGGGAGAGATTTGCGAGGGATGGCGGCAGCGAGGAAGTGCCGCGTGGGGTCGCCGACAGCGCAAGCGAGTGCAGGGATCCTTCGACTACGCAGACCGATTCGCTGCCGCTCATCGGGCCGCTTCGCTCAGAATGACAGTGTGTCTTTGCTGATGGCTGAAGCTACTTCTTCGCGAACTCGCTGCGGTGGCGGCTGTAGAAGATGTAAATGAGCAGGCCGAGGCCGAGCCAGACTACGAAGCGGACCCAGGTGATGACGGTGAGCCCGGTCATGAGGCCGCCACAGAGGATAATCGAGATCAGCGGGAACCAGGGGACGAACGGCACTTTGAAAATGCGCGGACGATTGGGTTGCGTGCGGCGCAGGATGATTACTCCGAGCGAAACCAGAACGAAGGCGAAGAGCGTGCCGATGTTTGAAAGATCGGCGGCATCACTGATGGCGAAGATTCCGGCAGGGATGCCGACGGCGAACCCCGCGATCCAGGTGGAGTAGTGCGGGGTTTTAAACTTGGCGTGCACTTTGGAAAACAGCGCGGGAAAAAGGCGGTCGCGCGACATGGCATACCAGATGCGAGCCTGGCCGTACTGGAAGACGAGGAGCGACGAGATCATGCCAGTGAGAGCCCCGATCACGATGACGGAGCGCGACCAGCGGCTGGCGCCGAGTACTTTCAGCGCGTAGGCGACGGGAGCATCAGAAGCTTCGCCGGTGACGAACGTGGTGTACTTCATCATGCCAAGCAGGACGATGGAGACTCCGACGTAGAGGATGGTGCAGACGATGAGTGAGGCAATGATGCCGATGGGCAAATCCTTTTGCGGATTGCGCGCCTCCTCGGCGGCGGTGGAGACGGAATCGAAGCCGATGTAGGTGAAGAAGACGATGGCGCCTCCGGTGACCACGCCGCCGAATCCGGAGGGCGCGAAGGGATGCCAGTTGCTGGGATTGACCAGCGCGCCGCCCACAACTAGGAAAACAAGGATGGCGCCGATTTTAACGGCGACCATGATGTTGTTAGCTTCGGCGGATTCGCGCACACCACGGACCAGCAACACGGTGAGAATGAAGATGATCAGGAACGCGGGGAAGTTGAAGTAGGAACCTGTCCAGTGTCCTGATTCCCAGACGGGCGTTGACCATCGATCGGATAAGTGGATGCCAAAGGATTCCAGTTGAGCCTTGGTGTAAGCGGAGAAGCCGATCGCGACCACCACGTTGCTGACCACATATTCGAGGATAAGATCCCAGCCGATGATCCAGGCAAAGATTTCACCGAGCGTGGCGTAGGAATATGTGTAGGCGCTGCCGGCGATGGGAATCATGGAAGCAAGTTCGGCATAGCAAAGTCCGGCGAAGCTGCATGCCATGGCGACTAAGAAAAATGAAATGGCGATGGATGGTCCGGCGGGCGGACGTCCGTGCATGAGCACGGCGCCCATGCCGCCGCCACGAAAGAAGTTCACGATAATGTCGAGAACCTGCGCATGAAGAATCGATGGCGCCTGAAAATATTCTCCGGCGGCGGCGGTTCCGGTGAGTACGAAAATACCCGAGCCGATAATGGCGCCGATGCCCAGAGCAGTGAGAGACCAGGGGCCAAGGGTTTTTTGCAGCCGCTGTCCTGGGACCTCGGATTCTGCGATCAGCTTGTCGATCGACTTGCAGCAGAAAAGCTGATTGTCCGAAGTGCGAACGGTAGCGGTAGGTTCCGCAGACGGTTGTGACAAGAGGTAGTTGTCTCCTCACAGCGGGAGTCGGGCATGGGCAAAACGGCCCATGCCCGTAATTCCGAGCGCTCAACCTACCGTTTCGACTGGCCGCGAGCCAACTTCTTCACTTTGCGCTTCTTCGATCCGCGGGCGTAATCGCGGGGCTTCTTAGGCTTCTCCGCTTTCGCCTTCTTGCGGGCGGTGCGCTTTGATTTTTTGCGTTCTTCTTTTGTGAGCTCTGCTGTGTTTGCCATGAATGCTTTCTTGAATCAGTATTGAAATTAAATTGCTCTTACGCTCGCTCCAGTTGAGCGTATTTCTCGACTAGCTTTTTTAAGCCGAAGCGAGGAAATTGTACAGTAATCTTGGCTTCTTCGCCTTCTCCTTCACGCTGGTAGACCGTTCCTTCGCCATATTTGGGATGGCGTACTTTCTGGCCGGGACGGAATCCGCGCTTGCCGGTGGGCTCTTCGACCACGGTTTTCGGGACTGTAAACTTCTTGCCCCGGCTGGCGAAGAATTCGGCGATGTTCTCGATCGAGTTGTAGGGCTTGGCTGGGGCCGTGGGGCCGCTGCGGGGCTTCGCCCCGCTGGACAGCCGAGGCCGGCTGTCCCCATGTGACCCTCGCCAGGCTGTGCTTTGGTCTTCATCTTCGTAGGAGTAGTGCACATCTTCATCGTGGGCTGCGGGGCTTCGCCCCGCTGGACGGCCGGGGGCGGCCGTCCCCACATAACCTGTGCCTGTTCCGGCACCTCTCATGCGGCGGCGGCCTAATTCTTCGATCAGCGGAGCGGGGACTTCTTCCAGAAAGCGCGAGGGGACGCTGGCTTCGGGCAGATCTGTGCCGTAGCGGCGGCGGTAGACGGCCCGGGTCAGAATGAGTTGATCCATGGCACGTGTCATGCCGACGTAGCAGAGGCGACGCTCTTCTTCAACATCGTCGGGCTGCAGCATGGTGCGGGAGTGCGGGAACAATCCTTCTTCCAGGCCGCTAAGGAAGACGAGCGGAAATTCCAGACCCTTGGCGGCGTGCAGGCTCATCAGAGTAATTTGCGCGCGCTCGTCGTAATCGTCGGCGTCACTGATGAGGGCGGCGTGGTCGAGGAACTCATCGAGCGACTCGCCGCGGTCGCGGGAGTCCATCGCGGCGTTGACCAGTTCCCGCAAATTTTCGATGCGGGAGAAAGCCTCGGGCGTGTCTTCGGCTTCGAGAAGCCGGATGTATCCAGTGCGATCGATCAGGAATTTCAGGATGTCGGCAGTGCTGACCGTGGGAACGGGGAATGAATCGGCGGACGCCGGCGATGCCGCCGTGGGTAGGCTGTTGGATTGATCTTCGAGCTGAGCCGGCGCGGCGCCGGCGCTACTCTCGGGTTCGTCGCCTATATATGCGCCGCCGAAGTCGAAGGCCGTGTTTTCGAATTCGTTGGGATCGAAGGCAGCTGCGTCGTCGGGAAGCGAATCCTCCGCAGACGCATGCAAAGCATAAGACGTTTCCGGCATGTGCGCCGACGAGTTACCGGCGTCCACGCTTTCTTTTTCTTCCGCACTTTCTTCCAGATGCTCGACAAACGTTCCTGCCAACATGGCTTGCGCGTCGAGGATCAATTGCCGGAAATTTTTTAATGCGGCCAAGGCTCGCTGTGGAAGCAGTTGCCGCCGAATCGCTTCCACCATTGCGCCCCAGAGTGACAAACCAGTTTCGAGAGCCAGACGCTCCATAGTGTCGATGGTGTTTTTGCCGATACCACGCGTGGGTGTGTTGACCACGCGCAGGAGCGATATCGAATCATCCGGATTTTGAATGACTTTGAGGTACGAGATCATGTCCTTGATCTCGGAGCGCTCGTAGAAAGAAAATCCTCCGACCACTTTGTATTTGAGGCCATAGCGGCGCATCGCTTCTTCAAATAGACGCGATTGCGAATTGGTGCGATAAAGCACAGCGGCGCGCGGAGTTTCGCCCCGCTGCGCGGCCTCGCGCAAGTATTTCGCGACGTGGTCGGCGGCAAAAAGAGCTTCATTTTCGCCGTCCGGAGCTTCGTAGTAGCCGATTTTGGCGCCGCCCTGGCGTGAAGTCCAAAGATTTTTGCCTTTGCGGCGGATGTTATTCGCAACCACGGATGATGCCGCTTGCAAAATGTTTTGCGTGGAGCGGTAATTCTGTTCGAGGCGAATAATTTTGGCTTCAGGGAAATCTTTTTCGAACTCGAGAATGTTGCGAATATCGGCGCCGCGCCAGGAATAGATCGACTGGTCTTCATCTCCTACGGCGCAGACGTTGTGGCGCTCGCCAGCCAGCATGCGCATGAGTTCGTATTGCGGGCGGTTGGTGTCCTGATATTCATCGATCAGCAAATATTGAAATCGCCGATTGTAATATTCGCGCACATGCGATGCAGTTTTCAGCAGGCGCGTGGCTTCGAGCAAGAGGTCGTCGAAATCGAGGGCATTCGCTTTTCGGAGTTCCTTGCGGTATTCCTCGAATAAGTGCGCGATTTTTTCCGTCTTGGGATCGGCCGATTGCAGGTAGAGTTCCTGGGGATCGAGCATGTGATTTTTTGCCCAGGAAATTCTGGAGAGCACGGTGCGCGGCGTGAGTTGTTTGTCGTCGAGGCCGAGCCGCTTCATGATGCCTTTGACCACCGACTGCATATCGCTTTCGTCGTAGATGACAAACTTCTTCGTATGGCCGATAGGCGGTTGGCCGGGTGTGGCGGAAGGAATCTGCAGAGCCTCGATGTCCCGGCGAAGAACACGCACGCAGAAAGAATGGAATGTCGAGATGACGGGCTTGGCGATGCTCAGGCCGCCGACTAGTTTTTCGACGCGTTCGCCCATTTCGGCGGCGGCTTTGTTGGTGAAGGTCATCGCCAGAATGGATTCTGGCATCACTCCCATGCGCTCGATGAGATACGCGAT
Organism: Candidatus Sulfotelmatobacter sp.; assembly: GCA_049684755.1. Lineage (GTDB taxonomy): Bacteria > Acidobacteriota > Terriglobia > Terriglobales > Acidobacteriaceae > Sulfotelmatobacter. The sequence continues at coordinate 11,775 of JBAVGI010000249.1, forward strand.
GCGGTAGGTGATGACGCGCGTTTTGCCGCTGCCCGCGCCGGCGAGGATCAGCACCGGACCTTCGGTGGTTTCGACGGCCTCGCGCTGCTGCGGGTTGAGTTGATCGAGAAAAGACAATGCGGAAGTGGCTCCGGAGCTGATGACTCAATTTTACAGGGGAATCGGCAAAAGAAGATGCACCGGTCCAAGCCCGGTGGGAGAATATAGCCAGTGAAGCGGAGCCGGTGCTGATGGATCCCCGACTCGCGCAGGCGCTGACGTGCGTAGCAAGTCCCTTTTTGGAACGCCATCAACTCATATATGCCCCACAACCCTGATCGTCGGACGTATCTCGGGTAAAGTGTTAGGCGGGCCCGTGGTGTAACGGCAACACAGCACCCTGCGACGGTAGCAGATGCGGGTTCGAATCCCGTCGGGTCCACGCTCCGGTTTCGGGGCGCGGGTTCTGTGGGGAGTGAAGCAGGGACAGCTTCCCTACAAAAGTAACTTGACTGTGGCTTTGGGCGATCTATACTGAAATTGTCGCAGGGTGCTGTAGACGCCCAGATTTGATTGGCCCCGAGCAATCGGGGCCTTCGTCTTTTCGGGCGTAGCATTTCCTCACACCCACGCAACCTTCAGATTTCCCCGGCTGCCGCGGACTAACAGCTCGTCGGTGCGGTCTTTGAAGTCGCGCCCATTGAGTTCCTTGCCTTGCAGGAGTTCGGTGCGGTGGAATCCCATGTTCTTCACTTCGTTCTGCAATTTTTCTGGATCGAAGAAGAGTTGGCAGGTCTCGCCGTACCGGCCACATGTTTTGAGAGGGCATCGGGCGCTTGTCTTGACCAGGATTGAGAATCCAGCGTTCACCCATTTCAGCGGCGGCTTTGTTCCTGAAAGTCGTCGCCGGGATGGATTCCGGCATCACTCAACCTGTGCTCGATCAGGTAGGCGATGCGGTAGGTGATGACGCGCGTCTTCCTGCCGCCACTTTCCAATCCACAAAGAAATTTTCTGCAGCATACACGAAAGTTGGCTGGCAGAGAGCTTTTTCTGCTGTATTATTTTGGAACATTTTATTGCTGCTCCTGATTCGTTCACATCAACCTCAGTGACTTGAGCCGGTTCGCAGCCGGTTTCCAAATACGTTCTCTTTAAGGAGAAAGATTGATGGAAGATAAGAAGGCATTTCCTTTGCAGCCATCCAACCTCGTTGGTCTAGCGCTCCGTTCACTATGCCTTGTTGCTCTTTTAGCTGCGACGCTGACGACGATCGTTGTTCCAGTCCGTGCGGCTGATGGTCAATTCATCTCAAACAACACGCCAGCATATGTTGCCTCGGCCAAAAACCTGGGCACTGCAAATCCGTCTCAGACTATTGAGGTAAGCATCTGGCTAAACGTGCACAACCGGGCTGCGCTGGATGCCCTGGCCAGCGATCTTTACAACCCCAAATCGTCGAGCTATCGCCACTGGCTGAAGAGTTCCGACATCGCCGCGCGCTTTGCGCCCACGGCGGCAGAGGCCAAGACGGTGCAGGAATTTTTCGAGTCGAATAAC
>JBAVGI010000250.1:0-15718 GCA_049684755.1 Candidatus Sulfotelmatobacter sp.
GCCGGCAGATCGTACACCGTATCTTTCCCTGCGCTCATCTTCGTATGAACAATTGGCCCATCGGGCTCAGCCCAGCCTTTGCTGGTTGCGACGATTGTATGTTCGGCACCGGCTTCGGCATGTGCCATGAAGCGCGTTTGCGCGGAATGCCATTGATACTGCGGGCTTCCGAAGGTTGAAATCTCAACTGCACCTGCGAAGCTAACGCTCTTCTCTGCCGGCCCGTCAAACAAAATCCGAACCCGATGGGGATTCTGCTGGTCTCGATTGACTAACATCAGCGCCCATGTTGAATCAGGCCGCTTCACCGCATACGCCGTAACTAATTCGTGATCCGCGCCATCCTGCACATCGCTCTTTGCGGAAAAGACCTGATGCTCGCCGCCGTCCGCCTGCACCCAATCCAGATTGATTAACTGCGCTACAAAAAACTGCGCGAGGGGTTGCTGAATCTGATAATTGGCATCGACGGTGAACATTCCGAAGGTTCCGGGAGAGCCGTTACATCCCGGTTCCATTTGCAGCGGCAAATAATGAAAGAAATAAACGGCGTTGCCGCCGGAATTCAAAAACGATCCGATATAATCCGCCAGCCAGACTCCGGAAAAAATATCCTGATAAGTCTCACTGGCGGCAGAAGAGAGATTTCCTTCCGTGATGAACATTGGCATGTCGGCCGGAATCCCGTCCTCACGCCATACCTGCATAATGTGGCTCACCAGTTCTGGTTCGTCATAGAGCATGCCCCAAGGAATCCTGCAGGGATCAAACGGATAATGCTCGAATGAGAAAAAAGCCAGATCGTTCATCCGCCCGTGTTGCTTGAGATAATCAATGAACCGTGCCGTCCAAGAAACCTTTCCATTCGCGTCTGGCCAGACCTCGATGTCTTTATTTACTCCCTGAAACGACGGCCCGCCCAGCTTCAGCTTCGGATCTACGCGGTGCAGCGCGGTTGCCCACTGCAGATACAGGGCCGCGTAATCCTCGGGCGACATATACTGCCCATCGGCCTCTTCGCCCATTTCGATGTAAGAAATCGGATAGCCGCGCTTTTCCAGATACGCAATCTCCGCTGCGGCATTTTCGGGAGTGTCATACAGCATCGCGACCGGCATCATCGCCGGCAATCCGCGCGTAACGCCGCTGGTAAAAAAGAGGTCAAATCCCATCTGCGCTTGCTTGGTCGATCCCAGATCGGAGGGCTGATGCCAGGGATCAACCGACGAGCTGTAGGTCGTTGTCTGTTCCTGATCCGGCGTATGCCGCATGACGTCGTGAAACGCGCCATCAGCCGTGCTGGTGCCGAGGTAGAGTTCGCGAATGGCGTAGCCGACGCAATTACGCGGATCGGTAGGCCCTTCTGCATCGCAAGTGTTCGACGATTCGGTCATCCAGATTCGCAGGAATCGTACGGGCATGGGAACGGCGCTCAAGCGAATCGTCTCGGTCTTGCCCTTACCATCTGTGATCGACCCTTGCGGAAACGTTTGCCAGACACCGCGAGTGACAGCCTTAATGGGATCCTCGCCTGTCCAGTACTGCACCACATAATGTCGAGCGTAAGGTTCTGCCCAAGCGATACGAATGCTGTCGACCTGCTGAATTTGCGCCAGATCGATCACCACCCACTGCGGGTGCAGCGCATCGCTCTCGCCCGTGAAATGTTCGGTGAGATATGGATTGCTCTTCCAGAAAGTGTTCAGATCGCCATCGTCCAGCCGCGAGAACCCGACGTTATCGGTGCCATCATTGCGCGTGGTGCCGCGCCGCGGCAGCCCGTACCCGTACGAGTAACGGATCATTTCCGTCGGAGTCGACGAGCCGGTGAAATATCCTTTGCCGTTGGCAGCGGCGCCATTACTCCATGTGCCTTGCGGATTCCAATGCCACGCCTCGATGGCGAGTTCCGTGTTCTGGCGGTAGGTGACTGGCTGCCAGCCTGAAGCCAGCGTTTTCTCGAGGGTTGGCTGCAACAGATCTTTGTCGATCGCTTCGACGCCAATGCGGTCAACCCCCGCACCCAAAGTTTCTTTCGGCACGAAATGATTCGTGGGATGCGAGACATCGACTTGGACCACCTGTGCCGATGCGATGTTCGAAAAAGAAAACCATCCGATAAGAAGCGCGAAATGAACCAGAATCCTTTTCAAGGTAGTCCCCTGTGCTTGGCTCACTGAATCGATTCAATAAAGGAGTATACGGGAGGAGCAGACGCAAGGGAATATTTCAGATTCGCTCATTGCGTGAGGTACTAGCGTGGCTCGCGAGACACTCGGGATCTTACCGAATCCGCAGCCACTGACGCACGATCTGGGGTTCCGGAAGCGTCTCTCGCAGAGAAGAATGCGCCATGGGCGCCGGGATGATCGTAAGCACGAGCATTAGCAGAGCGAACCCCGCCAACCATATTCGCGCGCCTGAAACTCGGGGCCACTCTGCCACTTGCGGATGCCGAAGGCTGCTCAACCACAGCAGAAACGCCCAAACTAGCCATCCCAACCACAGGAAATAAGCCATTGGCAGAAGAATCAGAATGGTCAGCCGCGATACGATCTTGTGGGCGCGGGGTGCAATCGAAAAAATAATATGTCCCCCATCGAGTTGCCCGCCAGGCAGCAGGTTGAGCGAGGTCGCCAGCATTCCCACCCAGGCCGCGATGGCAGTCGGATGGAGGAGCATTCGATCGAGTGGAACGGCGGACGGACCTTGAATCAGGCCGGCTAGGGTCAGCAGTCGATGCAGGACGTGAAAAATCAGCGGATAGCCGAGTTGATAGTCGTCGGGGCCCAGGGCGAAATGCATAGGCTTCGACCATGTCAGCGAAATTACGAGAGCAACGACGGCGACCGCGAAACCCGCGATGGGTCCGGCAATCCCGATGTCGAACAGAGCGGTGCGGGAACGGATGCGTGACCTGATGAGAATGATCGCGCCCATTGTACCCACTCCGATTGGCACTGGAATGAAGAAGGGCAGCGTCGCGTACACTCCATAGTGCCGGCAGTATAGGTAGTGGCCCATTTCGTGGGCCAGAAAGAACAGCATCAACGTTGCCATGAAGGGTAAGCCGCCCAGCAAACGCGCTGGATGCGATCGAACCCATCCCGCTGGAAAAAAAGGAACGGTCTCGCTTTGCCCCGCCGTATTGACGATAGGATCGTCGCTGAACGAGAGCGCTGGGCGATTGTGCTTAAAGTTGTACTGCATCCGCGCACCCATTACCAATGTGGTGAAACATGTAGCCAGCAACAAAAGTATATGCAGCCAGTAGCGTGGTTTCGGACGGGTCGGAGCTCGCTCCGGCAGCGGCCGGTAGTATTCGAGAGTGGAAGAGACTGAGGAAGGTGTTGGTTCCGACATGCGATTTTCGGCCTCGCGATTTCTTCGAGGCTTTCCTTTAGATGCTACTACTCGACGGCAAAATTGCGGACGAAATGCGAGGCATGCTTTTCGCTCACAGATTCACGAATGATTTTACGGAGATTATGCCGCCAGACGGAAGAGCGGAAGTCAGCAACTAGAAGCCCGCGCTCAATCAATCGATTGCAGCTCTTTGCCCGGCTTGAAACGCACGGCCTTGCCGGGGGGAATCGAGACCTCGGCCCCGGTGCGTGGATTGCGCCCAATCCCGGTCTTGCGCGGGCGCACGTTGAACACGCCAAATCCGCGCAGCTCAATGCGATTGCCGCGAGCCAGCGAATTCTTCATGCTCTCGAATACGGTTTCCACCGCCAACTCAGCCTTGGTTTTGGTAATGCCGGTTCTGGCCACCACTTCGTTGATAATATCGAGCTTAATCACGCAAGGCTCCCGGATGCAGTGTGAAAATCATGCTTCAAGTGATTGATGCTATGGGAGATAACGGAGATTGTCAACGGGAGCATCTCTCCCGTAAACGGACGAAGGGAAAAGGCACGGGGAATCGGATAACCAGTATCCGTAATTTCAAGCCAGAATGAACTCGCTCTTCCGCCTCGACGGTCCGCGCTTCACGCAGGCCTATCGCCCGCGCTCTTCTTCTTTGAACATGTATTTAATCGCGGGCTTGTAGATCATCAAATTCGGTGCGCCATCTTCGCGGATCACTTTGATGCAGGTCTTGTCGTACCACTCGATGATGCCGTGCACTTCCTCGCCGTCGCGCAGTACGATCACCATCGGCGTCCGCGATTGCATTTGCTTCTGGTAATAAAAATTCTCGGCGTTGGTCTGTTCCGGAGGCGCGGTCTTCCGCCCGCCACCAGCCCCACCAGCCCCACCAGCCCGCTCGCCACGGTCGTATCCGCGGTCCGGTGCACGCTCCGGACGCTCGTGCCGGTCCCGGCGTTCCGCCATCTGCGTGTGGTTGGAGTTATGGTTCGGGTTATGGTTGCCGTGGTTATGATCGATCCGTGGCAAAGCCGGACGGATCAGCTTGCGATTGGCAAAATTTTCGTCGTCGGCTAATGCCTTGGCCGGAGTTGGATCCATAGTTTCTTTCATAGTAGCGCTGCTCCTGCACACGCACTCGCGCAAACCGCAACGTAAAAAAACCCTTGGAAGAATTACGAAGGCGTGAAATTTTCCCTACCGTACCACACACGTTTACCCATGACAATGGAACTCTCGTGCCAGTACTCCTCCCTTTGACGTCCGGGTGGGCGATTACTGGAAACTCGTGATTCGGCCTAATTGGTATTGGTCATATCTGTGCCTCTGCGCTCCCGTCCGCTCCAGGTGACCACCGCCACCAGCGTTGCGACTATCACCACGGTCCAGGCCAAAACTGGCGGATACATGCCACGATAACGGTTCTCTGCCAACCTCGCCTGGATCACCACGTTGCGCGAGGAGAGCAGATTTCCCAGTTGATAGGCGAACCCAGGGAACGTCCCCCGCACCTCAGGGGGAGAGAGTTCATTCAAATGCGCCGGAATCACTCCCCATGCGCCCTGCACCATGAACTGCATCAGAAATCCGCCCAGCGCGAGCATGGGGACGGTGTGCGAATAAGCCCACAAGGGAATCACCGGAATCGCCAGGAGCGCGGCAATCACAATCGCCTTCCGTCGTCCGATGCGCTCCGACCAGGTTCCAAACAGAATTCCACCCAGCAGCGCGCCGATATTCGCCACGACTGTGATGAACATCACCGTCTTTGGATCGAGGTGATGCCCCTTAGTGAGAAACGTTGGATAAAGATCCTGGGTGCCGTGGCTAAAGGAATTAAAAGCGAACATCAGCACGACTAGAAGAACAAACGAGCCAAAGTAGGTAAGAATGTCCTTCCCCAAACGTCTCTGCGGAGCTCTCTTTGCCTGGCCTTGCAGCCACGCCGGCGACTCGTCCACTTTCGAACGAATGTAGATCACCAGAAATGCTGGCAGCGCGCCAATCACAAACATTCCGCGCCAGCCTACAAATCGAAACGCCATGCCATAGACCAAAGCCGCAACCAGAAAGCCCACAGAGTAGCCTTCCTGTAACAGTCCAGAAAAGAATCCGCGTCCCTCGGCGGGCAAGGTTTCGAAGGCCAATGCCGCTCCCACCCCCCATTCCCCGCCCATGGCGATTCCGAATAATGCCCGCGTAATCAGAAAAACTTTCAGCGAAGGAGCGAAAGCCGATGCCAGTTCGAACACGGAATACGCGATGATATCCACCATCAGGGTCGGGCGCCGTCCGAATTTGTCAGCCATCATTCCGAAAAGAAACGCGCCCACCGGACGAAATGCGAGAGTAAGGAAAATCGCCTCTGCAACCTCTGAAACCTTGGTCTGGAACTGCGTGGCAATGGCGCTGACGCAGAAGGTAAGAATGAAAAAATCAAAAGCGTCCAGAGACCAGCCCAGGAAACATGCGGTGAAAGTGTTCCGCTGCAGAGGCGTGAGACGGCGGAAATGTCCGAAAAATTCCATCGAAGTCCCTCCGCGCAATTCGGTACCATCTGGAAAGTCCTGCGAATGCTAGCATATGTTTTTCAATCAGCAATCAGAAATCGACATTCTCTCCCATGCCCGAATCCGATTATCCCCAACGCCAGGCGCCTGACTCGCTGATGCTCACCGGCTTCTGGTACCGCGCTCTGCCAGCCGATCGCGTACATCGCAATCAACTTCACAAATCCATGCTGCTTGAGATCCCGCTGGTCATCGGGCGTGACCGTGCGGGCCGCCCCTTCGCCTTGCGCGACGCCTGTCCGCACCGGGGCATGCCGCTGAACGGCGGCCACTTCGACGGCGAAAACGTCGAATGTCCCTACCACGGCTGGACCTTCGATGCGCACAATGGCCAATGCCAACTTATCCCTTCGCTTACCGCCGATCAGAACCTGAAGGTCGATCGCATCTATGCTGGGAGCTATTCGTGCGAAGAACAGGACGGTTTTATCTGGGTTTTCATCCCCGATCCCGGGCCCCCGGGCGCGGGATTCAGTCAGCGCGACGAGGCACCGGAAGCTGCGCCAGAAATAGAAAAATTTGGGACATTGGAAAAAGGCAAATATAAGCTCGCCTATCTCACGGCTGATATGCCGGTCAGCATCGATCACGGCATCATAGGCTTGATGGATCCGGCGCATGGGCCCTTCGTTCATCAAGCGTGGTGGTGGCGCAGCCGGCGCAGCATCCACGAAAAGAGAAAAAACTTCGAGCCCATTCCCAACGGTTTCCGCATGGGCGCGCACACTCCCAGCTCGAATTCTGCGCCCTATAAGCTGCTGCGCCTCTACGCGGCCGCCGATTCGATCACTACCACGATCGATTTCGTGTTGCCTAATTTGCGCAGGGAAACTATCCGGGCCGGAAAATACTGGTTCTCATCACTCACAACGGTTACCCCCGTTACGCGCAGTCAGTGCCGCATCGATGTAGTCGCCGCCTGGAATCTCTTCCGCTGGATGCCGTTTGGCCCCGAGTTGCTCAAGTTCGTCTTCGCGAAATTCGTCGAGCAGGATCGCCGCACCATGGAACTGCAGTCTGAAGGCTTGAAGCACAATCCGCATCTCATGCTGATCGACGACGCCGATCGTCCCGCCAAATGGTACTTCCAGTTGAAGGCCGCTTTTCTCGAAGCGAAACGCACGGGGGCTGAGATGAAGCATCCCATGACCGGGCCGGTTACATTGAAGTGGAGAAGCTAGCAAACGGGACGGCGCCTCTCGGTAATCCGACTTGTCTTTATGGTCGGCCCTTTTCCGTCAACGTCTCTACGTGATACTCACTTCGGTATATGTGCCATACACAGCACGCAGAGCTTCGCAGATTTCGCCGACTGTAGCGTAGGCGCGCACTGCATCTATGATGTGGGGCATAGTATTGGCCGGTGAAATGCTTTCGTTCGCGCCGACCCTCGGCTCGTTCGCCGCAACTTTTTTCAGGGCGTCGAGACGGCGTTGCACTTCGTTGTTCGACCGCCGCGCCCGGAGCGCCTTCAGTTTCGCCGACTGTTGCTGCGCTACGCTTTCGTCGATGTAGAGAATGTGCGGAGACTCTTCGTCTACGACGAATTCATTTAGCCCGACAATAATCTTCTCTTTGGCTTCAGCGGCTCGCTGAAACTGATAAGATGCCTCGGCAATTTCCTTTTGCGGGTAGCCACGCTCAATGGCCTTCACCATGCCGCCCATTGCATCTAGTTTGCCGAAGTAGTCCAGCGCGCCCTTTTCCATTTCAAGAGTCAAGGCCTCAAGGAAATAGGAGCCGCCAAGAGGATCGACAGTATGGGTCACACCGGATTCATAAGCAATGATCTGTTGTGTGCGCAATGCGATCCGGGCGGCTTCTTCAGTGGGCAATGCGAGGGCCTCGTCGTAGGAGTCGCAGTGCAGCGACTGAGTTCCGCCCAGCACCGCTGCCAGGGCTTGCAGCGCAACCCGCGCAATGTTGTTCATCGGCTGCTGGGCCGGCAGCGAAACGCCCGCCGTTTGCGTGTGGAAGCGCATCAACCAGGTGCGTGCGTTCTTCGCTCCGAAGCGATCTCGCATCACCTGAGCCCAAATTTTGCGGGCGGCCCGGTACTTGGCGATCTCTTCGAAGAAGTCGTTATGAGCGTTGAAGAAAAAACTCAGACGCGGGCCAAAGTCGTCCACGTCAAGCCCGCGCCGACGCGCCCACTCCACATATTCCACGCCGTCGTACAGCGTAAAGGCGAGTTCCTGCAGTGCGGTAGAACCGGCTTCGCGGATGTGATATCCGCTGATCGAAATGGTGTTGAAGCGCGGCGTGAACTTTGACCCGAACTCAAACGTATCGATGACCAAACGCATCGACGGCGCCGGAGGAAAGATATATTCCTTCTGCGCAATGTATTCCTTCAGAATGTCATTTTGAATTGTGCCGGAAATTTTTTTCCAGTCCGCGCCCTGTTTCTCGGCGACGACCAAATACATTGCCCATAAAACCGATGCGGGTGAATTGATGGTCATCGATACAGTCGTTTTTTCCAGATCGATGCCGCTGAATAAAATCTCCATGTCTTCGAGCGAATCGATGGCGACGCCGCACTTTCCTACTTCTCCCTCGCTCGCTGGATGATCGGAGTCGTAGCCCATTAGCGTGGGCAAATCGAAGGCTACGGAAAGGCCGCCTCCGCCATGCTCGAGCAAATACTTGTAGCGTTGATTCGTCTCTTCGGGAGAGGCGAAGCCGGAGAATTGCCGCATGGTAAAAAGTTTGCCGCGATATCCCGTGGCATGAATGCCGCGCGTGTAGGGAGGCTGGCCGGGATAGCCGAGATATTTTTCTTCGCTCCAGTCTTCAGGGAGATCGGCTGGCGTATAAAGACGGCGAATCGGCACGCCTGAGATTGTGGTAAACCGCGCGTGCCCATGCTCGTCCAGGTTTACGCCAGTCGGTGCGCCAATCGGCCGCTCGGGAGCCTTCTCCATGGTGGGGGCAAGTGTTTGTTCTGCCCAACTCTTCTCGGCGGCGGAGGGACGGCGGTTTTCAAAGACGTCAGCAATCGGGTTTTCAGCAACCTGCGGCTTAGACGATTTCTTTTCCATACGAACCCCAGTCTGCTTCGATCATAGGGAAGCCAGCGTTTCGGAGCAAGGCGCTTGGGTAGGATCAAACGACCGGTCGGTTACGAGCGAGTGGCGATGGATTGCGAGTGAGTTCCCAAGCCTTGGCGTATTTCCATGATACGTAGACCGCGTGGTAGAGATGCAACAACAAGCCTTCGCGTCCGTCGAGAAAACCAAGGCGAAAAAAATAGTTGTAGATGAATGTCGCCAGCGGACGGAGCACGATGTTGACGACACTGAACCGGACCTTGCCCCTGCTTTTCGCGATTACCATCTCCGCCCCAAGTGATGAGTAACGGTTCATGTGATCGATGTAATCTGAGAGCGTGGGGTAGGAGTGGTGAATAAGGGTTCCTTGTTGCAATGCACCCGTAACGCCTTCCACTTGAGCAGTCTCGTGAACTGCGCGATCCTGGAATCTCCCCTTTCCCCTTCGGAGGAGACGCAGCTTCGAGTCAGGCCAGAATCCACCATGCCGCATCCGCCGACCGAGAAAGAAATTCCTGCGAGGGATTAGGAATCCATTGAGATCGGCCTCGTCGAGACCGTATTCAGTGCCGCGGTCACGCAGCTCCGAAGAGCGGGGATCACCGCCCGCGGGAAATCCGTTTGTTTCCCAGTCGGGCATGGCGTGCAACAACCAGCTAACCTCCGTTATCAGGCCCGGATCCGCTTCCTCATCCGCATCCAGGCTCAGAATCCAATCTCCGGTCGCCTTATCAATCGCCGAGTTTTTCTGCGCGGCAAAGCCCTTCCATTCCTCGACAAAAACTTTCGCGCCAAATGACTTCGCGATCTCCAAGGTGCGATCAGTCGAGCCAGAATCGACGATAATGACTTCTCCTCTGCCGTCGCCGATAAGAGACCTCACGCTTTCGAGCGTGCGGCCAATATTGGCTTCCTCGTTATGCGTAATGATGACGACGGACAGAGTCACGTCAGGAAGAATACATCGTCGAGCCTCAGACGGAGAATTGGCGGCGAAGTATCTCCCGCTTGCCGGGAACTTGCCGAACGCTCGCGACTACGAGGGCGGCGCCTGGGGCTGAGTTGGTTGAGCGTTGGGGCTTAAGTCCTGACGCGGAGCAACGTAAGGCACATTGGGCAGATGCGTAACCTGGCCGCGCGTGGCTTCCGCGACATCAATGTTGGAATGATCCAGCAACAGTCCCGTGGCACGATCGAGTTCGATGCGTGATTTCTCGTAAGCAGCCTTGGCTGAGACCAGATTCGATTCCGAGGTGGTCAGGACCGACGCATCCTGCAGGATCGCGGTAGTGGTGGTGAGTCCAACTTTCAGTTTCTGTTGATCGGCATCGAGCGTCTGGCGGGCAAAGTCGACGGCATACTGGGCGGCCTGCACGGAAGCACGGTTTTGTTTTACATCAAATTGCGCGTTGCGCACTTCGATGCGTACCTGATTTTCCAACTGGTGCAATCTCACCTGAGCCTGCCGGTATTCCAGTTCCGCACGCACCTGGTTGGCTTGTGCTTCCCGATTGCGCAGAGGAATATTCAGCGTGAGTCCCACCCCTTTATCCGGAGCGGTGGAGTTAACCATTTGCTTCAAAGTGGTGCCGTAGCCCACTGTAGTGGCGCTCTGGAATGGCGGCGGAGCCGTGCTCTGCGTGTAGCAGAACTTGCTCGATGTGGGCGAGCAAGCCGGCACGAGTGGATTGATGGCTCCTCCCACACCCGAGCCGCCGTAATAGGCGAAAGCATCCAGCGTGGGTAGCAGAGCATTGCGCACTGCCTTGCTGCTCAGGTCGCGGGAGTTGAGATCGATGCGCGATTCCACCAATTCGGCGCGATGATCGAGTGCCTGAGTGATCAGATCTTGGGTGGGAGTGACCGGCTCTTGTTCGGGTAGTTGCATCGCCGAGGTTGGAACCACATCGGCCTCGGCCAAAATGGGGTCTTCAATGCTGCGGCTCAGTGCATTCTTCATCAGCAGTTCCTGCAGTTGCAGATTGTTTTGCGCCAGGATCAGATTTTGTTCATTGGTGGAGACCGTACTCTGCGCGCTCACCACTTGAATCGGCGGCACAGTGCCCACTTTGGCCTGCCTCTTGGAATCATCCAGAGCCTTCTGGGCGTACGCCAGGGCTTCTTCTTGTACCCGCACATTCTCGTAGGCATACACCAGGTCCCAATACATGTTTTCAATCTGGTCGACCGTGGTTATGATTTGCAGGCGGAAGGCGACGTCGGAGATCTCGCGATTGTTCTTGGCAATGCGAATGAAGCGCACGTTGGGACCCGCGCCAAAGCCTTGCAACAGATTTTGCGTCACCCGAAATTGAAAATTGGAACTCAAATCTGGAGTGAGCAAACTGGTGGGATTGTTGGTGGTGACGTGGGTGTTATTGAATCCGGCACTGATCGATGTGCCCCACACAAAGCCCTGGGTGTAAGCGAAATTTGAGGTATAGGTATTCTGGGCAATAACCGGAATCGGACTGAATACGCTGACCGATTCGGCATCGTCCTTGTCGAGTTGCAAGGTGCCCGACAGGACAGGATCGAACGCGGTGATCGGAGCGCCGATGCCGAGCGTGGAGCTGACCAAACCGTTGGTTCCAGTTCCGATTCCGCTGGCCGCGACGGTAGTTCCACCGGTGCCGGAGCCCACGGTGCCACCTAAGCCCCCAACGCCGCCGCCCGGAGTGTTCTGCACGATGCCGGCGTTTACGCCAAGAATATTGGCGCCGGATTTGGCTCGCAGGTAATCGGTATCGGCAATGTTCAGGTTATAGCGGGCGATATCAAGATCAAGGTTATTTTCCAGCGTCAGGGCGACGGCATCGTCGATGGAAAGATAAATTTTCCCGTCCCGCAAAAGGGAATCGATGCGGGGTGAGTTGCCAAAGACCGGTTCCGGTATCCGTTGCGCTTCGTAGGATTGCAGAATATTGGGAAAGGCAGAGCGGGGCTTCGAGTAATCCTGCAAATGCACCGCCGGCGCCGGGGCAGAAGGTGGCGCGGCTTGGGGCGCGGGAGCGGATGGCACATTCTGCGCGAGCGATAATAATGGTCCTGGCGACTGCATGCAGTAGAAAAGGACAACCACTGTCAGCAGCATGCGAGGACGCGAGATCTCCTCCATCAATCGAGGCGCAAACAAAGACATGGTTTGTCTCCTTGGGCGAGAACGGTATTGCAGCATATAGAAAGGCAAAATGATTTCGGAAACTGGATGACGCAAGTGGTTCCGCTCTCTCACCATCTTAGCGGGACGAAGTCTTAGAAACATTGGCAGATTGTAAAGAATTGTGAGAAGAAAACAGGCGCAGTTTGCGACCGCGTCTGTTTTCTTCTTGAGTTCGCTTACTGAGGCGATTGCGGAGCGGCAGCCTGCGGGAGCGGTTGCGCCACCGAAGGCAATTCCTTGCGCGGCGCAATGTAGGGCACGTTAGGCACATGCGTTATCTGCCCGCGGGCCGCGTCATCCACGCTGATGCCGTTGTGATCGAGCAAGTCGCCGGTGGCGCGGTCCAGTTCGATGCGCGACTTCTCATACGCGACGGTGGCATTCACCAGCGTGGACTCAGCCGTCGCCAGTTGGCTCTCATACTGCAAAACCAGAGTAGTGGTGGAAGTGCCGAACTGATATTTCTTCTGCTCCGCGTCCAGCGACTGACGGGCGAGATCGAGCGCAGCTTTCGCGGAATCCACGCTGGCACGGTTCTGCTGCACGGCATATTGTGCGTTGCGTACTTCTATGCCGACTTGGTTTTCAATCTGCTGCTGGCGCATCTGAGCTTGGCGATATTCCAGTTCCGAGCGGACCTGAACTGCCTGCGCGGCGCGGTTGCGCAGCGGGATGTTCAGTGAGAGGCCGATCCCCTTGTCCGGGTTCGTGGAATTCACCAATTGGTTCAGCGTGGGCCCGATGGGGGTGGTGGGAAAGGTCGGCTCGGGGTTCGACGCACTCAGGGGACCTGGCTGGGCGCAGCCGAATGCCTGCTGCAACTCCGTCCTCGGGTTCGAGCAAACGTTGGCCGGATTCTGATTCCCGCCCACGCCCGCTCCTTCGTAGTAGGCGAAAAGGTTGAGCGTGGGCAACAAGGCGCTTCGGACTGCCTTGTTGCTGTAGTCGCGGCTGTTTAAATCGATACGAGTCTCCACCAGTTCGGCCCGATGGCGCAAGGCCTCGTTGATCAAGTCCTCGGTGGGAACGATTTGTTCCTCCGCGGGAATCTCCATAGTGGAAGTAGGAATGACCTCGGCGGTTGCCAGCACCGGATCTTTCAAGCTTCGGGTCAAGGCATTCTTCATCAAAAGTTGTTCCAGTTGCAGATTGGTTTGAGCTGTGGTCACGAGTTGCTGATCCTGTGCCACAGTGCTCTGTGCGCGCACAGTTTCAATGGGAGCCAGGCTCCCGATCTCGACCTGCTTCTTGGTATCCGACAGGGTTTTCTGCGCAAAGGACAGCGACTCATTCTGCACGCGTGCGTTCTCGTAGGCGTAGACCAGGTCCCAGTAAATATTTTCAATCTGATCCACCGAATCGATGATCTGTAAGCGGAAGGCAACATCAGTGAGCTCGCGGTTATTCTTAGCGATTCGAATAAAGCGCGTATTCGCGGCGAATCCGAGGCCCTGGAGAATAGGCTGCGTGATTGTAGCTCTGAAGTTGGAGTTCAAAGCCGGGCTCACACTCGAGAAGAAGCTATTCGTCGTCTGCCGTGTATTGTTAAAGCCTACCGAAAGATTCATTCCCCAATGGAATGCCTGGTTGTAAGCGAAGTCTACGGTCCCAGTGTTCTGAACCAGGCTGGTATCGGGAAGAACACCCTGAAAGATGCTGGTCGCGGTCTGGCTCAGGTGATCATCTTGCAGCGTGCCGGTGATGACCGGGTCAAAGCTGTTGAGAGGCGGTCCTAATCCGAGGGTGGAACTCACCAGCCCATTCGTACCTGCGCCGATGCCGCCCGCTCCAAGACTGGTGCCGCCAGTAGAGGCCCCTGCGGTTGCGCCAATGCCGCCGACGCCACCCCCAGGAGTATTCTGTATCACTCCGGCATTGACACCGAGGATTGCCGCGCCAGCGTTGGCGCGGAGCACGTCTGTGTCGGCAATATTCAGGTTGTAGCGGGCAATCGCAACGTCGAGATTATTCTCGATCGCGAGTGCGATAGCATCATTCAGCGAGAGATAGAGTTTGCCATCGTGCATCAGGGCATCGATGCGCGCGGTATTGGCAAGATTGGGCGGAGCCACATGCCGCGGAGTGTAGGGCGCGACAGGATTGGGAAAATGCGACACCGGCTGGGAATAGTTCAACACGGGAAGACGGCTCGTCCCCGGGCTATTCTGCGGAGTGGGCGCAGTTGGCGGTTCCTGCGCTCGAGCGGCGATCCCCGCCATCATCCCTGCTCCCAATAAAACTGCGGTGGTGGTCCGCCGGATAGTTGCAGCTGTGCGTGCGAATGGCATCTACTCATCTCCGTTCATGATGGCCTTGCAATCAAAAGACGTTGTGTAAAAGCGAGGCTTCCGGATTGCGCAAACAAAACTCTATTCAGACTTTAGTACGCAACGGGAGCCGCCGAGGTTCCTGAAAAACGAAGCTTTCGAAAAGTACGCGCTGAATCCCTTCGGAATGGCGCCTGCCCTCCGGCGCTGTTGTTCGCACAGCCCTGCTGCGCCAACCGCGAGCATCTCTCTCCGAGATGAAAGTTGATGAAAACCAACAGTATATCTGATGCGATGAGTTCCTTTTGATCGCTTTGCAGTGGCGGAAACTGGTAAAGTCCTGGCGATCCTTTCAAGATCATCTGAGTATCCAACATCCTCGAACGCGTGGAAATTTAAGTCCAAGAAAAGCTTTGGATGAATCGCACCGGCTTCGGGACTCGAAAGATAGCATGCGCAATCTCAAGCTGATTCTCTCCTACGACGGATCGGAATTCTTTGGCTGGCAGGTCCAGCCGGATTTACCGACCATCCAAGCAGTCCTGGCCTCAGCCATTGGACGAATCACCGGCGAAAAGGTATCGCCGCAAGGCTCGGGTCGTACCGACGCCGGTGTGCACGCATTAGGTCAGGTGGCGACGTTCACGACGGAGTCCTCAGTGCCGGCAGCGAATTTCGTCAAAGCGCTGAATGATGTTCTGCCCGCGTCCGTGCGGGTGCTCGAAGTGGAGGAAGTCGCTCCGGATTTTCACGCGCGGCATTCGGCACGGGCCAAGACCTATCGTTATCGGATTTTTCGCGGCGCGATCTGTCCGCCATTCCTGGGGCGATATGTTTGGCATTATCCCTACCCTCTGGCTGAGGAAGCGATGGTGCGCGCAGCGCCTTTGGTTGAAGGCGAGCACGATTTCACTTCATTTGCGGCGGTCGATCCCGAGCGGGGACGCGACGGCGCACCCGTCTCAAATCTGCGGCGCATTTTTCTTTCAAACTGGTGCCGGGAGGAAGACGAGTTCATCTACACCGTAAGTGGATCAGGATTTTTGCAGCACATGGTTCGCAACCTGGTGGGCACGTTTATTCTAGTGGGCAAAGGGACGCTGCGAGTTGAGGACATCGCGCGGGTTATGGACGCCCGCAACCGCTCGGCTGCCGGAGCGACGGCGCCGGCGAGCGGACTATTTCTGGTAAATGTTGAGTATTAGGGAGACTCTGATTAAGTTCTCCCTTTCCACAGGGAGTATAGATAAAGTCGTGCCAGGATGAACTCGTTCGGCAAGCAGAGGACACTGG
>JBAVGI010000251.1:0-7498 GCA_049684755.1 Candidatus Sulfotelmatobacter sp.
AAACCGCAGCCGCAGTCTCAATAAAGAAATGCTTCACAGGTAAAATGGCAAGAGCATTTAGAATGCTGAGTGGATCAATTTCGAGGTGTCAAGGCATGGCGGTGCAAGGAGAACGCATGAAGCGCAGAGCAATCATCACGATTATCGCTGTCTTTGGAATCGCGGCCGTGGGTGTTGGGCAGGACAAGCCGGCAGCACAGACTGCGCCGGCGGGACAAACGGCGGCGCCGGCGGGAAAACGTCCGCCACAGGCGAAAACCCAACCGGAGTTCGACGCATACAAAGCGGCTGCTACGATCACCGATCCGGCGGCGCAAGAGAAAGCGGCGGACGATTTTGCGGCAAAGTTCCCCGACAGCGAATTGCGGCCGTTGCTTTATAAATCGGTAATGCGCTCCTACCAACAAACCAACAATGGCGACAAGATGCTGGCTATGTCGCAGAAAATTTTGACCTTTGATCCCGACGATCCGGACGCGCTGCTGGGCGTGGCCCAGGTGCTGGCCGAGCGCACCCGCGAAACTGACGTCGACAAGGATGCGCGGTTGGCGGAGGCGAGAAAAGATGCGCAACGCGCGCTGGTCACGGTGGATACTGACATCCCCACCGCGAATCAACCGCAGGACAAGGTAGATGCCTATAAAGGCTTTCTTCGATCTGAAGCCTACGAAATTATCGGAACGCTGGACTTCAACGCCAAGGACTGGGCAAATGCGGAGGCCAATCTGAAGAAGTCGATTGATGCTTTTCCCCAGCAACCGGATCCAGTCGCGGTATTTCGCCTGTCAGTCGCGATGGACATGCAAAATCGATATCCCGACGCATTGAAATACGCCAATCAGGCTGTGGATCTAACCAAGCCGGGCACCAGCGCCGGGGATGCGGCGCGGAAAGAGAAAGACCGGCTGATTCAGCTCATCGGCGGCATCAGCGAGCCTCCCGCGAAATAAGGGCGAGCCTGACGCGATGTGTTCGCCGTCGCAAAGAAGCGACGCTTCGCGGCTCGCCCGGATCCCCGCTGGATAGCCGCTTTGCTCGCGATGGCATTCAAACTTACGGGCTCAAGCTGCGCACTCATGAAGGAACGGGAAATTGCCGCGCTGGAGACGACGTTGCGCTACCACTTTCACCGGCGCGGCGTGATTGAGCAGGCCATTACGCACAGCTCGCAGGCGCGGGAGCGGGAGTCGCAGCAAGCGGGCGAGAATAAATTCAGAGTCAATGACAACGAACAGCTCGAATTTTTGGGCGACGCGATTCTAGCGCTGGTAACCAGTGAAGAATTGTTCCAGCGGTTTCCGCAGTTTCGTGAAGGAGAACTCTCGAAGCTGCGTGCTCATCTCGTGAGTGAACGGCATCTGATCCAGGTGGCGCAACAGCTTGAATTGGGTCACTATCTCCGCCTGGGACGCGGCGAGGAGAAGAGCGGCGGACGCGGCAAGACGGCGCTGCTGGTGGATGCCCTGGAAGCCATTCTGGCCGCGATCTACCTGGATGGAGGAATGCCGCCGGTTCGAGAATTTATTTTGCGGGAGATTCTGGCCCCTGAACTGGAGCGCATGGAGCGACAGGGGGGCGCGCTGCCGATGACCGATTTTAAGTCGGCCCTGCAGGAGACCTTGCAAGGCTTGGGGATGGCGCAACCTTCTTATGTTCTGGTGGAGGAAGCGGGGCCGGAACATCGGAAGACGTTTACGGTGGAAGTCCGTCTGCATGCGAAAGGCGATGGGGGCGCCGAATTCGTGGGGCGCGCGCAAGGTTCGACTAAGAAGACGGCGGAGCAAGACGCGGCGCGGCAGTTGTTATCCTATTTATCTTCGCGGCAGCAATCTGCGGGAGCCAGACTAGCGCGAGGATCGCGATCAGCGGAGCAGCATTAAAGTATCGGGATGTATGTGGAGTCAATGAATTCCCCAAGTCGTTTATCGGAACCGCACGGCCAGTACTCGAGTGAGCGTTCCTCGGGTGAACAATCATCGGATCCTTTGCCGGTGGTTTTGCCTGGTGATCAGGCGGCGGTGGATTCGTTGTCGAGTCGGCCCTTGCCTGGCCAGCCGCCGGGAGATCACGGAGCAGCCTGGGGGCGGCGTTCGGGAGTGGTTGGTTCTATGCAGTCTTTGCTGGGAACTGTGGTCATTGCGGTGTTTGTGATCACATTTGTAGTGCAAGCATTTCAGATTCCGTCTCCTTCCATGGAGAACACGCTTCTGGTCGGCGATTATCTCCTGGTGAACAAGTTGTGTTACGGCGCAGGAAGTGTGGGGGACCATCTGATGCCGTATCGCCACGTGCAACGCGGAGATATCGTCGTATTTCATTATCCGGTGAATCCCTCACAACATTTCGTGAAGCGAGTGATAGGCGTGCCGGGAGACCGGGTACGATTGATCAATAAGCGAGTCTTCGTAAATGGAGTGGCGCTGAAGGAGCCGTACGTACAGTTCAGCCGGTCAGCAAACGATTTGTTCCGCGATAATTTTCCGCGCCTCGACGTGGCGGCGGGCGAGACTCCGGAATGGTGGGTGCAGTTGGGTAAATTGGTCGAGGATGGGCAGCTGATTGTTCCCCAGGGACATTATTTTGTGATGGGCGACAACCGGGACGATAGTTACGACAGTCGCTACTGGGGTTTCGTGCCGCAAGCAAACATTATTGGCAGGCCGCTGTTGATTTACTGGTCGGTGAAAGACACAGATAGCGAGGTCGCGACACCGGTTACGATGGCGGGTAAACTGACGCACTTTGCGTACGCGGTTACGCACGTCCTTCGAATAACCCGCTGGAATCGCACCTTGCGATTGGTGAATTGAAGTTTGTGCAGATAAGATAACGCTGCAGAGCAAGATTGGATGGATTGATCACGGTGGCGAAAAAAGAAAGCAAAGCGAACAACGAGGTCGACGAAAAACCACGGGAAACGACAGTGGAATTTCTTTCGTCGCTGGCCGCAGTCCTGGTGACCGGACTGTTCATCATCACGTTTATCGTGCAGGCATTTGAGATTCCGTCCAGTTCGATGGAAAACACGCTGCTGATCGGCGATCACGTATTCGTGAACCGCATTCAGTTCGCCCCGAAGACTCCCTGGGTGGGCCCGTTGATTCCCTATCGCCAGGTGAAGCGCGGGGACATTGTGGTTTTTCTGGCACCTTGTGAGCCGGGATTGTATGTAGTGAAGCGGATCATCGGCGTGCCCGGTGATCGTATTCATCTGCGCAATGGCGTGGTGTACCGCAATGGCGAGGAGTTGAAAGAGCCATACGTCATTCATTCGCAGGATTCGGCGATGTATCCCAATCCTTATCGCGATAATTTCCCCGCCGTGCCGCCGTCGGAAAGCTATAACGTCTATCCTTGCTGGGAACCGGAGTTGCCCATGCACATCCAGGGCGACGATCTGGTGGTGCCTCCGGGTCATTATTTCGGCATGGGTGATAACCGTGACGTGAGCCTGGACAGCCGCTACTGGGGCTTCATTCCGCAGGAAAATGTTATTGGACGGCCCATGTTCATTTACTGGTCGTTTGAGACTCCTGCCGACCAGTATCGCAAGACCGATATGGGGGACCGTATCGGCTTTCTGGCGCATGTTGTGTTGCACTTTTTCGATGAGACGCGATGGCGGCGCACGCTGCAGGTCGTGAAGTGAAAGTTTTGTCTTCCAAACGGCGCATCGCCGCCGCGGCGGTTGCAGTTCTGCTCGTACTGTTTTTAGTGCGTCCGGGTGTTTCTCATCTGAACCTACGGATTGAAAACTCCATCAGCCGGGCGCTGGCACGTCCGGTGGCAATAGGATCCGTCCAGTTGCGCTTTCTTCCCCGGCCTGGCTTCGATCTCGAAAACGTCGTCGTCTACGAAGATCCAGCCTTCGGCGCCGAGCCCATGTTGCGGGCGTCCGAGGTGACTGCGGTAGTGCGTTTGACATCTCTGGTGCGCGGACGCCTGGATATTTCCCGCCTGGAGTTGACGGAACCAAGTTTGAATCTGGTGCGAAGAGAAGATGGCCGCTGGAACCTTGAGGCTCTTCTGGAACGCGCAGACCGCGCGCCTCTGGCGCCCACCGCGAAATCGAAGGGTGAAGCGCGTCCGGGTTTTCCCTACATTGAGGCCAGCTCTGGGCGCATCAATTTCAAGACGGGACCGGAAAAAAGACCGTACGCATTGCTGAATGCGGATTTTGCGTTGTGGCAGGAATCAGAAAATGAGTGGGGCGTTCGACTGAAAGCCGAGCCCCTGCGCACCGACATGAGCTTGAGCGACACTGGCTTGCTGCGAGTAAATGGGACATGGCATAGAGCAGGAAGCCTCCGCGAAACGCCGCTGCAGTTCACGGTCGCGTGGGACCATGCGCAGCTGGGGCAACTCAGCAAGTTGGTGTCAGGGAATGACCTGGGTTGGCGCGGCGATGTTCAGATGGAAACGACCCTGAGCGGCACTCCCGGGGCGATGCAATTGGTTTCGGATACTGCGATTCATGACTTTCACCGTTATGACATCTCCACCAGTGAAGGCCTAGGATTGGCGGCACATTGCGAAGCCAAGTACAGTTCCGCGGAAGGCATGATGCGCGAAATCTTCTGCAGCGCGCCCGTGGGCAACGGAATGATCACACTGCATGGAGAGTCAGGCAAGCCGGGATTGCATGTGCTGGATTTGGCGCTGAACCTGGAAAACGTTCCGGCGAATTCTGTGGCGCAACTGGCTCGGCGTGCCAAGAAAGACTTGCCGCCAGATATTGTGGCCGCCGGAAGTGTGCAAGGGAACTTCGTGATTAAAGAATCTGCGGCGTCGCCAAGCGGGCCTCAGTTTCAGGGGCACGGCGAAATCATGAACCTTCACCTGCGATCTGCGAATAGCAAAGCGGAATTGGCTCCGGGCAATGTGCCTTTTACGTTGAACTCGGACCAGAGTAGCATTCACAATCCATTGCAGCATGTCGGGTTCCGGCATTCGGGCGTAGAAGAGTTGCCGGCTTGGGGCGAAATGCGCACCGAGTTCGGACCGTTTCCGCTCGCGCTGGGAAGACCGGTTTCGGCGCAAGCGCACGGGTGGGTGGGAAGGTCCGGTTATGGAATCGCGGTGCGCGGAGAGGGAGAAGTGTCGCACGCCTTGCGTATGGCCAACCTACTTGGATTGCAGGCAGTGAAGTCCGGCGCGGAAGGCGGAGTCAAGCTGGATTTGCAGATTTCCGGATCTTGGGCGGGAAACGCGACGGGGAATCCTTCCGGCTTTGCTTTGCCGAAGGTTACCGGGACCGTCCAACTGCGAAACGTTCGCGCAAATTTGCAGGGCACGAACGGAGCGATCGAGATTTCGTCGGCGGAATTAGATCTTTTCCCTGACGAAGCGCGCGTCGAAAAATTGAGAGCGCAGGCAGCTGATGCGGAATGGACTGGCTCAATGGTAATGCCGCGTGGTTGTGGAACGCCGGGAACCTGCATCGTCCACTTTAATTTAAATACCAACGCGGTTGGCCTAAGTGGTCTGCATGACTGGCTGGCGTCGCAACCAAGGGAGCGCCGCTGGTATCAGGTGCTCACCCCGGCTGCATCAAACGTGCCGTCCTTTCTACAGAGTTTGCGCGCATCGGGAAAAGTGAGTGCCGGCCGTTTGCGGATTCACGATCTGGTCGCAGGACAAGTCTCCGCCGTCCTTGACCTGGACCATGGAAAGCTAAAGATTTCGGACATGCGGGCCGATTTACTGGGTGGAAAACATCGTGGAGATTGGCAAGCCGATTTTACTGCTGCATCTCCGGTGTACACAGGCTCGGGAACCCTGACCGGAATTTCCCTGGAGCAGCTGGCCGGCACGATGCAGGACGCCTGGATTTCCGGTAGCGGCGCCGGCACTTACCAGATCACAGCCTCCGGCAAAACATCATCGGGATTTTGGCAATCGGCTGCCGCGAACCTTCATTTCGATCTGCGCGACGCCGTCCTGTCGCACATTGCACTGGCAAACGAGGATGGACCGTTGCACATCAGTCGCTGGCAGGGTCGCGCCCAGCTGCGTGATGGAACGATCGAAATAGACAAAGGTGCTCTTATTTCTTCCGCAACGTTGTATGAGGTCAGCGGCACTGCTTCGTTAGGCCAAACCTTGGACTTCAAACTGATTGCGGGCTCCGAAGCGAAGTCCGCCGCAGGTTTGCTAGTTTACAGCATTACGGGTACCGTGGCTGAGCCGCACGTGTCGGTGAGACCAACTCCGGAAACCCAAGCGCGGCTGAAGCCCTGACTCCCCGGTTACGGAACATAACCGGCGCCTCGGAGTACCTTTCCTGGCAAGGCTCCCGTCACTTTTGACTGATCGATCACCGGCACGCCGTTCACCAGCACGTACTCCATTCCTACGGAAAGCTGATTCGGATTATCAAACGTGGCGAGGTCGCGCACCGTTGCGGGATCGAAGATCACGATGTCAGCCCACATGCCCGACTTAATAACACCGCGATTGGTAAGGCGCATACGCTGTGCCGGCAACGCGGAAAATTTGCGGATGGCGTCTGGCAGAGACAGAACTTTCTCCTCGCGAACGTATTTACGCAAGATGCGCGGGAAGGTTCCGTAGGCGCGCGGGTGAGGATGCTCCTTGCCCAGGATGCCTTCGGGCGAAGTTCCGGAAGAATCGTTGTCAATTGCGACCCAGGGTTGCTGCAGAGCAAGAGTGACATCGGGCTGCGACATCCCGAAAACTGCAACGCCGGCGTTGGGATCCTCGATGAGAAAATCGAAGAGCGCGTCCATCGGATCTTTGTTCCAAAGTTTTGCGATCTCGGAGAGACGCTTTCCCTGCAAGGGGAGCATTTTCGGGTTCTCAACCACGCCGATCATGATGGCATCGGGGCCAGGAATCTCTTGCCACTCGTTGTCCCAGTCCTTCGAAGGCGCGAGCATGTCTTTGCGAATACGCGCACGCGTTGCGGGATCTTTGAGGCGCTCGACCAGTTTTGCAGTTCCACCATTGTGCGCCCATGGCGGAATGAATGCGGAGAAATCATTGAACCATGCCGTGTAGGCGTAAGTATCGGCCGTAACGTCGGCACCCGCGGCGCGGGCGGCGTTGATTTTCGCGACGACTTCGGGCATGCGTCCCCAGTTATTCTTGCCGGCAACTTTGATATGCCAGATCTCTACCGGAACGTGGGCCTCACGGCCAATGCGCAGAGCTTCATCGATAGCGTCGAGCACCGAATCGCTTTCGTTGCGCATGTGAGTGGAGTAGATGCCGCCGAATTTTCCCGCTTCCGCCGCAAGAGCGATCAGTTCGTCGGTCTTGGCATACGGCGCGGGCGCGTATTCGAGAGCAGTCGAAACGCCAACCGCGCCGTCCTTCATAGCTTCTCGCACAAGAGCCTTCATCTGCTCGAGTTGTTCAGGAGATGGCTGCACGTTGTTATCCCCGAGAACCATGCGGCGCACTTGCGTAGCGCCGACGTAGCTGGCGAGGTTGATTCCCATGCCCTGCTTTTCAAGACGAGTGAAATATTGCCGGA
>JBAVGI010000252.1:0-1840 GCA_049684755.1 Candidatus Sulfotelmatobacter sp.
AAGGCGGCGAGGGCGTCATTGTCCGCCCATAAGAAATTGGTGCGCAAGTGTCGCCGTCACGCTCAGGTAGGTTGTGCCATATTCGACGGATGGTTCGATCTCCGTTCCCTCATGCCATTCGTTCCAGGATGTAATCAGAATGTAGTCAGGCTGTGCGGCGATGGCTTCCCGCCAGAGGATACGGTAGGTTTCGCCGCCTCTTCGCCGCGTTATCGGCCGCGGAGGCGGACGGCCTAATTCGCTGTCGTCGAAGCCGGGGATGACCGTTAGCGTCGAGATTTTCCCCGGTCCGGCCGACTCTACCATCAGCGGGTATGTGTTATGCGCCCAAATACGCAGTTGAGTCGGACCTTTGTTGTAGGTCGATGTTGTGACGTTGTAATTGCTTGCGCCATCGAATACGGATGCGTACTCGGGCTTGAACTCATCCGCGATAAGCATCACGCCTCCCGGATTGTCGCGGCGAACTGCCGAGATCGCCTCCCGCCATTCGTCCGGCAACAATGCGTGCAATGCGCGCCCGTACACGTAGATAACAGGCTTTCCGCCGGCGCGCAGCCACGCGCTTTCGCCCGCGTACCGCGCCAATAGATAGTCAATTTCCTGAACTGCGGACTGCATTTTGCGCACGTGGTCATCGCCGGGAATCTCTTCGAGTATCGCCGAGACAACGAGTCCACGCCTCGCTGCGGCAGCGATTAGCAGCGGAATGCCGCGATCCTCAAAGCTACCTGGACCCCACCAACTCGCGATGAATCCGGTGATTCCCGCCACCTTGGCCATCTCTACCTGATGCGCGACGGTACTTGGATCGTGGCTATCGTAGGGTCCGACGGCTGGGTAGCCCGTGGTATTGGAAGTTCTGTGCGCGGCCTCGTCCACGCCGTTCCAATGGACCCAATGACCCTCCAAGGAGGGGATGCCGTACCACCCGTAGTAAAACGCCAGGACTTGCCTTGTTATTCCGAAAAGGTGTCCCTGCGACGCCGCCGCGAACACACATTGAAGCACGAGAGCGGCGACGAGGATGCCGAGCACGCCCCGCGTTCGTCGGATCAGGCCCGGCCAGGGTGCTTGCATCTGTCCACCTCCGTTGCCGCTCCAGGCTGCTGCGCCTGTTCCTGCGGGGCGGCGCACGATTCGGCGCCACTTTGCAGTGAGAACGCGGAACCACGTTCAGACGACTTGTACACCGCCACCTTCCGTTGCGGCAGCAATGGACTTGCAGAATGTTGCCGCCTCGGAGTCAAGATCGCGTTCCAGAGCAAAAATCGCAGCGGCCTTCGCAATTCGCTCGCCGACCTCGGGCTTGGACTGCAAATCGCGCAGCGTCGGGATGAGGTCGGAGAGGTCGGACCGAATTGGAACGTAATGCACCCACGGCTTCATCTCGGGGTAGAACCATTGTTCCCATGGACTTTCGATCTTGAGCACGCACAAGCCGAGCGCTAGCTTTTCGAATAACCCCCAAGCATTGGCGTTGCCGTCTATGTCGATCGAGTATTGGTAATTCATAAATTCATCCGGACGCATGGGTTCCGCGAGAAGTTTGTCGGCCTTCAGGGCAGCACTGATCATTTGGGCGTCGTTCGCCCGCAATTGCCTGACCTGCATGATCTTTGCGTCAACCAAGCTGGGATAATCCCGACAATAGTAGACCAATTGAATTCTCAGATTTTCCTTGTAGTTGTCTATCGATACTATCTTGCCGGTCGTTGTCCCGCGCCAGATCGCTGTCGGCGACCTGCTCGACCAATCTGGGACGCCATGCAGAAAGCGCTGCTTCAGTGAATGGTAACCCTCCGATCTGGTAAAATATAGGTCCGGAATCAGCGGGTTG
>JBAVGI010000253.1:0-5719 GCA_049684755.1 Candidatus Sulfotelmatobacter sp.
GACTACAAGAAGCTCTTGGCCCAGGGCAAAAAGTTCGGAGTGCTCGGTTGCGTGGCGCAGCAGGAAGGCGAAAAGATTTTCGAGCGCGCCCCGCACGTCTCGCTGGTCTGCGGATCGGCAAGCTACCGCAACCTGCCGCAGATGCTGGTGCAACTGGAAACGGTGCAACTGGAAGCCGGAAGGAAGACAGAAGCCGTCACAGCAGGGAACTCACGAAGCGGGAAGCCCGATGCCCAAAGCCTGCTCCGCATCACCGGACTTGACGACCGCGAAACCGACGAATGTTTCGAAACCGAATTCACCGCCCGCACCAATCCGCATCGCGGATACATCACCATCATCGAAGGCTGCGATAAATTCTGCGCCTACTGCGTCGTCCCATTCACTCGCGGAAAAGAGCGCAGCCGCACTTCGGACTCGGTGCTCGCCGAAGCCCGCCAGATGGCCGATCTCGGCTACACGGAAATTCAGTTGCTCGGCCAGAACGTAAATTCCTACAAAGATCCGGCAGGGAAGAAGACATTCGCAGAATTGTTAGCAGCGGTAGGCGAAGTACCAGGAATCAAGCGCGTGCGCTTCACTACCTCGCACCCCCGCGACTTCGGACGCGACATCATCGACGCCATCGACGCCGTCCCCACTCTCTGCGATCACGTTCACTTGCCCGTGCAAAGCGGATCCGACCGCATCCTCAACGCCATGCAGCGTCTCTACACCCGCGAACAATATCTCGAACGCATCTCCTGGATGAAATCCGCAAAACGCCAGATCAGCATCTCCAGCGACATCATCGTCGGCTTTCCCGGAGAGACCGAAGAAGATTTTGCCGAAACGTTATCGCTGCTCGATGAAGTAGGCTACGACGCCGTCTTCACCTTCAAATACTCTCCGCGTCCCAACACCCCATCGCTGGCGTTAGAAGATGCAATCCCCGATCAGGAAAAATCCCGGCGATTGGAAGTCCTCATGGCGCGCCAGAAAGAAATACAAATCTCACACTATAAGCGATATATAGGGGAAATATTAGAAGTAATGGTTGAAGGAAAAAACGAAGCCCGCAAACAGTGGATCGGCCGCACCAGCCAGAACAAAACTCTAAATTTCACCGCCCCCGAGAGATCTCTTCCGCAAATAGGATCGTACGTGAAAGTAAAAGCAACCCAAAGCTTTCCCAACAGCCTCGTAGGAGAATTGGTGATATAAAAGCGAAAGCAGCGCTTTCAGGAGTCCCCATGGAAGTAGAAATGACAATCCGCGGCCTTTTAATGGATCCGGTGACGAATACGCCTATTGTGATTTTGAAGGATGTGGCGGGGGAATCGGTGTTGCCGATCTGGGTGGGGGTTTATGAGGCGAATGCGATTGCGCTGGAGATGGAGAAAGTCAATACGCCGCGGCCGATGACGCATGATCTGATCAAGAATGTGCTGACGGGACTTGAGACTCAGGTTCACAAAGTTGTGGTGACGGAGCTGCGCGAGGATACTTTTTATGCGGTGATCTGGCTGGAGCGCAGTGGTGAAGTTGTGAGTATTGACTCGCGTCCGTCGGATGCGCTGGCGCTGGCGTTGCGGGTGGATTGTCCGATCTTCGTGGATGAAGTTGTGCTGAAGAATTCGAAGCAGGCGGCGAACATGTCGGACCGGGTGAGCGCCGAAGAGCTGCGCAAATATCTGGAAGGGCTGAACGACGAGGATTTGGGGAAGTACAAGATGTAGCTTCTCAGGCAACTGCTTTGTGGATTTTGTTTCGTTTTGCGGCCAGCTTCAAAATCGCTAACCACGAAGTGCACCAAGGTGTACTAAGTTTAACGAGCAGCCGCTCTGACAGTTTTATCTTCTGTAGTTGACATAATACCTGTTATCGGACATTGAATCCTGCAGAACTTCTCCTCTTCCGCAAATCCTCTTTCCTTATGGTTGCACGGTTTCCGTGACGGAGGCTGAACTGCCTGAGATGTTTGAGTCTCCGTAATACTTTGCGGTGACTGCGGTGAACGTGACTGCTTGGCCTACGGTTGATGGGTTCGGCGACGAAGTGAGCGTGGTCGCGCTCGTGGTTTCTGTCACGACTTGGTTCAGCACGGCGGACGTGCTGGCCAAGCTGTTTGCGTCTCCCACGTAAGCGGCTACTAGGGGATAGGCGTCGGCATTGAGGTTCGATCTGGTCAGACTGGCTGCGCCGCTAGCATTCAGTATGGCGGAACCGATCGAGTATCTCCCCCAGCTGAAGTTCACTTTTCCTGTGGGTGGGACGGAGCCTGAGGGCGTCCGGCACGACAAAGTAGGTTCCCCTTCGGCTCCGCTCGGGGGAGGCTCTAGGCTGTCGCCCGGTTCGGAATGACAGGGGGATCTCTCTGGAGATTTTTCGGCAAGATTCGGGCTTTGCCCGATGGACAGCCGGGGGCGGCTGTCCCCACATTCGGACCGATGGGGAGGATAGCGCAGTTGTCCCCACATGAACTTTTTCAGGATACTTTCTTAGATGGGCTATTCGCCAGGGAAGACGATTTTGGGGTGGAAGAGTGTGCCGGCGACGCGGGTGGCGATGGCTAGGAGTTCGGTTTGGCTGGCGAAGACTTTGACTTGGCGCGCGCGGGAGAGTTCGGGGAGGTTGATGGGGCGTCCGCTGCGGATGCGGGCGGCGGTGGGTTCGTCGGCGGTGACGGAGGGAAATTGGGGCAGGAGTTGGCGAGGGTGGATGAAGAGTGTTTTTAATTGCCGCGCGGGGTGGAGTTCTGTTGAATGCGTTGCTGCTGGTGGGATTGGCGGACGGGGGCGCCCGCCCCACATTTCAGAATGACAGGCGGTTTCGATTTCTTCTATTGTGTGGGCTTGGGTGATGTCGAATTCGGCGACGGAGGTGCGGCGGAGAGATGAGAGGTGGGCTCCGCAGCCGAGGCGCTGGCCCATTTCGTGGGCGATGGAGCGCATGTAGGTTCCGGAGGAGACGCGGGCGCGGAAGTGAGCGCGGTCATTTTCGACTGCGGTGATGGTAAATTCTTTTATCTCAACTTGAACGGGTTGCAGGGTGACTTCTTTCCGTTTGCGGGCGAGTTTGTAGGCGCGGATGCCTTGGATTTTTTTCGCGGAGAATGGTGGAGGGGCTTGCTGGATTTGGCCGTGGAATTCGGCGGCAAGTTTTTGCAGAGTGCCTAAGTTGAGATCGGGCCTACGGCCCGACGGACAGCCGGGGGCGGCTGTCCCCACATGAGCTGTGCCGATATCAGCTCTCCCGTCATGATTTGAGAGTGGGTCTAATGGTTCACCGTCGGCGTCGTAGGTATTGGTGGCGAAGCCGAAGCGGATGATGCCTTCGTAGGTTTTTTCGGAGGCGATGTAGAACTGGGCGAGGCGGGTAAGAGATCCGGTGACGAGTGGCAGCACTCCGGTGGCGAGAGGATCGAGGGTGCCGAGATGGCCGATGGAGCGCTGCTGTAGAATGCGGCGCATGCGGTTGACCACGTCGTGGGAGGTCCATCCGGCGGGCTTGTCGATTATGATGACGCCATTCATGAGAGGATTGAGAAATTGGGTAATTGAGTAATTTAGAAATTTGACGTCGGGCATTCCCGCGGGGATAAAGCCCGGACTCGTAAGTGAATGCTGGCGGCGCGGCTCAAGCCGCGCCCTTTCAAATCGCAGATTAATTAGTGACGCGCCGAAGCAACGCTGGTTCGAACCAAATCTAAGTTAACAGATTCTCTATTTCTCTATGCTGCCGATTCGCGACGACCAGGCTCGATATAGCACTCCGTGGGTGACGTGGTTTTTGATTGGGCTGAATCTTGTGATTTTCTTCATCGAGTCGACGCTGGATCCGCGCAGCTTGAATCTGGTGATCCATCAGTTCGGGGTGGTGCCTTATCATCTGGCGGCGTTTCTGGCGGGGTCGTCGAGGTTTCCGCTCCCGGTAGTCGTGCTTCCCTTCTTTACGTCGATGTTTTTACATGCGTCGTGGATGCATGTGATCGGCAACATGTGGTTTCTCTATATTTTTGGCGACAATGTGGAAGACTGGCTGGGACACTTCAAGTATCTGCTGTTTTATCTGCTGACTGGATTGATTGCGATGATGACTCAGGTCGCGATTAATTTGCACTCGACCGTGCCCTCGGTGGGAGCGAGTGGCGCGATTGCGGGAGTGCTGGGAGCTTATTTTGTTTTGTATCCGCGGGCGCGGGTGCTGACGTGGTTTTTTGTTTTTGTGGTGTGGGTGCCGGCGTGGATCATCCTGGGATATTGGTTTGTGTTGAATTTTCTGAGTGGGACGGCAACGGCGCTGGCGGTGCGGGGACAGAACATGGGTGGAGTGGCGTTCTGGGCGCATGTTGGCGGATTTGTTTCGGGAGCGCTGCTGGTGAAGGTTTTTGGGGAGCGGGAGAGGCGTTATCCGTATGCTTATCAGTAGCGAAAGCTCGACGGCGACGAAGAAGAATCGTTAGCCAAAGTGAAAGTTGCAGAGATCCTTCGCTCCGCCTGAAGAACGGCTGCGCTCAGGATGACAAGACTTTCTTGGGTCGAAGGGCTTTCTTTCAGGGCTTCCCGGTCGCAACCGGCGGATTATTTTTTCGGTCGCGATTCTGGGGGGACCAGGCCGGCGACGCGGTAGTAGACGACGAGTTGGCCGTAGTGTTCGCCGGAATGCTCGATGAAGCCGTAGGCTGCGTCAGAGATGCGGAACTGCTTGTGTTCGAAGGGATCGACGATCAGGTCGGACATTCCTTTATCGCCTTTGGCCTGGATGGCGGCGCCGCCGTCGGCAAAAGCTTTTTTCACGAACGCGACCACGTCGGCTTTCGTTTTGTAGTCAGAGCGCTTGGGATCTTCTTCCGCGGGCATCTTCTTGCCCAAGGCGGCATCGGTGAAAAAATAGTTTGCGTTGGCGGCGTGGAGCAACTGTTCGGCGAAGGTGCGTTGGGCGGGCGTAGGTTTGAAATCGTATTTATCCTCGGGGAAATCTTCTGCCATGGCGATGAGTTTGCGGCCGATTTCGTTCCATGAGGCTAGGACAGCTTTCGAGGGACTATCGGCAGGCTTTACGGCTGCTTCTTTTTTTGTGTCCTGGGCGTGGGCGGGAAAATTGAGAATCGCTACGGCCAGGATTGCTGCAGTCAGGAATGGCGCTTTGCTCATAGAGGATTCCTCGATGTGGTCAGTTGGGGACCGGACGCCATTCTAGTCTGGAATTTTGTGCTTGTACAAGTGCGGACTGCGAGGGTTCGCGGCTTGAATCTTTGAAAAGCTAGACCTTTAACACAGGGGTCACGGAGGGACACGGGGTAGAGCTTTGCAGTTTTGCAGGTATCGCGCGGTGGCACCCGGCGTCTCTGGTCGACGGCAAGTCAAGATCAAAGCCAAGAGCGAAGGACAAGAGTGTCCCCCCTACACAATCAAATGCCGTTGGGGCGCTGGCGGATTAACGAGAGGAATTCCTGGCGGGTTTCCTGCTCGTTGCGGAAGCAGCCCAGCATTGATGAGGTGACTGCAGCGGAGTGTTGTTTTTCGACGCCGCGCATCATCATGCAGAGATGGCGGGCTTCGATGACTACGCCGACGCCCTGCGGTTCGATTACTTTCTGGATGGTTTCGGCGATCTGGGTGGTGAGGCGCTCTTGAATCTGAAGGCGGCGGGAAAAGACTTCGATGAGGCGCGGAACTTTGCTGAGGCCGATTACTTTGCCGTTGGGGATGTAGGCGACGTGGACTTTGCCGAAGAA
>JBAVGI010000254.1:0-12178 GCA_049684755.1 Candidatus Sulfotelmatobacter sp.
CTCGAAAGACGCGCCCCTTTTTACCATTCTTGGTGTCTAGGCAAAAACTTCCCCGGGCAACCTGGTCAAAGTCCGGCTGGCCAACGTGTTTTGAACAACACGCTGCGACCGCTCCGCATTGGCCCAGTCAACCTGCTTGCGTTCAATGCGCAATTTCAGTGCGCGCTCGATGTGACGAAGTTCGATGACTTCGGCTCCAGCCACCAAGCTGGATGCAAGCCCTTCCGACCCCGCTCGTCCCGTACGTCCGACGCGATGGATGAAATCTTCAGCCATCTTGGGCAGGTCATAATTAATCACATGCGCGACGTCATCAATGTGCAATCCGCGGGCCGCTACATCGGTTGCCACCAGCACCTGGAACTTGCCCTGCTGAAAGCCACTGAGCGCTCCGTTGCGCTGGGATTGCGAACGGTCGCCGTGGATCATGGTCGCGGAAAAACCTTCGCGGACCAACTCTTTGGCCAATCGCTCGGTTCCCCGCTTCGTGCGCGCGAAAATGAGCGTCTGTCCTTTTTCGGCGTAAAGCAATTGCCGCAGTACGTCGGGCTTTTCGGCCGGACGGACTTCATAAGCTTGCAGCCGAACACTCTCTACTGGCTTTAGTACTGATCCGATGGCAACCCGTACAGGATCACGCATGGAATCGTTTACCAGACCGGCGACGGATTGCTCCATCGTGGCGGAGAAACATAGCGTCTGCCGGCGTTGCGGCAGGATTGCGAGAATGCGACGGATGGCGGGAAGAAAACCCATGTCGA
This sequence comes from Candidatus Sulfotelmatobacter sp., assembly GCA_049684755.1. Taxonomy (GTDB): domain Bacteria; phylum Acidobacteriota; class Terriglobia; order Terriglobales; family Acidobacteriaceae; genus Sulfotelmatobacter. The sequence goes on from JBAVGI010000254.1 coordinate 762, forward strand.
GCATACGATCGGCTTCATCGAGGACGAGAATCTTAATCTCGCGCAAGTCAATCAGCCTGCGGGTAATGAAATCCTGCAAACGGCCGGGCGTTGCGATCACCAGGGCTGATCCGCTCCGGACCGCCTGAATCTGCGCCTTCTCTGAGACGCCGCCGATTACCAGCGCGGCTCTCGAGAGTTCCCTTCCCCGCAATTTTTCGTACTCTTCATTAACCTGAATCGCCAGCTCGCGCGTGGGCAGCAACACCAGCACGCGGGCTTTCTGCGCCGGTTCTCGCTGTAACATTTCGATCACGGGGATCAGAAAGGCCAGCGTCTTTCCGGTACCGGTCTGCGCAGTCGCGAGAACATCTTTGCCCTCGAGCGCGTAGGGTATGGCCTGCGCCTGAATTGGCGTAGGGATAATAAATTGAGCTTTCGCCAGCCTCTGCTGTAAGGCAGAAGAAAGCGGTAGTTCCGTAAAACTTGTCATTCGTAATTTTCTTTCTGGAGGGGCTTGATCAAACTCTAAATACACTTGTAGTGAGTTCCCAGCCGCTCTTACTCTATTTTGGATTTACGCTGAATAAACGGCGGGCAGGAAAAGCGGAGATGAATCTTGATCCAACAGGATCACCGCGTCACGAGCAAACCGTGGCAGTAGCGTTAAAAAGAGTATAACACAACTTAACTAAATCGTTAACAGTTACCAAAGATCGCGGTCGGCCTGGAGTCTTTAGATATCAAAAATGCGGTAGATCGACGATGGCTCCTGCGCCTGCAGCAGCGAGATCGCAACGTTGTGTACGGGAACTCCACCCGTGGTTCGGCCATCCAGCCTTCCATGGTGAGCGTGCCCGTGCGCGACTAGATCGGCTCCATGACGATCGACGACTTCAGCCCGCCGCGAATTGCCGCAAGATCACGCCTGCGCCGCATATTCACGGTTCGGATCTTCCTTCGATCGAACTTCGGCTCCGCGCCTTGCTACAGCGCGCACCTTATAGACCAAACCTGCACTGGATTCTATTGTGTAGTCAAGCCCTCTTCACCCGTTGGCCAGGTCTTGAACTGAGTGTGTCATCATAATCTATGAGAATCGCGCAGGTAGCCCCGCTTTTCGAAAGCGTTCCGCCAGTTTTGTATGGAGGTACCGAGCGCGTCGTGTCTTGGCTTACGGAAGAACTGGTGCGTTTGGGCCACGATGTCACGCTGTTCGCCAGCGGAGATTCCGTAACAAATGCCAGGCTCGTGCCTATCTGCCCCAGGGCGCTGCGGCTCGATGCGCAATGTCAGGATCCCGCGGCACATCACGTGATCATGACCGAGCATGTATTTCGGGAAGCTGCGGACTTCGACCTGATTCATTTCCATCTCGACTATCTACACTTTCCTTTGGGCTGCCGGTCTGAGGTACCGTGCTTAACCACACAGCATGGACGTTTGGATATTGCGGATCTCGTTCCTATCTTCCAGACCTTTCGACAGATGCCGTTAGTCTCCATCTCAGACGCGCAGAGGACGCCCGTTCCATGGGCGAACTGGCATGGCACGGTGCTGCACGGAATGCCTCGCCGCTTGCTCAAGCGGAAGAATGGAGACGGAAATTATCTGGCGTTTCTTGGGCGAGTCTCGCCGGAGAAGGGCTTGGAGGATGCCATCGAGATTGCCTACCGCGCCGGCATGCAGTTGAAAATTGCGGCGAAGGTGGACCCGGCGGATACAGAGTACTTTGAGAATAAGATCAAGACACTGCTGAAAAAAGGACGAGTTGATTTTATCGGCGAGATTGGGCATGACGAGAAGAATGATTTTCTCGGAAACGCCGCCGCTTTTCTCTTTCCCATCCAGTGGCCGGAGCCTTTCGGGATCGTAATGATCGAAGCGCTGGCCTGCGGAACGCCGGTCATTGCTTACCGTCGGGGATCGGTGCCTGAGGTTATCGAGGACGGAGTAACAGGTTTCATCGTCGACGACGTGGACGGCGCTGTAGAAGCGTTGGAGAACCTGGAACAAATCGACCGGCGGGGGTGCCGCAAACATTTCGAGCGGCATTTTTCTGACGAACGAATGGCTGCCGAGTATTTGGCCATATACAAAAGACTAGTTCAAAGAGTGCCAACTACAATCAATGTCGACGATGGAGTTATGCGTTGGACGGATCTGCTACCCAACACTACTACATAGCGACTTCACAGTCGCCAATCGATGATCGCGCTCGCGTTCTTAAATACGGAAGGACTTTTTTAGTCTTCGACCGTCTTGGGGACGTGCAAACTACCGGCATGGGCGAGCAGGGACTCTTCTTTGAAGACACCCGGCATTTGTCAGAACTCGTCGTGCTGCTATGGGGGACGCGTCCTTTACTTCTCAGTTCGACTGTGGAGACGAGTAATTTTCTCTTCACCGGTGATCTGGCGAATCTTGACGTTTCGCGCAACAACGAAGTGGTGGTGCCACGTGGAACCTTGCACGTGCTGCGCTCGAGGTTTCTCTGGAGCAACACGTGCTTCGAGGAGATCGAATTTGTCAATCACGGCTTATCGGAATTAGTGGTTCCGTTCCGCACAACTTTCGACGCAGACTTCGCCGATATTTTCGAAGTGCGCGGAATGCACCGGCCCCGCAAAGGCAAGCATCTGCCCGCGGAATTGGGAGAGAATTCAGTTCTGCTGTCCTATGAAGGGCTGGACCATACGATACGCCGGACCAGGATCCAATGGGATGGTTCGCCCCAGCATTCGTCGGAGCGGGAATTGGATTACGAAGTCCGGCTACGTCCCAAAGAGAGAGCCAGCTTTCGTCTATCCATCTCGTGCGACTCTAACGTAAAGGTGCAGGCCAACGGCTATTCGCGGGCCATGGCGGCCGCGCGAGAAGAACTGGACCGCGTGGGTGCATCTTTTCCGCGCATGTACAGTTCGAACTCGCGCTTCAATGACTGGATCAATCGTTCCGTCTCCGATGTGCAGATGATGGTGGTGGGAAATCCAGAGAAGGATTATCCCTATGCCGGTGTGCCATGGTTTGGAACGGTTTTCGGCAGGGATGGAATCATCACAGCATTGCAGGCGCTATGGCTGAATCCGGAAATAGCCAGAGGCGTTCTGGAATGTCTGGCCTCAACTCAAGCCGACCACGTGGACGCCACGAGTGAGGCGGAACCGGGAAAGATACTGCACGAAATGCGCTGTGGAGAGATGGCGGCGCTCGGCGAAGTGCCGTTTGGCCGTTATTACGGAAGCGTGGATGCAACTCCACTTTTCATCATGCTGGCCCGCGCCTATTGCGAGCGAACCGCGGATTATAAGTTTATCCAGCGTCTTTGGCCGAACATTGAGCGCGCGCTGAACTGGATTGACGAATTCGGCGATATCGATGGCGATGGTTTTGTGGAGTACAAACAGCGCTCCGCTAAAGGCCTGGTGCAGCAGGGGTGGAAGGATTCCAACGACTCCATTTTCCACGCCGACGGAACAATTGCCAAAGCTCCGATCGCACTCTGCGAAGTGCAAGGTTATGTTTATGCGGCGAAATTGGCGGCCGCTTATTTGTGCCGTTTTACGGCAGGATCCCAAAAAGCGGCCGCGCTCGAGATAGAAGCGGAAAACCTGCGAGCGAAATTCGAAGAACAGTTCTGGTGCGAAGATCTCTCCACCTACGCTCTGGCGCTCGATGGTCAGAAGCAGCCTTGCCGGGTTCGCACCTCGAATGCGGGACACTGCCTCTACACCGGGATCGCGTCCCCGGATCGCGCCGAGAGAGTCGCAGGAACGTTGTTCCAGCCTGATTCCTTCGCTGGCTGGGGACTTCGCACTGTGGCTTCGAGCGAGGCGCGGTACAATCCGCTTTCTTATCACAACGGATCTGTCTGGCCTCACGACAACTCCCTCATCGCATCTGGTCTGGCGAAATACGGATACAAGGAACTTGCGGGTCGAATATTTATGGCTCTGCTCGATCTGAGCAGCATGGTCGATTTGCACCGCTTACCCGAACTTTTTTGCGGCATCGACCGGCGTGGGGGAGAGGGTCCGACACTTTATCCTGTCGCCTGCTCGCCTCAGGCTTGGGCCGCCGCCGCTCCCTTTCTTATCCTGCAAGCCTGTCTCGGTATTTCCATCGACGCGGAGCGTAAGCGGATAATCTTTGACGACCCTTACCTGCCGGAAGGAATCTCAACCTTGGCGATTAAGGGCTTGCGCTGTGACGGTATCAGTGTCGACTTGTTTCTTGAGCGAAGGGAAGGCTCTGTCCTCGTGCACAAAGGCGATACCCAGAGCTCGATTGAGATCATAACGATTGTCTCCTGACAAATCGCTCCTGAAGAACGCCGAAAGCAACTCCAGCAGGCTGCCTTAGGGCATCATATGCCAAGTCCTGCGGGCTTCTGTTAATTGCTCCGCCTCCGTGCGAAACGAATACTCGAGAGGGGAATATGGCAAGAAAAGGATCTACTGAGGTGTCCCCGAAAAAGTCAGTTGATCGAGTTGCTGCCGGTGTCATTCCTCAGGCTTCAGAAGATAAATTCCCAGCGATCCGCTTACCCATTCGTCCACCTTATCCGCCGGTGGAAGCAAAGCCCGTCGACGAGATTCCGGCTGGCGATGGCTGGCTCTACGAGCCGAAATGGGATGGTTTCCGGTGTCTCGCGTTTCGCCGCGACAAGAAAGTCTTGCTGCAATCGAAGGCTGGGCAGCCTCTGCATCGTTATTTTCCTGAGCTGGTGGAAGCGCTCGCCCAGCTTCCGCAGTCACGCTTTGTTTTAGATGGCGAAATTGTGATCTATGCGGGGAAACAGATTTCGTTCGATAACTTGCTGATGCGCATTCATCCTGCGGCCAGCAGAATCCAGAAGTTATCAACCGAAACACCAGCCACTTATTTGTGTTTTGACTTGCTGGTCGATGCGGAGGGAGAAACTTTGAATAAGCGTCCGCTCTCGGCGAGGCGCAAAGCACTGGAGAGCTTCTTTAGTGAAATATCTCGTACGGGCAGCGTACGGCTCTCACCAGCTTCGTCCGATCGCCGTCAAGCAGAAGAGTGGATGCGGGAGCGCGGCAAATTGGGCCTCGACGGGATCGTAGCCAAACGTCTGGACGAGTCTTACCGCTCAGGCGAGCGCATCGCTATGGTCAAGATCAAGCGGATCCGGACTGCAGATGCCGTTGTGGGCGGCTTCCGTTACGCGGAAAAAGGGAGCGGCATCGGTTCTCTACTGCTGGGCCTTTACAACCGGGAGGGCCTGCTCGATCATATTGGCTTCACCTCCAGCTTCAATTCCGAGCAGCGGCAGGAGCTGAAAAGGATCGTCGAGCCTCTCATTGGCGGTGCCGGTTTTACCGGACACGCTCCCGGTGGCCCCAGCCGCTGGAGCACCAAGCGCTCCACAGAATGGCAGCCGCTCAAACCCCAACTGGTCGCGGAAGTTCGCTACGACCATTTCTCCGGAGGCCGTTTCCGTCACGGCACAAAATTCCTCCGTTGGCGCCCCGAAAAAAAGCCTCAAGACTGTACTTTTGATCAGTTGGAATCGCGTCCATCGCCCCGGAAAACATAAAGTGAAAGCCAACTATCGATGACTGGGCGAAACTCTTTGGGAAAATTTCATCCCGCCGCGATTCTTCAAGTGGTACGATAACGCCTGTTTCAAGAATCCAGACGCTGGACTTGCAATCTGGACTGGCAATGACGAGATCCGCGCACTCTGTTGCTTCGCCACGAGTTGTTTGCATTGAGGACTTCCGGCCCATCGCACGTCAAAGAGTGCCGAAATCTGTATTCGATTACCTGGACGGCGGCGCCGAGGGTGAGGTTACGCTGCGTGAAAATTGCCGCATCTTCAATGAAGTCACCTTTCGGCCGCGTCACGCGGTTGCGGTAGCGGACTGTAGTTTGTGCACACGAGTTTTAGGCTTTGATCTGTCCCTGCCCTTTTTGCTCGCGCCCGTAGGCTACAGTCGCCTGATGCATCCGGGGGGCGAAGTGGCGGCCGCGCGGGCCGCAGGCAGGGCCGGGACGGGATACATTCTCTCAACAATTTCCGGGCACAAACTTGAAGATGTGCGAGCTGCTTCCAAGGGACCCGTTTTTTACCAGCTCTACCTGATGGGCGGTCGCGGCGCCGCCGAGGCTGCCATTGAGAGAGCACGTGTCGCGGGTTTCAACGCACTCGTCGTCACCATTGATACTCCGGTGTCTGGCATTCGCGAGCGCGACTACCGCAATGGCATGAAGGAACTGATCAGTGGCGGTCCATTTGAGAAGATTCCTTTCCTTCCGCAAATTCTCTCGCGTCCGGGCTGGCTCATGGGCTATCTGATGGATGGCGGTCTGCCTGGCCTTCCGAATGTTATCGTCCCGGGAAAGGGACCCTTGCCGCTCATTGACGTCGCAGCGGCCTTGGCCGAGTCCGCGGTAACGTGGTCTGATCTGAGCTGGATCAGGGAAATCTGGAAAGGACCTCTCGTCGTCAAGGGTGTGCTGACAGCCGATGATGCCAGGCGCTCGATTGACGAAGGCGCTGCCGCGATTTCAGTTTCGAATCACGGGGGACGGCAGCTCGATGGAGTTCCAGCTTCTCTGCGGGCCTTGCCTGAAGTTGTGGAAGCGGTGAAAGGTCGCATCGAAGTGCTGATGGATGGCGGCATTCGTCGCGGCACCGACATCGCCAAAGCTCTCTGCATGGGAGCGCGTGCGGTGCTGTGCGGACGCGCCTATGCCTATGGTTTGGCAGCCGCCGGAGAAGCTGGCGTCGATCGCGCCATCGATATCCTGCGCGTCGATATGGAACGAACTCTACGGTTGCTTGGTTGTTCATCGGTCACCGAGTTGGATCGGTCTTATGTGAACGTACCCAAGAGTTGGGAAATGAACTGATCGCTTTTTAATAAGTCGCAGCATTGCATTTCACGGGCTCGATCTCTGTAGGCAGAACATTCATTCGCCAGGAGGCGGTAAATGCAGTGGACTCAGATCTACGATCCCCTCGGACATTGGTGGCTCTCTACGCTGGTGGCGGCGCTTCCCATCATTGTTCTTTTCAGTCTGCTCGCCGGTCTCAAAGTAAAGCCGCACTGGTGCGCCATTGCCGGTGCAACGACCGCCGTCCTGGTGGCAATTATTTTTTTTAAAATGCCTCCGGTTTTGGCGGCCCTGAGCTTCGGATACGGCGTGGCCTTTGGAGTTCTGAAAATTGCCTGGATCGTTCTGGCGGCGGTATACCTCTACGACATTTCCGTCGAAACCGGTCAGTTTGAAATCATGAAGGAATCGGTGGCCGGAATCACCGCCGACCGCCGGCTGCAAGTGTTGCTGGTAGCATTTTGTTTTGGCGCGTTCATCGAAGGAGCCGCGGGCTTCGGCGCACCAGTAGCGATTGCCGGTGCGTTCATGATCGGCCTTGGATTTAAGCCGTTCCACGCCGCCGCTTTGAATCTGATCGCCAACACCGCGCCCGTGGCGTGGGGCGCGATCGGAACACCGGTTCATGCCCTGGCGGCGGTAACCGCACTGCCGGAATCCGATCTCAACGCCATGATCGGGCGCATCCTGCCCTTCACCGCTGTCATTGTTCCTTTCTGGCTGGTGCGAACCATGGTCAATTGGCGGGATACCTTCGAGGTATTTCCCGCTATCCTGGTGGTCGGCATCTCGTTCTCGCTCACCCAATTCTTCTGGTCAAATTACGTCGACAGCAATCTGGTCGACATTATGGGAGGCGTGGTTTCCCTGGCCGCCGTCTTAATTTTTTTGCGCTTCTGGAAGCCAAAAAAGATCTGGCGCTTTGATTATGACGATAAACCGTCCGCTCCGATTGAAGCGACAGCGGAGATCACCGATCAGTTTGGCGGGGAGTGGCCAGCCAAATCGTTCGATGGACTTGTAAAACCCCGCACTTATACTGCGGGACAAGTGTTCAAAGCCTGGACACCCTTCGCGATCCTGTCTTTGTTTGTGTTGCTCTGGGGACTGCCAAAGATAAAACTGGCGATGAATCAGGCGACTACTCCGGCGTTTAAAGTGGTGCTGGCGAATGGCAAAGTGCGACCCGGTCCGCCGGGATGGGATGTGCCGTACTTGAACAACGCGGTTTCGCGCTCCGCTCCGGTTGTGCCTAAGCCAACTCCGGAATCCGCACGCTACGACTTCAACTGGCTTTCCGCTACCGGTACCGGATGCTTCCTGGCCGCGATTGTATCGGGCTTTCTGCTGGGATTGGGGCCGGTGCAATTGATGAAAATATTTTGGAGAACGTTGGTCCGAATGCGCCTGGCCATGATCGCGATCTCATTCATGTTGGGACTGGGATACGTAACCCGTTATTCCGGCTTGGACGCCGTGCTGGGTTTGGCGTTCACCCGCACCGGATGGTTCTACCCGTTCTTCGGCACATTCCTGGGATGGCTGGGAGTTGCGCTCACCGGTAGCGATACATCGTCCAACGCGTTGTTTGGCAGCTTGCAGAGGATTACTTCTCAACAACTCGGCATCGATCCCATTCTCATGTGCGCGGCCAACAGCGCCGGTGGAGTGATGGGAAAAATGGTGGACGCGCAATCGATCACCATTGCCACCGCAGCCACGGAGCAAGTGGGCAACGAGGGAGTTATCTTTCGCTTTGTGTTCTGGCACTCGGTTGCGCTGGGTTCCATCGTGGGAATTATTGTGATGCTCTACGCTTATGTCTTCCGATGGTTGGTCCCGCACGGATTAACGTTCGTGAAGTAGGAGGAGCGGTAGATTATCTTCCTCGGGCAGAAGATTTTCGCGACACTTTGTTTGAGATCGATGATGATTGAGGCATTCGTCTGTTCGGCGAAAGCCTTACTGACGCCATCCGAGGTATTCGTCGCGTCCGGCAAAAATATGATGAAGCAGACCTACAATGCGATCTTTTAGCGTTGCGGGCTGCGCCTTAGCGACCTCGACCGCACCCTCCGTTTTTGTCTCCGCCTTGGGTTCGAGAGCGGGAGCTGCACCAGTAGCCATAAATCGTCTCCTTCGTGAAACTCAAATTTTGAGCCGGTCAAACATACGGAAGAAAAATGTTCGAATTGCCAGTCAGAACGAATTCGGGGAAGTCCGTAATCGAGCTTAATTCTAAGAACGTTCTAATCTTCATGGCAGATCACGAACGGCATAGCCCCGCGGGTCTGCTATCCAGTCTGTAGGCTCACGGCAGCACTAGCGATCTGCTCCAGAGGCATAACAACATCCACGGCACCGCGGGCAATTGCCTCTTTCGGCATTCCGAACACAACGCAGCTGGCCTCGTCTTGCGCAATGGTTGCGGCTCCGGCTTCCTTCATCTCACAGAGGCCCTCAGCGCCATCGTCTCCCATGCCGGTCATGATGATGCCAATCGCCTTTGAGCCGGCGGCGATGGCCACCGAGCGAAAAAGAACATCCACGCTTGGTCGGTGTCGCGAAACTAGCGGCCCGTCGATGATCTGGACAACAAATTCCTCCCCGCTGCGATTCACCAACATATGACGGTTACCTGGCGCAATCAGTGCCCTGCCGTTTTGCAGCCGGACGCCGTTACGAGCCTCCTCTACCTCGATTGAACATTCCTTGTTCAGGCGCTCCGCGAATGCCTTGGTGAAGACTTCAGGCATGTGCTGAACAATCACGATCGGCGGACAATCCGTGGGCAAAGCAGCGAGAAACAGGCGCAGTGCTTCCGTACCCCCGGTTGAGGCGCCGACGGCAATTAATCCACTCGGCGGCAAAGTAGAGGCAGATTTGTGCTTGCGCGGCAGTACTGCATCGGCAGTGGCGCGAGGCGCCGGCGTCCGCGGGCTCATCTGTGCCTGAGCCGCACTCCAGACTGCGTCCAGCAGCGTGACCGCCGATTCGTGCAGGAAATCGCGCACGCCAACCTTGGGCTTGGTGATCACTTCGACCGCGCCTTCTTCGAGCGCGCGAAATGCAAGCTCCGTTCCGCGCGCCGCCAGACCGGAACACACCACGATTGGAGTGGGCATTTCTGACATGATTTTTCGGATGAAAGTCAGCCCGTCCATCCTCGGCATTTCCAGATCCGTGATGACGACGTCGGGAGATTCTTTCTGCATCTTGGCCCAGGCAATGAGTGGATCTGCCGCAGCCTTCACGTTGATCCTGCGATCGGTACTCAGAATGGCCTGCATGACCTGGCGAACCATAGCCGAGTCATCCACAACCAGCACTTGCAGGCCATTTCCATTCAGAGGCGTGTTCAAGAGACCTCTCGATCTGCCGTCTTTCGGTAGATGGTTGGCTCAAGGCTGCGTAGAGTTGCCGAGATGCTGGTTAAGTTTTCCGCGTGCCCCACGAATAAGAAGCCGTTGACGATCAGGTGACGAGAAAGGCTAGTAACCACTCTGGATTTCGATGCCGCATCAAAATAAATCAAAACATTACGGCAAAAGATAACATCGAACGGGCTTTCCGCAAGATTAGATTCCTGGTCCAGATTCAGCCGTTGAAAATCAACCATCTGCTGGATCTCGACCTTCACTTTCATCTCGCCATCCCGGTCAGCAGTACCACGAAGCATAAAACTGTAAAGCAGGTCGAGAGGCAGCTCCTTCGCCTTGGCGATGGGATAAACACCCTTGCGGGCTTTCTCCAGCACGCGGTTTGAGATGTCTGTGGCCAGAATGCGCACATCCCAACCTTCATGCGCCGGCAGATGCCTGGCCATCAACATCGCGATGGTATAAGGCTCCTCTCCGGAAGAACATCCGGCACTCCAAATCCGCACTCTCCTGGGCCGCAAACCTTGCTCAGCGTCCGTTCGCCAACGCGGGAGCACGCTCTGCACCAGGAACTCAAATTGCCGGGGTTCGCGAAAGAAGCGGGTTTCATTGGTGGTGATCGCATCGATCATCCGCTCGCGTTCCTCTTGCTGGTCGGGCTGCGCAACGCATTCGTAGTAGCTTTCGAGCGAAGTGATACCCAGGGTTCGAAGCCTGCGGAACAGGCGCCCACACAGCAGGGCCGTTTTTGAACTTCCCAGCCATATACCGGTTTCGGAATAGATGAGCGTTTGGAATTTTTCGAACAGCGCGGGGCTTACGGAAAGATGGGGTAACTGATCGGAGCATGTATCAATCTGCCGGGAGGTGCGCTGAGCCTTACCGGCACCTGCTCCTGCGGACACAGCTACGCTCCAGCCTCAAAGTGTTCCTGTTTGGCCGCCTTCTCAACGGCGGAAGGATCGGCAGCAGATTCGTCGGCCAGGGATTCCGATACGGCTAACAATTCGTCGGTAGACAGGACTTTATCGATGTCAAGAATCAGGCAAAACTTCTTGCCCAGGGCCCCCATACCAAGCAGATATTCCGTCTTGACCCGCGTACCGAATGGCGGCGCGGCTTCGATTTCGTCCGCGGAGAGTTCAATCACCTGGCTTACAGAATCGGCCAGAACACCCATCGTCAAGTTCTCCC
>JBAVGI010000255.1:0-2906 GCA_049684755.1 Candidatus Sulfotelmatobacter sp.
CTTCGGGCAATTGATCGTCCAGCTCAATCGCTCGCCTGGCGGCCGCGCGTCCTTTCAGCGCTTGCTCGTTGGACGGCCGAACCATGTAACCCATAATGGCATAAGACTCGGCCAGACCGGCATACGCGCGGGCGTAGGTGGGATCCAAGGCGATCGCCTGTTGAAAATACTTAACTGCTTGTTGCAGACTTTGCAGGCTTCGCTTGTTCCAGAAAAAACGGCCTTTTAAATAGGCTTCGTAGGCATCGGTTTGAACTGGGCGCTCATTCGAGGTGCGCAGCTGCGCCGAAGGTTCCACAACTTGTCCTTCGATTTCCGAGGCAATGTCGTGCGCCGCCGTACTCTGCAGGAGCAAGACATCCTTGAGTTCGTGGTCATAGCTGCGGGCCCACAGATGGCGATCAGTGGCGGCGTCGATCAGTTGCACTCGAATTCTGACCCGGTTGCCAACCCGTTCCACGGTTCCTTCGATCAGCGCGTCCACTCCAAGCTCTTTGCCAATCTGTGGAACCGTCTTAGTCCCACCCTTATAACGCATGACCGACGTCCGCGAGGTGACTCGCAGACCGCCCAACTGAGCGAGATCGTTGATGAGTTCATCGGTCATTCCCTCAGTAAAGTAATCCTGAGTGGGATCATTCGAAAGGTTATCCAAGGGCAAGACGGCGATCGAATTGATCACCTTCGCAGGACGTGCGGCCAGGGCCGCGTTGGATGAATCCCGCAACTTCATTCGGCTCGCAGATTGCACGTACCAGACAACGCCAAGAAGCACGACCACCACCAACGCAAAGCCAATAGCATTCCGACCTGACGGTGCTGCTTGAGCGGTTCCATGCGGAACTGCGGGGGGTAATAGAGGAACAGGCGCTGCCTCGACCAACGACTGCGGCTTATTTTCAGGTACGACTTCGACCGGGGCGACGAAGCGATAGCCAAAACGAGGCTCGGTCTCGATGTAGCGAGGTGCATCTGCGGAATCGCAGAGCGCCTGCCGGAGTTTTTTCACCGAGGTGTTCAGTCCATGTTCGAAGTCGACAAAAGTATCGGCCGGCCATAACTTCTCGCGGAGTTCCTCGCGAGTTACAATCTCGCCGGCTCGGCTTAACAAAACTTCCAGAATCAGGTAGGGCTGGCCGCGAAGTTTTACCTTGGTTCCACCCTTAGAAAGCTCGCGCGCGCCAGTTCGCAATTCGAACGGACCAAACCGATAATTACAGCCGCCTTCCATTAATCTCGGCGCCCTCAGGCCGTTGCGCATTTTACCATTACACTCTTCCTGGGACCCGCGGCGTTTGTAACTCCTTAGATTACATATAGCTAACAACTCACCTTCAGACTCACCAACATTTCACCTTAAGTCCATTGCTCCGGCTGCCCTTTGTGCGCGACAGTCGCGCTCGCAAGGCGCTGGTCATTCGGAGGCCGATCCAGCGCGAACTAAAATTCTGGCCGAGGAGTACGTAATGTCTAACCGGGCGTGCACGTCGTGGTTCGTCTGGAACCACCGAAAACATTTCCTTCGTTCGCGGAAAGGCAGTCTTCAAAGGCGCGTCATTTTCTCAATCGTTGCTTTGATGGTCATTGCTACGGGCTCTGCCATCGCTGATGTTTATCTTCCCAATCTTTTTCCGTTTCTCGATCCCACCGGTCTTTCTGGAACCTACAGCAGCAGTGGGAGCGTAGATTTGAGTGGTCCGTTCTTTCAGAGTCTTGGCACCAACGGTAGAAGTTGCGGAACCTGCCACCAGCCAAGCGACGCTTTCGGATTGAGCGCCGTCGATGCGCAAGTCCGCTACTTCATCACTCGAGGCAAAGATCCGTTATTCGCACAGTTCGATGGCTCTACTTGCCCAACCGGCCCGGTAAATAACAGCTTGGTTCTGAATAGCGGACTGATTCGGATCCCACTGACTGTTCCGCCAAATACCACAGATGCTTCCGCCCCGCAGTACACGATTGCTGCCGTGCAGGACCCCTATGGTTGCGCCCTGACTACCAATGCTGAGGGCCAGCAGGTGGTATCGGTGTACCGCCGGCCGTTGCCAACCACCAATTTGGGTTTCTTAAGCGCAGTGATGTTCGACGGCCGCGAGTCCCTGACATCCCCTCTGAACAATGCCCTAACCTTCCCTGCCAACCTAAATACTGACCTGACTCAGCAAGCAATCGATGCGACCCTCGAACACGCCCAAGCTACGGAGGCCCCGACGGCCGCGCAACTTAGCCAGATTGTCAGTTTTGAACTGGCGCTCAACTCAGCTCAACTATTCGATTTTGCCGCGGGAAATCTTGCCAAGGGAGCACACGGGGGATCCCAGTTTCTTTCCACCCAACCCTACTATCCTGGAATCAATGACAGCCTGGGCGCCGACCCGCAGGGCAAAGCGTTCGATCCCAACGTCTTCACTATTTATTCGTCGTTTCAGAATTCGCGGAATCCGCAGCAAGCTTCGATTGCCCGTGGCGAGGAAATCTTCGACAATCAACCGCTTACGATCAGCGATGTTCCGGGATTAACCACGGGCAGCCAGCAGATTATGGGAACATGCACCACTTGCCACGATACATTCAACGTTGGAAACCATTCTTTCCCGTTGCCGCTGGATATTGGAACCGGTCACTCACTCACTTATGAGACCGACGCTAATATTATTGCCGCGCTAAAAGAACTGAGCTCTCCGAAGCTGCCGGTGTTCGAGTTAGTCTGCACTCAAGGTGCTCTCGTCGGAACTACTTACTACACTTCAGATCCTGGAAAAGCCTTAATCAGCGGGCTATGCAGCGATATCGGCAGAGGCAAGGGTCTTATTCTCCGAGGTCTGGCGGCGCGTGCCCCATACTTCCACAACGGGGTCGCGGCAAACCTTCAGCAACTGGTGAATTTTTATAACCAGCGTTTTCAG
>JBAVGI010000256.1:0-2287 GCA_049684755.1 Candidatus Sulfotelmatobacter sp.
GCTATCCAGTCTGTAGGCTCACGGCAGCATTAGCGATCTGCTCCAGAGGCATCACAACATCCACGGCACCGCGGGCAATTGCCTCTTTCGGCATTCCGAACACAACGCAGCTGGCCTCGTCTTGCGCGATGGTTGCGGCTCCGGCTTCCTTCATCTCAAAGAGGCCTTCGGCGCCATCGTCACCCATGCCGGTCATGATGATGCCAATCGCCTTTGAGCCGGCTGCGATGGCCACGGAACGAAAAAGAACATCCACGCTCGGTCGATGTCGCGAAACCAGCGGGCCATCGACGATCTGAACAATAAAATCCTCCCCACTGCGGTTTACCAGCATATGGCGGTTACCGGGAGCGATTAGTGCCCTGCCGTTTTGTAACCGGACTCCGTCACGAGCTTCCTCCACCTCGATTGCGCATTCCTTGTTCAGTCGCTCTGCAAATGCCTTGGTGAAAACTTCAGGCATGTGCTGCACAATCACGATGGGCGGGCAATCCGTGGGCAAAGCAGCGAGAAACAGGCGCAGTGCTTCCGTACCTCCGGTTGAAGCGCCGACAGCGATTAATCCACTCGGCGGCAAGAGAGAGGCAGATTTGTGCTTGCGAGGGAGAACCACATCGGCGGTGGCACGAGGCGCCACCGGCGTCCGCGGGCTCATCTGGGCTTGAGCCGCACTCCAGACCGCATCCAGAAGTGTAACCGCGGACTCGTGCAGAAAATCCCGCACGCCAACCTTGGGCTTGGTGATCACTTCGACCGCGCCTTCCTCGAGCGCGCGAAATGCAAGCTCCGTTCCGCGCGCCGCCAGACCGGAACACACGACGATCGGCGTGGGCATTTCTGACATGATTTTCCGGATAAAAGTCAGCCCATCCATCCGCGGCATTTCCAGATCCGTGATGACAACGTCGGGAGATTCTTTCTGCATCTTGGCCCAGGCAATCAGGGGGTCTGCCGCTGCCTTCACGTTGATTCTGCGATCGGTACTCAGAATGGCCTGCATGACCTGGCGCACCATGGCGGAGTCATCCACAACCAGCACCTGCAGGGCATTTCCATTCAGATGAGGATTCAAGAGACCTCTCGATCTGCGGTCTTTCGGTAGATGGTAGGCTCGAGGCTGCGTAGATTTGCCGAAATGCTGGTCAAGTTTTCCGCGTGCCCCACGAACAGGAAACCGTCGGCGATCAGATGACGATAAAGATTTGTAACCACTCTTGATTTCGACGCGGCATCAAAATAAATCAAAACATTGCGGCAAAAGATGATATCGAATGGACTTTCTGCAAGATTTGATTCCTGGTCCAGATTCAGCCGTTGAAAATCAACCATCTGCTGGATCTCGATCTTCACTTTCATCTCGCCATCCCGGTCAGCCATTCCACGAAGCATAAAACTGTAAAGCAGATCCAGAGGCAACTCCTTCGCCTTGGCGATGAGATAAACACCCTTGCGGGCTTTCTCCAGCACGCGATTCGAGATGTCTGTGGCCAGAATGTGCACATCCCAACCTTCATGCGCCGGCAGATGCCTGGCCATCAACATTGCGATGGTATAAGGCTCCTCTCCGGAAGAACATCCGGCACTCCAAATCCGCACCCTCCTGGGCCGCAAACCTTGCTCAGCGTCCGTTCGCCAACGTGGGAGCACGCTCTGCACCAGGAATTCGAATTGCCGGGGTTCACGAAAGAAGCGGGTTTCATTGGTGGTGATCGCGTCGATCATCCGCTCCCGTTCCTCTTGCTGGTCGGGCTGCGCAACGCATTCGTAGTAGCTCTCCAGCGAAGTAATTCCGAGCGTTCGAAGCCGACGGAACAGACGCCCACACAGCAGCGCCGTTTTTGAACTTCCCAGCCATATACCGGTTTCGGAATAGATGAGCGTTTGGAACTTTTCGAACAGCGCGGGACTTACGGAAAGATGTGGTAACTGATCGGAGTATGTATCAATCTGCCGGGACGCGCGCTGAGCCTTACCCGCCGCCCCTGCTCCAGCGGACACAGTTACGCTCCAGCCTCAAGGTGTTCCTGTTTGCCCGACCTCTCAACGGCGGAAGCATCGGCATCGGATTCGTCGGCCACGGATTCCGATACGGCTAACAATTCGTCGGTAGACAGGACTTTATCGATGTCAAGAATCAGGCAAAACTTCTTGCCCAAAGCGCCCATACCAAGCAGATATTCCGTCTTGACCCGCGTACCGAATGGCGGCGCGGCTTCGATTTCGTCCGCGGAGAGTTCAATCACCTGGCTTACAGAATCGGCCAGAACACCCATCGTCAAGTTCTCCC
>JBAVGI010000257.1:0-19033 GCA_049684755.1 Candidatus Sulfotelmatobacter sp.
GGTTTAACCAACCTGCAGGCCGTTTGTTTTTCCGAAGTGCCGGCTAAGAATTGAGAATGCGAATTGCAGAATAGTATTTCAGAAAGGCTTGACAACCGAGGCGTTAGCAAACAGCCATAGCTTCCAATTGGGGATCGGCGAACAACGGCCTTTGAACGCCGGACTGCTCCAGTCGATACAGGACACCAAGCGGGCACATGCTGCATTGCTCGAACCTGTCTCCTTCAATGTGCACTGATCGCTGAACCAGTTTGTGTGGAGTGGAATGCAAAGCGGCATACGAACCTGAGGCCGGTACAACGTCACCGCTCCTGTATGTATTGAGGAAAGCCATACTTGCTCGGACCCACTGCTGCCGATCTGCAGCGATTTTCGGTGATCGAGTAGCAACCCGCAATACGGGTTTCCCCCGAAGTTGGATTGCGGTTTCGCTCTAGGTCCGCGATACACGGCACTGTAGAGCGAGCGCCTCGTGCCAGCGCTCGCCGCTAGCGGAATTGGTAACCGGGTTTCAGCTCGCAACGATAGTTCTTGGATTGATCCCGGTCGACCACCATGTGGCAATCCGCCCAGCGTAAGAACAGATCAGGTCCCAAGGGAAAAACAATCGGTTCTCCCTGGACCTCAGCTTCTATGCTCGGTCCTTCGGCTGAAGCCGGCAAGCTGAAGTTCAACGCTCGTCCGAAAATTACCGGGTAGGTCTCGCGCACCATGTCGCTGGTCATCGGATGAACCACTTCAGCCTCCAGCAAGAACGTAACCGTGTCAGACCAATTCAGAACAGAGACATTGAAGCGCCGCCGATCTGGCGAGAAATTCTCCACTTCGATTTTGGTAAAGGGACACGGACCGGCAATGCACGAAACTCGCGCATTGCGAAACTCATTTCCTTCTCCCGCATCCAGCGATAGCGAGCCAATGGTTGCTTTCCATTTACCGCCCGGCGCACAGGGAGGATGATTGTTGCACGGAGTATTTCCCGTGTTGACGATCTGAAACGTTTTCACTGCGCTGCCAACGTCCGCGTCGGTCGTCGCCTTTACGGAATATCGTATCCGCGTGTTTGAAATCGCTGAGCCGTTGCGCGACTCTGCCACCGTATCCTGATGAAGCGGAATCATGCGCTCGACATAAACTTTGTCTCCGATAAAATCGTTTACATCCAAAGGCTGATAGCCTTCATGCCGAAAAGCGAGGATGACCTCCTGACGGCGCCGCAGACCTTTCGGTAGTTTCAAGGTGAAAAATCCTGAAGAATCGGACCTGGAGCTAGCACTTCCCAGAGTATTCACGGCGGTAATCTGCACATCCGCTAGCGGCAATTGCCGGTTAGGATCGCGGTCCTGTCGCAGAACAGCGCCGCGCATTGTCACGGGCTGACGGCGATGTAACAACGCAATCGCCGTTGCTGCTGCCAGACCGGCCAGTACCAAAACTGTCCATATTGCGATGGTCTTGCGTTTGCTCATTGCGGTCCCTTATGTTCTAACATTCTAGGACGCATTTTTCGCATAGCAAGTTTTCTGGCTGCCAACGCTATCAGATGCCAATCGGCCTGCCAGCAGGCGGTTCGCACCTGAACATTGAAGCATCTAAATTTAGCTGATGCGCATGGAAGAACAAAAATCCGTTACAAACCGTCTTTCCCGAAGAGAACTGCTTTTTCAAGTGGGGGGCGTGAGTCTGTTGGGAGTCCTCGGCCGCCGCAGATTGTTTTCCTTGGGTTTGGAAACGCGATCACCGCAGGCTTCCCAGCCTTCGGCGGTCTCGCCTGTCCTTTCGCAAGATGATGACGATTTCTTGCAGGAGATGGAGAAGAGAAACTTCCAGTACTTTTGGGAACAGGCCAGCCCGCAGACCGGTTTAATCCGAGACCGGTGTAATGTCGCGAAGAATGATAATTCCATTGTGGCCAGCATCGCCGCAACCGGTTTTGGCCTGACCGGCATTTGCATCGCGCAACAGCGGAACTTCATCCCATTTTCCGACGCGCGGGACCGGGTGTTGGCCACTTTGCGCTTCCTCTGGAAAAAGATGCCCACACATCGCGGCTTCTTCTACCATTTCGCCGACATCAACACCGGCGAGCGCGTCTGGGATTCCGAAGTTTCCTCCGTCGACACGGCCATTCTGCTCTGCGGCCTTCTCACTTGCCGCAGACATTTCGAAGAGCACTCCGAAATTAGCCTGCTGGCCTACGAGATATTTAACCGCGTCGATTGGAGTTGGCTCTCCGAGGATACTTCGTTGTTGCCGCATGGATGGACTCCAGAATTCGGCTTTCTCCCTTATCGCTGGGATTATTACAGCGAGATGATGATGATCTATCTTCTTGGCCTGGGATCGCTTCCATATCCGCTGCCCGCGAGCGCCTGGAACGCCTGGAAGCGCACTCGGTTTGAATATGACGGGATTCGTTACATCGGTTCCTTCGCGCCATTATTCGTGCACCAGTATTCGCAGGCCTGGTTTGATTTCCGCGGAAAGCGCGATCAGTACGCCGATTACTTTGAGAACTCAATGATGGCCACCGACGCCCATCGCCACTTCTGTTTAGAACTGGGTAAGCAGTTTCCCGATTACGGCGACGATCTGTGGGGTATCACCGCTTCCGATTCGCAAAAGGGCTACGTGATTTGGGGAGGGCCGCCGATGATGGGACCGATCGATGGCACAATTGTTCCCAGCGCCTCCGCCGGATCTTTGCCCTTTATGCCGCAGCCCATCATGCGCGTGTTAAGAAATATTAAAGATCGCTACGGCCAGGCTTGGGGACGTTACGGATTTATCAATGCGTTTAATCCGCTCAAGAACTGGTACGACAGCGACACCATCGGCATCGACGTGGGCATCTCCATGCTCATGGCAGAAAATGTTCGCACCGGTTTCGTCTGGAATACTTTCATGAAGAACCAGGAAGCGCAGCGCGGCATGGACCGCGCCGGCTTCAAGAAATATCAGCCGTAGTCGTGCCTATTCTTTATTTCAGTTCGATCACTGCCAGTCCGTGGCTCGGCAGCATGATCGTGAACTCGCCGTGCTCGATGCGATCAACTTCCGGCGCAGGAAGTTCTGCGGCACGTCGGAGTTCTTGAATCTGCTTCTGTGTGGGATAACGTGGACTGCCCATTTTTTCGTAGACTACGTGAACATCCCCATGTTGAGCATCCACGCGCGACACGTAGGCGTGCTTCGTATTCGAATCCTTGAGCCGCACGGTAATTGCTTTTGGAGAACCGGATTGCTCTGGCGGCGCGTAATTCCAGAGCGCCAGCACTAACGTTCCATCTTTTCGCCGCGTAAGCAGAGCTGAATCCGAGTCGAGCTGAATTCGCTCGTCTCCTAGCTGATGGAAAAGTTTGAATGCGTTGAATGCCGGCTTGGGAATGTCGTCCTCGGCGATCAGACCGTAGCCCCCGTAAAACGGCGTTTTCACCACGCCCTGTTCCTCAAACACATCGGAGAAAGTCCAGTAAGACATGATGTCCACCAGACCATCGCACTGCCTTATCGTATCGGCCATCCACGGCCCCATGTAAATGGAGTCGGTGACGTCAGTCTCATTCTTGTAGCTGGCGTTAAACTCGCTCCAGATCAGCGGAAGACTTGGCATACTCGAAGATTTGATCTGTTCGTGTACTCTATCGACTGCGCGGCAGACCATCCGCTCACGCGGGATATTTTCTTGTGTTCCGAACACGTCCTGTGCCGTGTCATTGGCATAGACGTGGGTCGATACATAATCAAGCGGAATCTGTTTTTCTGCGCAGTGCCGAATGAAAGCGTCAACCCAAGCGGCCTGCGCAGTGGCCGGCCCGCCCACGCGCAATCGCGGACTCACTTTCTTAATCGTCGTCGCTGTCTGGTCATATAACTCCCAGTAAGTTTCCTGCCTTGGTTGTCCCGCCCAGAAATCAAGATTGGGTTCGTTCCAAACTTCGAAATACCATTGCGAAACTTCGTCGATGCCATATCGCTCCACCAGATGTTGAGCGAACGCCGCGACTAGATCATCCCAACGTCCCCAATCTTTTGGAGGAGCAACATTGGGGTGATACCAAAAAGCTTGCAGCGTGTGGCTCGCCGCCAGTTGATTGGGCATAAAGCTGATCTCAACAAACGGGCGCACACCGGAGGCCAGCAACCCGTCATAGATCTGATCGACGTAAGAGAAGTTATGGACCGCATGTCCCTGCGCATCTTCGCTGTAGACACCGACTTCATCATCCAAAATGGCATGGAAGCGAACATAGTTGAAATCGGTAATCTTTTTCACCGTGCGTAAGTCGTCGCGATAGTCCTGGCGCAGGCTTAATATCGCGCGTCCCGACCCAAACATCTTTTCCCAAAAGTGTGGGAAGGGATGTGCCGCTGCTTTTGCATCGACCGTTATTACATCCGCATTGCCTGGCGCTTGGGCATGAAGCGGCATGACGATCGGCGAGACTGATAAAAGAACTGCGAGAATGAGACCGCGGCAACGTTGGATCGACATAGGGGCGAGCTGACGATCTTTCAGCATCGATCTTTCAGCGTCGATCGTTCAGCATCGATCGTTCAGCATCGATCGTTCAGCATCGATCATTCAGCATCGATCGTCCAGCAGGGTTCACGCCACTTCGGAGCGGGCTTTTGGCGCACTCACTCGGGCGGCCGGCTTTTCCTGCAGCAGAAGTTCCGTCGCCTGCACTCGCGGATGGCTGTGGAACCAATCTTGCACGACCTCGTCGTGAAGAAAATTTGCCATGGCAAGCAGACTCATGCCTTGATGGTGCGCCATCCAGCAACGCACAATCTCAAATCCCCGAGAGTGAGACCTGCGACGCGACTTGCTGTAATCCAGCGATTCGTAAAAGCCGTAAGAACCTAAACATTGCTTGCGCTGCATGCCGCGCAGATTTCGCATCGCCGCGGCAGGCTCAACATCCAGAGCCAGAAACGTTGAATAGGGCGAGATCACCGGTCCTTCCTGCTCCGGTTTGAAAATCGCCAATTGCGGGACGCCGAAGGCGAAGTAAAAATAATTTCCCTCTGCATCCATCGTAGCCGATGCCGATTCGGAAATTCCCCACGGCACTTTTTTTCTTGCCGAATAAACCCGCTGGGCTCGCACAGCCACTTCGGCTGATCGTTCCAAAAGCGTGTTCGGATACAATCGCATCCACAACGCCGGCATCAGGTATTCAAACATCGTGCCGGTCCATGAAAGAAGGCCGGGAACTCCCTCATCCACCATCGGAGGCCGGCCCAGTTGGAACCAGCTTTCCTGCGGAATGTCGTCCTTGGCGATGGCAACAAAGTAAGCGATGCGGGCTTCGCTCGCCAGAAGATCATAACAAGCCGGATGATTCCGCTCTTTCTCCACTTCGAATGCAACCGACAGTAGCTTCCTGCCGGGATTCAGCATAAAAGAAAAATCCATCTCGTCGGCCAGTGCTCCCGCCTGATCGGCAATTGTCTGGAGGTCCTCAATTAGACGGACGGTGCGGGAGCGTACTTCGGGGAGCAAATCCAACAATTCGCCATACACCTTGTCGGGGACGCCGGCACCCTTGGAATGAATTGCCCCTCCCAGATGAAGTGCTAAACGATCGATGAAAAGCGGCATCTGTTCCAGCGCGGGAGTTCTGTTGCCATGCGGAAAAACTGCCGGATCATTTTTCACGGCCGCATATTCCGGCAGCATCCAGGGAGCATAAACTTGTGCCGCCCGGCAAGCCTCTCGGATGCGTTCTTTCGCTTTCTCCTGCCACCACAGAACATCCTTCTCTTTCGAATTGTCTTTCGAACTCGCAACCAGTTGCTGCAGGTCTTTGATGTCTGCATCCGGAATGTCCAAAAGGTATTGCAAGCCGTCACGTTGCTTGAGCGCGGTTTCCATCACCGAGAATTTCTTTCGTGGCAAAGCGCCCAGGTTGCTCAACACGTAAAGATGATCCAGCAGGCCCTCCGCCAACTCTCGCGGGAACAGTCGCCGTTTCAGTAGATCAAGCGCTCCCTGCTGCAGCGTCCAGAGCGAAGCGATCAGATTGCCATTGTCTACACTGGAAACGACGGGCGGAGTGAGGGGAGCCAGCGTATGCGTGTCATACCAGTTCAGCAAGTGCCCGCGATGCCGCGGCAATTTTAGAACTGTCTCCAGCGTGCGAAGGGTCTGTTTTGCAAATTCCGGCACTGTGAGATAACCGAATTCGCAAGCTACCTGGCGGGAATTAAGCAGAAGACCAAGGTTGGTGGTTGAAATCCGAGCCGCGACTTTGGTGTTTTCTTCGTGAACGTTATCTGGAATCAGCCAGTGGTGTTCCTCGGTACTGAACTCGTCGAAGTAGCGCCAGGTTCGGAGCGCGGCCTCATGCAACAACCAATAATCGCGATCGGATGTTTCTTTCCGCGGGGCCCGCGGTGGCCGGTTCAGCCACACTGACATCGGTTTGCTGATGGCCCAAAGCAGAAGAATCGGTAAAGCCGCTGTAAGCGCTCCACGCCGCACCACCCAGACCAGCAGAAATATTCCCAGCGCAAGCACTGGCGTCCAGTTCAAGTAAATATCCAGAGTTGTGCGCTTGTCTCCTGCGAGTTCCGCCTCAGCAGCGGTTTCCCACTGCAACAATCTCTGGCGCGTGATCAGGCGCCGAACCATGGTTCGGACCACCGCATCCAGCGATAACAGCGCCTGGTGAGCGAGGAATGTAATCGTTAGCACATTTGCAATGCTGGCGTTCAGAAATGAATTGAACGCGTCCCGTACGGTTGCACTCTTTCCCAGCGTCATCGCCTTCACGAACTCAAACGCGAATTGGCATAGTGCCGGCAAAAACAAAATAGTAACGGTCGCAGCAGTCCATGCCCCTGCTTTGCCCGGAAGCGATAACCAGCCTAATAGAAACAGAGCAAAGGTGGCGGGTTCCACCAAACTTCGCCGCAGATTATCCAGAATCTTCCATCTCGAAACTACGGACAGAGGATTCGGCACCCGCCGTCCGGATTCTTCTGGAACCAGCGGAAGCAACCATCCTGCGATCTGCCAATCGCCCCGCATCCAGCGATGCTTCCGCCGATTGTGCGCGCTGTAATGCGAAGGATAGTCTTCGATCACTTCGATATCGCTGACCAGTCCTGCGCGGGCATACGCGCCTTCGACTAAGTCATGGCTAAGCAGGGCATTGCGCGGGAACCGGCGAGCAAGAACCCGCTGCAGCGTATCCACTTCATAGATCCCTTTGCCGACAAAAATGCCTTCGCCGTAGAGATCCTGATACACATCCGAGGTGGCGTGCGTATAAATGTCGAACCCAGTCTGTCCCGAATAAATACTGGCGAGTCTTGATCGCGCCGAACTCTGCACGCTCACTCCGACTCGCGGCTGCAAAATTCCATACCCGGCAACCACGATGCCCTTATCCGGATCGATGATCGCCTGATTCAATGGATGCGCCAGCGTCCCCGCCATCCGCGCCGCTGATCCTCGAGGGAGTTCAGTATCAGAATCCAGCGTGATCACAAAGCGAATACTGGGCAGAAGCGAGAGATTTCCTACCTTTACCGGGAAGCTGTCAAACTTGTCGCGCAGCAGATTATTCAGATCCATCAATTTACCGCGCTTGCGCTCCCAGCCCATCCACAGCCGTTCGCGCGGGTTATACACACGATGGCGATGGAATAAAAAGAAAGAACCCATTCCCTCGCCGGAGTATTTCTCGTTCAGCCTGAGTACCAGATCCGCAGCCAAATCCACCAGGATGTTATCTTCGCGCGGCTCAAACGGAGAATCGGGAAGATCGGAGAGCAGCGCATAATGAATGTTGGCATCCTGATTTCCCAGGTACCGGACCTCCAGATCATCTACCAACCTGCGCACCTGCTTTTCATTCATGAGCACGGTGGGAATCGCTACTAAAGTCACGCAATCGTTCGGAATCCCCTCCGAGAAATCCAGCTTGGGCAGAGTTTGGGCCGGCAGCAGCAGCGTGGCCACATAGTTCATGATCTGCACCGCGCTCTGCGAACCCGGCAACAATACAGCCAGAATCGCCAGCAAGACCAGCCACAGAGAAGTAGTCGGTGGCGTCAACAGCAGAACGACACCCGAAACGATCGCGAAAGTAAGAGCGGCAATTCCCGGCAGATAAAGCTCATCCGGATGTTGAAGCAAGAAAGTTCGCAAGCGTTGGGCTAAGGGAGGATGGAATCCCGTTCTCTCCCGGAGGACGCCCATACCTTCCGCTACCAGATACGACCCCACATGGGAATCGCGCAAAGTAACCCGCGGATCCGAATTCGGTCGCGCTTGTGCCTCGTGCGCCAGCGCGAGCACTTCACTGGCAACTCGCATCTCCGAGCAATCGCTGCGGTCGGCAATCTTCACCACTTGTTTGCGGTATTGCTCCCGCGTTTCGTAGTCCATGCGCGCATAAGCTCCCGCGGGATCGTCGCGCAGAACGCGGTCGAACAGGATTAGCGGCTCAGTCACAACCTTCCATGGAGTTTGCTTAATCTCCTGCAATCCGCCGATCGCATCCCGTATGGCATACGATCCTGAGGGATCCTCCAACAACCGGCGGCCCAGTTCAGCAATGTGTTCCATCAGTACAAGCTTCATCACCGGCACAAGCATCCAGATCTCCGCCATTTTGAGCACAGTGACTTGCTGGAAGGCCTGTATATAAGAGGCAAAACTTTCCTGACTGAACTGATACCCCACGGCCGCGAGGTAATCTTCAGCCAATGCCGCTACTCTCGGAATGATGGTGCCGTGCGGAGTGCGAACCTGAGGGAGCTTGTGAGGTTCGCTGAAGGTTGTGCAAGTCTCTCCCAGCTCTCCCGAGAGCAAGTAGATCTGCTCCTGCAGTGCTCGAAAGTCGTCGGAGGAAGGTTTTACCGCCGGATTTTTCACCGATGCCAGCACCGGACGGAAAGCGCTAGTCAGGGTTTCGCAACGATCGCGAAAATTACGAGACTCCTGCTGACCCGGGATCCATGCCAAATTGCGGGCAAGGTCCGCGGCGCTCAAGTTCAATTTGTCGGGCCCAGTTTCCATATCAACGGCAGAAGCTACACGCAGGGCTTTGCCATCCGACCTCACGAGTTCGAGGTGACCGCTCTGCGCCATCATTCCGTATCCTTCCTAGCGATAGCTCGAGGCTTGCATCTCGAACATCTCCGCGTAACGACCGCCCAGCCTGGCCAGTTGGTCGTGGGTTCCTTCCTCTGCAATCCTGCCGTTTTCCAAGACTAGGATGCGGTCGGCTGAACGTACGGTTGAGAACCGGTGCGAAATAAAAAGCGCCATCTTGCCGGCGGTAAGTTCCGCGAAACGGTGAAACACCTCGAACTCGCTGCGCGCGTCCAGAGAGGCAGTCGGTTCGTCGAGAATCAATAATTGCGCGTCCCGCAGATAAGCTCGCGCCAGCGCGACTTTTTGCCACTCGCCCCCCGAAATGTCTACTCCCTGCTCGAAGCGCCGGCCCAGCATCTGGTCGTAACCCTCGGGCAGGCGTTCTATTGTAAGGTCCGCCATGCTTTTTTGCGCCGCGCCTTTGAGCAGCTCGAGATTGTCAATTTCTCCAATACGCCCGATCGCAATATTCTCCCGCGCCGTCATCTCATAGCGCATGAAGTCCTGAAAGATGACTCCAATCTCCCGATGCAGGTCTTCCAGATCGTAGTCGCGCAGGTCGACTCCATCCAGCAGGATTTGTCCCTCGGTAGGATCATAGAGCCGGGTAATCAGCTTGACGATCGTTGTCTTTCCCTGTCCGTTCTCCCCGATCAGCGCAAGCCGCTCATTGGTGTGCAACTGGAAATTAATACCGTCCAACACTCGGCGGGAGTTTCCCGGATAGCTGAACGAAACATTCCGGAACTCGACTCCTCGCACAATCGGCCGGGGTGCCGGCAAGGCATTCGGCTTGGACTTAATGGTCGGCTTCATTTCAAAAAACGCCAGCAGGTCCGTCAGGAACAATGCCTGGTCCCCGATTCCGGCAAAAGTAGAGAAAATTTGCTCGATGTTACTGCTGGCTTGTTGAATAGCTCCGGCCAGGAAGGTTAAGGTGCCGATGGTAAGCGCGCCACTCACGGTGCGCCAGATCACGAATACATAGGCTGAGTAGTAGCCCATCGTTCCAATCGTCGATAACAGTGCACCCGCGATCAGCTTGCGTCGAGAGAGGGCGATGTTCTCTTCATAGATGCCATCGGACAAAAGGGTAAATCGTTCCCGCAGAAAATCCTTCAATCCGAAGAGCTTCAATTCCTTCGCAGCTTCCTTGCTTCCACCGAGTATCCGCAAGTAGTCCAACTGCCGCCGCACTGGCGTCTGCCTGAAATTCTTGGCGTACCCCAGAAACGCGAAATGACTTTCACCCAGAAACGCGGGTAGCACTCCCGCGATCAGCAGCAGCATCAGCCACGGAGAAAACAACATGATCGAGACGGAGAGAGTAATCGTGGTGATAGCCTGTTGCACCAAGCGACCAATCTGTTGGATCATCACCAGCCGGTCCGTAGCCTGCACCCGCGCCCGCTCCAGGCGGTCATAAAAAACGGGATCTTCGTAGGCAATCAGATCCAGGCTGGCTGCCTGGTCCATCACCCGAATGCTGACGTACCGCGTGTACTTGTCACCCAGCAGCGAATCGGAGTAATCAATCGTCCGCAGAAGAATGCTGTTCAGAACGGCCAGCGAAAATTCTCCGACCACCAGCCACCAAAATCCCGGCCTCACCGGCTGGTGAGTGTGGACAGCATTATTGATGCTGTCAATGATGAGCTTGGTAATCCAGAGAAGCCCGACAGGTAAAAGCGATGAAAATAGACGCGAAACCAGCCCAAAGATTACGACTCCCGGACCGGAATCCCATACTATCTTCAAAACAGCCGGCACGTTGCGGAGCGCCGAGATGCGTTCCTGCCATCCTCCCCAGAAGTTTTGGCGTTCCGTCATGCGTTCTTGCTGCCGTCTTCAAGCGGATTCCAGTGCCGGATGCGATAATGTGCCTTGGAGTATGACAGTCTCGCCCCCAGGAACGCAACGGCCCATACAGGAGATGCCGAAAGCTCCTCTAAGGTTTCTAACGCGGGTTTTCGACGCGAGGTTAGACCCATGGAATCGATGAATTTTGATGTCCGGGACGCGGCGTGCTTTCGCCAACCTCCCAGACCTGCCGGTCAACCAATAGGTGTGTCCCCTTCTATTGTGAAAGCCGCTAATCTACTTCAATCCCTGGTCCTGCTGATGCTGATCGGCGCGGCGAGCCTGTGCGCTGCGCAAAATAATCGGCCAGCGAATAAGATGCGAAATGGTTCCGACGGCAGCCAGAACAGCACGAGCCAGGGCAGTGAGGCTCGCGGACAGTATATTGTGGAAGATCTCTCGAGATGCGGCCAGTGCCACACGCCCCGCGATAGCAATGGTGTTCCCGACCGCAGTCGGTGGTTGCAGGGTGCGCCTGTGTGGCTGAAATCCGCCGAACCCGTGGAGGATTGGCCGCTGCAAGCCCCAAGAATTGCCGGAGCTCTACCCGGAACCGACGCGGAAATGGTGACGCTGCTCACGACCGGCATCTGGCGTAGCGGAACCTATTTGCGCCCGCCCATGCCGCAATTTCGCATGAGCCGGCAGGATGCGGAATCCGTGATTGCCTATCTAAAGTCAGTCAAGTCCGCTCCAAAATGAATTCGCCTTTCCATTCTTGAACGAGAAACCCGTGCCTGACCATGCTAAAGCGCATGTGATCATCACCGATTGCCAGCGGCAGAAGGGCGGCGCTCGAAATCGCTAATTCGGCCAAGGTCAAAGTGGACTGGAAATCCGTAAAAGCTTCGTGATTGCCGGTCACTCGGCGTGATCAATTCTCGGTTACGCAACCCTGCGTTCCTAAGTCCGATTTTCCTTCTGCTCCGCGTGGATTTGCACATGCTCATGTTTGATATCCAGACGCAGATGGTTGTACACGCTCATGTACTGGTTCGCCACCCACACCAGCGCGAAGAGGGCGATCAGATAACCGCGCCAGTCTTCGTACAGCAGTTTGAAGCGAGTGAGAATTAGAAACGCCGCCGCGACGTAATGGCTGAAACAGTATTCACAAGTGAATAAATAGAAAAACTTCCGTCGAGGGAGGGAAACTGCATTTTTCGATTGCTTCTGGCAATAGTCGCGCGGCTCGCGAAAAACTTCTTCGTGTGTGATTGTCCATGCCACACAGACGACAGGCATCGATAGAATGAACAGCCATGCAAATTGGAGACCGACCGACACGGTGGAATTGGATGCAAAATGCAGGACGGAGGGCGGCTCGAAATTAGATGGTTTTCACTTGGCCGTAATTGATAAGACTGACCATCAGTACGCCGCCGCAAATGTTTCCCAGCGTAGCCGGGACGAGCCAGCGAAAATAGTCCGATAGCGGGATCGCCCCTGCAACGACGGTAGATAAAATCTCCGCGCTGCCGGCGATGCAGTGCGCGAAGTGCCCGATGCCGACGACAAACGTCAGCAAATACACCATGGTGATCTGCCCAATGGTCCAGTGGCTGGCTGTAACTGTCCACGCGACCAGTGCAATCATCCATCCGCCAATGATCCCACTCCAGAAAAAGTGAGAGGCTGATCCCGTAGAAGCTTCTTGTCCCAGTTGCACAAGCTGCGACAGTATGTCTGGCCGCAGGGCGGAAGTCTTGCCCGCCAGCAACGCGAATAACAAAGCTCCGAAAACATTGGAGGCGAAAACCACTCCCCACAAACGCAGCGTTCTTACCACGTGCCTGCGCTCGTCGAGCACGAGAACCACCGGGTACAAGGTATTCTCAGTGAACAGTTGCGCCCGCCCGATAATGACAGCTATGAAGCCAATCGGATAAAGCAAAAAAGGCAGGATCTGGGCGCCGTGTCCCATAAGCGCCCGAATCGAGGCCACGGCGAGGCCAGTCAGTCCCATCGTGAGACCTCCGGCTACGCCTGAAAACGCCAGCTTTTGATTCGAACGGCGAAGTTCGTCGCGCGCGTTCTCGATTGCGGCTTGAAAAATCTCCGCCGCTGTGAGTCTTCGAGTCTCCGGTGTCGAGTCTTCCGAAGAACTGCTTTTCCGAACGGACTTAACCTCGGCCATCTCGCTCCAAATCTCGCTCCCAGACTTTCCACGCCAAGATGGCGAATGTCAAATGCGCGAATTTCTCTCCCCAATTGAGGCTTTGAAGAAGCTCATTAGCTCCGGGGGCATCACTTTGATGCAAAAAAGACTAACCAGGAGGGGATGATCGCACGACTCTGCGATGCTATTTGGAAGGTTCTCGCCGGCAGATGGTCCTCAAAGGCACAATACGTATCGAGGATTTCGAGCGCCGCAGGCAAAACGATTCGTGCGAGGAATGGAAGGTTTAAATACAACCTGGCATTCGCCTAAGCAGCTACAGCTTGCAATTCCAGGCAACTTTGCAGCGCCCGCAACGCATACAGAGCATCATCCAACGCCTGGTCTTCTTCGATCGTGTCATTGCCCGCTGCGAAAAGTTCGCGTGCTCGTGCCACGATAGCGTGTTCGGCATCCGCGATTCGCGCCGGGATTCGCTCCCGGTCGGTTTCAAACAGAGCGGCGGTGTAAAGCTCACGCCAGCTTTCGGGAATACGAGGGGAGGGCAGTAAAGTCGTCATGAAAAACACCTCAGTTGCAGGGCGGAGGGCCCGCAAGTAATTAAGGTGAACCTGAGGGTATCCAGGGTGTCGCCGGATGTCCATACGGCAAATCCTGTAGGTATATTGTGCCCTTCAGCTCTGCAGACATAGCGCAAGAGGGAAGTCGGCCAGGGCATTCGAAACGCGAATCGCTGAGTTAGTCTCTATTTTCTGCAGGGCCAAAGTCTCACCTGTAAATGCATTGTGGTAAGTTCTGCTACAAAGGCACGCGGGCAATTCAATAAGAGTATCGTTCCACACCTCGGGCCCAATTGGAGGACGCTCCGAGCCATTCAGCAGGCCACTAACAAGTCGCGGAGCGATCACGAGCAAACTCGTGCTTTCGGACTTCCGGATAAATGCGACCGCGTGATTCGCCTTCGTTCCCCGAATCCCCAAAGGAACATAGTCGCCCATTCGAAACAGCTGCGGATACTCTTTCCGCAAGCAGAGCGTCTTCCAGATCACGTAGAGTTTTAAACGGTCATCCTCGGGATTTTCCAACAATTCCGCCGCCGATATTGAATTTGCCTCGCCGCTCAATCTGCGGATGCTCTCGAACACCTGCTGATGCCGGCCATAGTCGACCGGGCGCCGGTTGTCCGGATCCACCAGGCTGAAATCCCACAAATCGTTCCCCTGATAGATATCGGGAACACCTGGGCACGTTAGTTTGAGCAAAGTCTGAGAGAGGCTATTCCACAGACCAATGCGCGCAATGCGCCGCTGAAAGGGAACAAAATCATTCAGAAAGCGATTCTGTTCGTCTGGACTCAATAAGGCCTTCACAAACGAAGAAACTGCCATTTCGTATTTGCCATTGCGGTTGATCCAACTCGTATTCTGCTTGGCTTCGCGCATCGCCTTCAGCATGTAGTTCTCAATCCGCTCCCTGAAACTCTGCCAGTCATTTCCAGACTGCGGCGGCTCCACCGGCCACGCTCCGATCAACGTTTGATAAAGCAAGTATTCGTCGTTCGGGGAAGGAGCTGGCTTGTCGTTAAGCTTGCTTCGATGGATGCGATTAAATCTTCTCCAGTCCCGCACTCGAAGTCTCCACAATCCCGGCATCTCCGATAGCGCATCAATCCTTGCGCGAAAATCTTCCGAGCGTTTCGAATCATGCGTGCTGGTCGCCAGCATCGTGTGAGGCCAGTCCTGCAAGCGCTCCTGATTTGCCTTGTGAAAATCAGCGGTGGTGGTTCCAAAGCGATGAAGATCAGAACCCACATCGTTCAATGAGACCAGCCGGTTGTAGCGATAGAAAGCCGTGTCCTCCAGACCTTTTGCCATTACCGGACTGCTAAACTGCTGAAATTTCATGGCGAAGCTGGTGACCGCCTTTTGATAAGCAGGATCCTGCCCCTCGGCGATGCTGGTCAAAAGCACATCCCTCACAAAATCAAACACGCTGGTATCGGCAGCCGGACTTCTCCACTTCGCCAGAGCAATTGCCCGCCGAATATACCCTGCGTCATTCTCGGAAATTCCCGTGGGAGTCACATAGGTGCGGTATACCGGAAAGTTGGCAACTACTTCCATGAGCGCGTCGCGCAAACTGTTCAGCGTGAAATCGCAGGTGTTTCGTTTGGAGAGAGCAATCCGTGTCAACTGATTGGCCAGCACATTTAATTCACTGGCCAGCGCCACTCGAACAATCAGTTTTCTGCAGCGGTAGGCGAGGTCATCGTAGCTGGCTTCAACGCCGGTAAAACTTCTGTAAAGGCTGTCGAAGCGCGCGACGGCCGACGAGTCAACATACAGACCGTTCACCAGGTTCGAAAAATCGTATCCGGTTGTGCCGCACACCGGCCAGTTGTTCGGCAGGCGTTCCGAGCCGGTAAGAATTTTCTCGATGACTACGTAGCGAGACTCATCTTCTTCCTCCGTGGCCCCGGAATTGTTTGTGGACTCGGAGTTGTGCGCAGCTTCGACGAGGCCCTGTTCCAGGCGGATGAAATACTGTGCAGGATCGTACAGTCCGTCGGGATGATCCACCCGCAGACCATCCACCTTGCCCTGCGCAACAAAATCCAGAATAAGACGATGAGTTGCCTTAAACACCGCCTCGTTTTCCACGCATATTCCCGCGAGGTCGTTGGTATCGAAAAAACGCCGGTAGTTAATGTCATCGGAAGCGACTCTCCAATTCGCCAGGCGGAAGGCCTGCGCTTTAATGAGTTCGTGGAGTTGCTCAAAACTGGCCGGATCACCTGGCGTTCCATTACTCGAGTCAATCGCTTGCAGGATGCAGGCCGCGACCTCCGGCGAGCGCTCGCATAAAGCTGCCAAGCGGCGTTTGTGAATCTCTTTGTCGCGATTGCGCTCGGCGATCCGGTCGCTGCCGATCTCCTGCCTTGCGGGCAAGTGGCTGAAAGCTGTGATCAGACTCTGAAATTCGAGCATATCCAGATTGTCCTCTCCCAGTTTCCCTGCCGGAGAATCCGCACACGTCTGCAAAATGCGCGGGTACTCTGTGGGATCGATCGGAAACCGGTGATCGCGATACCGCACATCAAATTCGCCGCGATTTGCGCGAAACGCCACTTTCAACTCGCCACTCTCCAGCACCGCGCCGTAATGATCATGCAGAACAGGCACCAGCACCTTTCCATGCAGCTCTTCTTTCAGAGGATGCCAGTCAATATCAAAAAAACAGGCATAGATAGAAGCCTCGCCGTTTTCCAGCACATCCAGCCACCATGCATTGTCGCTGCCCATGATTCCCATGTGATTCGGTACGATATCGACAATCAATCCCATACCACGTTCGTGGAGCATGGCGACAAAGCGATCAAATTCTTCCGGAGTTCCAATCTCCGGGTTTAACGAGTTGTGGTCCACAATGTCGTAGCCGTGCATACTCCCGGGGCGGGCCCTCAGGATTGGCGAGATATAGCAATGGCTTATGCCTAGAGCGGCGAGGTAAGGAACGATCGCCGTCGCCTGAACGAAAGTGAAATCGCGATTCAGTTGCAGGCGATAAGTTGCGCGCGGTATGTAGGAACGCGCTGTCATGATTCCAAAAACCAAACCACGGACCAGGGCGGCAAAATTCCTTGCCTTACCTCGTCCCCGCGAACCCCTTTACTTGCGTACAGGATTGGACAGGTCGATGCCGTCGCTGCCGACAGAGAAACGGACCCAAGGTTCGCCAGCAGCATAAGTTTCGAGCCGCTCCCGAATTTCCATTCTGCGGTCAATCCCAGATCTTCACCAGCGGCATAGCTTCCTTCGATTTTGCATGCGGAAGAAAGCCATGGGAAAATGTGCTCCTGCCGCAGTTTCAATAGTTGCCGATAAAATCGCAACCAATCCTGATGCTGAGGCTGCTCAAGGTCGTTCCAGTCGAGTCGAGAGGCCTCGAAAGTCGACTCCGCAGTGGGATCTGGTATGCCTTTGCGGGCCTCCGGATCGTTGAACCTCGCAAAACGCGCGAACTCATTCCTTCTGCCGGCGGTAACAGCGGCAGCCAGGTCATTTTCGAAATCGCAGAAGAAGAGAAACGGTGTTTGCGTCCCGAATTCTTCCCCCATGAAAAGCAGTGGGGGAGAGGGAGCTAGTAAAAGAATCTCCACTGCTGCTCGAACTGCGCGCACATCCGCAAGCGTGACGATCCTCTCTCCGAACGCACGATTTCCAATCTGATCGTGATTCTGCAGAAACGAGACGAACGCTGTCAGCGGCAGTCCGTCCGTAGATTCACCGCGCCTCTCGCCGTTTCTGTAAAGCGAAACGTCGCCTTGATATGCGAATCCACTTACCAGACAACGTCCCAGTTGATCAAGCGGTCGTTTCGCATAATCAAAGTAATAACCATCCTTCTCGCCGGTAATCAGCACGTGCAGCGCATGGTGAATATCGTCGTCCCACTGCGCATCGTAGGCTCGCGGGCGGCATTGTTCTGTCCGTTGAAGATACTTTGCCTGGTTGCGCTCGTTTTCCAGAATCAGATGCACTTGCCGCTCAGCTCCGACCCTGTTACGAACCGTGTCGGCTAATTCCGTCAGAATGTCTGGGGTGAAATCGTCAAGAATGGCATGCACCGCGTCCAGTCGCAACCCGTCGAAACGATATTCAGTAAGCCAATACAATGCGTTCTGGATAAAGAAGTCACGCACGACTCTGCTTTCAGGTCCATCAAAATTGATGCCCTTGCCCCAGGGAGTTTTGTGGCGGTCGGTAAAAAACTGCGGAGCATAAACACCCAGATAATTTCCTTCCGGGCCAAAATGGTTGTAGACAACGTCCAGCAGAATCATGATTCCGCGCTGATGCGCGGCTTGCACCAACGCTTTCAGATCATCCGGTCGGCCATACGTGCTGTCGGGAGCAAATGGGAATGCGCCGTCGTAACCCCAGTTTCGCCCACCTGGAAAGTCGGATATCGGCATCAGTTCGATAGCAGTAACCCCCAAGTCTGCCAGATAGTCGAGCCGCTTCTCTACAGCACAAAAAGTTCCTGGCCGCGCAAAAGTTCCGACATGCAATTCGTAAATAATGGCCTCGTGCCAACATCGCCCGCTCCACGCGTCATCTTTCCAATCGAACCCCGTGGGATCGATGACTTCGCTAGGGCCATGCACGTCCCGCGGTTGAAATCGCGAAGCCGGATCGGGGACTTCTGCTCCTCCGTCAACTCGAAAGCGATAAAGAGTTCCCGGCTTGGCCGCGTTCGTGACCAGCTCGAACCAGCCGTGCTCTCGCGGTTCAAGCGCAATCCGCTTGGACTCTTTGGAACCTTCGAGGGAGATCTCCACCTGCCTCGCCGCTGGAGCCCACAATCGAAACCGAATCCTCCCATCGTCGCGGCACTCCGCTCCGAACGGCATGTTATGACGGCGCTTCATTCGAGTCTTCCTTTTTGCCGTTCACATGACGTTCCATCAGCACCACCATCGATCGTGCCTGCAAGGGGTAATTTGCGCCGGCATCATAGGTATCTGGCGGTCGCAAACCACCGTCGCGCGAAGTATCCATCCAGCCGATCCAACGTGACCCTTTTCGGAATGACGGCAGAGTAAATGCAAGATCTTCGTGATAAGAGTTCAGAAGTACGAGAAAATCTGTGTCGCTTACTTTACGGCCCCGTTCGTCGGTCTCCTCCAGACCTTGCCCGGAAAGAAACATTCCCAGCCCGTGAACGGAAGGGTCGCGCCACTCGTCTTCGTTCATCTCATTTCCACTTGGGTTGAGCCACAGCACGTCTTTCACATTCGCGCCCTTGATGGGCCGGCCTTGAAAAAAGTGACGTCTTCGAAATACCGGATGCCGTTTACGCAGGTTGATCATGCGCTGAACGAACGCGAGCAGGTCGCGATCCTCCGGTTTCAGATTCCAATTCAGCCAACTGATCTC
>JBAVGI010000258.1:0-1824 GCA_049684755.1 Candidatus Sulfotelmatobacter sp.
GCGACGCAGAAAGTGCGGCGGCATGTGGTGATGGCGCGGCATCGGGAGGTGCTGGAGGGGTTGCTGGGGTAGGCGCGGGGCGGTAGTGTTTCACGAGGGTAGGTGGACTCCAGGAAACCCATGGATCGTATAACAAAGTCACTTCTCGATGAATTTGCCTCGGAGCATGATCTAACCAGTCTGGCCGAAGATAAACAATTTGAGCACTTCGCATCGTACCTGATGGTCCGGCGTCACTATGCCGAAACGTTTGAACCAGGAGAAATCGTGACTGGAGCCGGGGGGGACACCGGCATCGACGCCATCGCCATAGTCGTAAACAACGTTCTAGTCACTGATGCGGCAACGGTCGATGAACTTCTGAAAATAAACGGATACCTTGAAGTCGTTTTCGTCTTTATCCAGGCGGATCGGTCCCCGCATTTTGATAGTAGTAAGATAGGAAATTTTGGGTTCGGAATCAGAGACTTCTTTTCGTCAACACCGCAATTGCCTCGCAATCGGGCTGTTCAGAACTCGGCTGCAATAATGAGCGAGATTTACCGCCGCAGTAGCAAGTTCATGCGGGGAAACCCGGCGTGCCGCGGCTATTACGTCACCACCGGGAAATGGGTTGGCGACCCAACGCTTGTTGCCCGTTTCCAGGCCGAAATCCGCGACCTTCTAGCGACGGGTCTCTTCAAAGACGTCGACATCCAGCCGATCGGGGCCGTTGGAATTCAGCGCTCTTACAATCAGAGCAGAAATGCTATTTCACGAGAATTCCTTTTTGCGAATCGGACGGTAGTGCCAGAAATCGCTGGCGTTAAGGAGGCTCACCTCGGATTCATACCTGCCGACGAATTCCTCAAAATCATATGCGATGAAGAGGGGTGGTTGATCAGATCTCTATTCTATGAAAACGTCCGAGATTGGCAGAACTATAATGAGGTGAATTCGGAAATCCGAGATACATTGCTTTCTAGCGATCGAGATCGGTTTGTCTTGATGAACAATGGAATTACGATTATTGCGCGGACACTTCAGACAACGGCAAATCGCTTCGTGATCGGCGACTTCCAAGTAGTTAATGGATGTCAGACAAGCCATGTTTTATACGACAACAAGAACCTGCTGGAAGGTGTAAGGGTGCCGATACGCCTGATTTCGACGCAGGACGAGGGCGTTATAGGGGCCATCATCAGGGCGACGAACCGGCAAACCGAGGTGCGGCGCGAACAGTTCTTTGCCCTTACGGACCTTGCGAAGAAGATAGAGCACTATTTCGCCTCGTTTCCGGCGGGACAGCAACTATATTATGAGCGTCGATCGCGTCAGTATGACAGCCTTCCGATCGAGAAAACGCGGGTAGTTACTCAGACAAGTCTGATAAAGGCTTATGGTGCTATGTTCCTGGGCGAAGCCCATAGGACGACGCGGGACTTTTCCGCTCTCGCCGAAAAGGTGGGGAAAGAAATGTTTCTGGAGGAGGATAAGCTGGACCCATATTACACCTCGGCTTTCGCACTTTACAAAATTGAATATCAGATCAGAAATCAAAGACTTGACGCAAAATACAATCGAGCCAGATTCGCAATGATTTATGCGGCCCGTATTCTTGCTAATCCTCACCCTCTTCCGCCACGAAATTCCCGCAACATGGAAAAATATTGCGCGACGATAAGTCGATTGCTTTGGGATGCGAGGTCGGCCGACGAATTATTTGAGAATGCGGCTTCCGTAATTGACGCTGTTTCGGGATCGGATTTGAACACCGACACAATCCGAACCCAGCCCTTTACAGAGGCGGTTGAGCGCAAATGCCGCGAAATTGCTAGGGTGTCG
>JBAVGI010000259.1:0-18805 GCA_049684755.1 Candidatus Sulfotelmatobacter sp.
CAGTCCTTCGGTGTCCCGCTTCGCGATGCTCGCAACCCCGGCGTGACAGAAAGCGTGAGCCGCACCCGCAGCAAATTTCTGAAAGGGTACTCGGCCTAGCTAAGTACCTTCCAAGACAGCAGTTTCCCGTTCTGGACCTTGCTTCTACACCCGCCACGCTCATATACTCTGAACGTTTGCCCGCTTCTTCCGGGAAATCGCCCCGACGCCGGCCGGCATATCGATTTGCAATCATCCGGAGACCGAATTTTATGACTACGATGACTACCGCTCCGCAGGTCGACAAAGAAAGCAATCCGTGGGAGTCGCAACGGGCACGCTTTGATCTGGCCGCTCAGAAGCTGAATCTCGACGACGGACTGTGGCGGGTTTTGCGCTATCCCAACCGTGAGCTGACGGTTTATATCCCGGTCCAGATGGATGACGGGCACCTGGAGGTCTTCACCGGATTTCGCGTCCAGCACTCCATCGCGCGGGGCCCGGCGAAAGGAGGAATCCGTTACGCCCCCGATGTAACGCTCGACGAGGTGCGCGCGCTCGCCAGTTGGATGACCTGGAAGTGCGCGGTAGTGAACATTCCTTTCGGAGGAGCGAAAGGCGGCGTAATTTGCGATCCGCATAAGATGTCGATGGGCGAAATCGAGCGCATGACCCGGCGCTACACCTCGGAGCTGATCGAATTCATCGGACCCGAGAAAGATGTTCCCGCCCCTGACGTAAATACCAACGAACAAATCATGGCGTGGATGATGGATACGTATTCCATGCATATGCGGCAAACGGTCACCGCCTGCGTTACCGGCAAGCCCATCAATATTGGCGGATCCAGGGGACGCCGCGAAGCTACTGGCCGCGGAGTGATGGTTGTGTGCGACGAGGCTACCAAGAAGCTTGGCATGGCGCGAGAGAGCAGCCGCGTGATTGTGCAAGGGTTTGGCAATGTCGGCTCCAACGCCGCGCAGTTGATGTATCAGGCGGGATATAAGGTTGTTGGCATCGCGGAGGTTGGCGGTGGCCTCTACAACAAGAACGGAATGGATTTGAACGCCCTGGTCGAATACCGTCAGAAGAACGGCACCGTCCATGGCTTTCCGGGCGCGGAAGCTTACGATCCCGCTGAACTGCTGACTACTGACTGCGAGATACTCATACCGGCCGCGACCGAAAACGTAATCACCTCGCGCAACGTGGATCGCGTGAAGTGCCGGATTCTGGCGGAAGGCGCTAACGGCCCAACAACATCGGCAGCCGACGATATCCTGACCGACAAAGGCGTATTCGTGATCCCGGATATTCTCGCCAATGCCGGTGGAGTGACTACTTCTTATTTCGAGTGGGTGCAGGATCGCCAGGGATATTTCTGGAAAGAATCCGTGGTCAATGAGCAACTGGAAGAAATTATGGTCTCCTCGTTCGGAGATGTCGTGCGCTATGCCGAGACCCACAAGGTGAACAATCGAATCGCGGCCTATATGCTGGCTATTGATCGCGTGGCGTATACCATTCGCCAGCGCGGAATCTACGCTTAAGGAGATTTCATGAACTCCGTGACCAGAAAGCTGCTTGCGCGCACCCTGCCTCTGCTGCTTGCTTTTTTCCTGCTTCAAGGTGCGGGAATGCTTCCCTCCGCCGCCAATGCCGCCGCTGCGCCGCAGATGGCGGCCGCTGACAAACTCGACATTAATACTGCGACCGCGGACCAACTCAAGGCGCTGCCCGGGATCGGGGATGCTTACTCCCAGAAAATTATCGCCGGCCGCCCCTATCGAACCAAGCTCGATCTGGTCCACAAAAAAATCATTCCACAGGCCACCTACGACAAGATCAAGGATCAGATTATCGCCAAGCAGCCAAAAGCCGGTGCGATCACTCCGTCTACGGCGAAATAGATTTGCCGGCATTTCTAGGTGACCGCGTCAGGAAGATCGCTGACCCGAGAGTACATTCCCCCGATTGCGTTCCCTCGCACCGTGGAGCATAATCAAATTGAGTTCCGGTGCCCCTCCGGAAACCTCCCGAGCTGCAGTGAACCTGCCGAATTCCATTACGCTAATCCGCATCGGCAGCATTCCTCTGCTGATTTGGATTCTGTCTTCGAATCACTTCAGCAGTGCACACGGCGCTAAAGAGTTGCTTGCCTCCGCGGTATTTATTGCCGCTTCCATGACCGACGGCATCGATGGTTATCTCGCCCGC
Organism: Candidatus Sulfotelmatobacter sp.; assembly: GCA_049684755.1. GTDB lineage: Bacteria > Acidobacteriota > Terriglobia > Terriglobales > Acidobacteriaceae > Sulfotelmatobacter. The sequence continues at coordinate 2,197 of JBAVGI010000259.1, forward strand.
AAGCGCGGACAGATCACCACCATGGGAATTCTGCTTGATCCCATGGCCGACAAACTTTTGATCGCCGCTGCTTTCGTTACGCTGGTGCAGTTCAATCCCAGCCTGGTTCCTGCCTGGATCGCCGTCATCATTATCGGTCGCGAGTTCTTAGTGAGCGGCTTACGCTCGATCGCGGCCTCTGGTGGTTTTACGATCGAGGCCAGTGAACTTGGCAAGTTTAAAATGGTGGTGCAAATCGTCTCCGTAGTGGCGGTGATTCTCGATCATCGCTGGAAAGAGTGGCCGGTCTATGGAAACTTCATTTTCCCGGTGCACTGGATTGCTTACGCCGCAATCTGGTTCGTGGTTTGCGTTTCCCTGATTTCCGCAATTGATTATTTCGCCGCGTTCTGGTCGAAGATTGACCGCCGCGTCTCCAAGCGCAGGCGCCGCGCTTTCGTTCTTAGCCGCCGCCGCAAACCGCAGCCGGCCACTGATGCCGATGTCGCCCCCACTACATAACTCGCAGTCGGCGGTTACTTCATCGGAAGCTTCCGGACAGGAATTCTCCCCGGAAGAACGCGCGCAATTACTCCACTTGGCGCACGATTCGATTATCTCCGAGTTGGAGGCTCGGACAATCTCTTTAGATCCTCCGACTCCACATCTGTCTGAACTGCGAGGAATCTTCGCTTCCCTCTATCTGCGCGGCGAGTTGCGCGGCTGCGTTGGCTACGTGGTCGCCACGTCGCCGCTCTACCGCACCGTCGCGGAAACCGCTCGCGCCGCGGCATTCGAGGACAACCGCTTTCCGCCCGTAACCAGAGGCGAAGTCTCGGACCTCGAAATCGAACTCAGCATTCTCTCGCCGCTGGAATCAATTCACCCCAATGCCATTGAAATCGGGCGCCACGGACTTCTCATCAGTCAGCACGGCCGCCGCGGCCTGCTCCTGCCACAGGTCGCGGCCGAGCATCAATGGGACCGGAATACCTTCCTGGAGCAAACTTGCCGGAAAGCTCATCTGCCGCTGGACGCATGGCAAAAGGGAGCAATCCTTCAAGCTTTCACCGCGGAAATTTTCGGCGATAAGACCCTCTGATTCCACATCACTCTAGACGAGGTACCGAGCGTTCCGTTCCCGGTTACTGCCGTCACGTTAATCGAGAGACTGATCCCTCCAGTGCGTGATCGTTCCTGCCGATAAGCCGTTTGGACCCGCAAATCGGCTGGGAGGTCGAATGTTGACTTTCTTCACCACGCATGCAGATCGTCGTGGATTTTCGCTTCTGTTCCCAAGATTTTTCTTAATTCTGCTCTTTCTCGGGTCGTCGGCCATTGCCCAAGTCCCCTCCGAACCCCCGCTATTTACGCAGCCTCCGTTTGCGGAAGCTAAAGACCGGATCACCAGCTTCATCGACGAGGAACAACGTGTGACTCTCCCCGGGAACCGGCATCCTTTGGCCAATGCGCAATATGACGCTGGCGCTGTCTCGCCTGACTTTCGCATGGACCGAATGCTGATCACACTGCTTCCCGATTCCGCGCAGGAAGATGCCCTGATCCAATTGATCGATGAGCAGCACAATCCCGAATCTCCTTATTACCATCAATGGCTCACTCCCCAACAATATGGAGAGCTTTTCGGCGTTTCCGAGTCCGACGCGGCGCAGGTGACTGCATGGTTGCAAGGGCACGGCATGGAAGTGGAGGAAGTTGCGGCAGGACGCCGTTCCATCATCTTCAGTGGAAACGCCGCCCAGGTTGAGTCAGCTTTCCACACCAGCATTCATACCTACAAGATTGCGGCAGAAGTTCATCACGCCAACGCCAGCGATCCAGAAATTCCAAAAGCTTTCTCTGGCGTGGTCGGGGGAATTGTTTCCCTGCATGATTTTCGCAGTGAACCGATGCATACTGGGGCCCGCATCCCAACATCCGAGTTCACCGGCGGCAGTTCGTATTATCTGGCTCCATCGGATTTCGCTACCATCTACGATCTTGCCTCGCTTTATCAGCAATCCATCAATGGCAGCGGCCAGTCGGTGGCAATCGTAGCGCGGTCGAACCTCAATATCGCAGACGTGCGCCAGTTCCGCACCGCGTTCGACTTGCCCGCGAACAGTCCGCAAATCATCCTGAACGGGACAAACCCTGGAATTCTCAGCTCCGGCGAAGAAACAGAAGCAGATCTGGATGTGGAATGGTCGGGCGCAGTGGCAAAGAATGCCGCGATCAAATTTGTTGTCTCGAAATCCACGAATTCCAGCGACGGGAGTTATCTCTCCGCGCAATATATCGTGAATCACAATCTTGCTCCGGTGATGAGCATGAGCTTCGGGATCTGCGAAGCCGCGCTCGGTTCGTCGGGAAACAGCTTTATCAATAGTTTGTGGCAGCAGGCGGCAAGCCAGGGTATTACGGTCTTTGTATCGTCGGGCGATAGCGGTGCAGCGGGATGCGATTCGGCGTCCAGTTCACGCGCCAGCCACGGGCGAGCTGTCAACGGTCTGTGCTCCTCACCTTATAGCGTCTGCGTGGGCGGTACGAAATTCAACGATGCCACTCATCCATCGCTTTACTGGTCGACCTCAAACGCGCCCGGTACGCAATCATCGGCGCTGCATTACATCCCAGAAGTGGCGTGGAACGAAAGTGCCAGCGGAGGGTTGTGGGCCACGGGCGGAGGCGCGAGTACGATTTATGCCAAGCCCTCCTGGCAAAGCGGGACGGGAGTCCTGGCCGACGGCAAGCGTGACGTACCTGACGTTTCGCTCACGAGTGCGGGGCATGATGGCTATCTCATTTACCAGAACGGAGGACTCTACGTAGTCGGCGGGACTTCGGCCGCAGCACCTTCATTTGCAGGAGTAATGGCGTTGGTTGTGCAAAATGCGGCGGCACGACAAGGCAGTGCCAACCCTGTGCTTTATTCCTTGGCTGGTAACCAGCGCGCTGGCGGAGCGGCCGTTTTTCACGACATTACAAGCGGCAGCAACAGCGTTCCCGGGCAAACCGGTTTCATCTCGACAGCGGGATATGACGAGTCCACTGGACTTGGGTCCATCGACGGTCTTGTTTTAGTTAACCACTGGCACGATGCAACTGCCACTCCCACATTCCACGCATCTGCCTCACTGAGTTCGTTTGCGGCTACTGCCGGATCAAATAGTAGCGCCACAATCACAGTCACCGTCAGTGGCGGCTTCGATGCTGCTATTTCCTTTTCCGTAACTGGGTTGCCCAGAGGAATTTCCGCCAGTTTCTCGCGCGTGATCTTGCCGGCGCCCGGGTCCGGCGTGAGTGTTCTTAAAGTCAGCGCACTTAGCAGCGTAAAGGCCGGCACCTATTCTGTAACTTTGTCGGCGAGCGGCGGCGCCACAAAGCAAACCATCCCGCTGTCAATTACTTGCAGCGCTCACCATTGAAAATAAATTTGACTGAATTGGAGCCGGGAAAACCTCAGGCGGGAACGGTCGACTGCAGTGCCGAAACCACAGCTTCCAGATGGTCCAAAGTTTCCGCCACGGTGAGTGAATACATCTCGCGGCCCAAACCTTCCCCAGCCTGCAGCGCAGATTGCAGGTAGTGACCGGCAATTTCGATGGCCAGAGAATCCGTGATGGCTTTGCCGGTACTCTTCTTGTACTCAACCCAAGCGGGATGTGGCAGGGCAACCCAAACAGGTCTTCCATCCACCAAGAACTTTATGTCGACTGCGTCGGCGTGACGCGTGGCAATGGCAACGATCAGCGCCTGATAGACGCAATGCACTTTTTTCTTGGTCCAACGATCGGTAGCGGTGAAATCTCCAAACATAGGAAAACTATAGCTGACAGGAACGATAGCATCAACTGACGTGGCGAATGCTGGCTAGCCGCCGGCAATGGCTCCGATGATGAGAAATGGTTCGGTGCCATCGGAGATTGCCTGTGGCAGCGGCGCATCGGGAGGCTCGTGGGACAGATCCTCTTCGCAAGCAAAAAAGCGAAGAAAGGGACGGCGTTGCTGAGTGACCTGGTCGCGAATGGTACCACGCAGCATCGGATAGCGGAGTTCGAGCGCATCGAGGACCGAACGCTGGGTGGCTGGATCGGTGATCTCGACCCGCACCTCATTGCCAACGCCGGCGAGGGTCCGCAGGTGTTGCGGAAGGATGATTCGGATTGAATTCACGGCCATTTCCCTAACCTATGCACAACAACTTCTATAGTCTCGCAGCGGCATTCGCTTCGAACTTCCCGAAAATCCTTTTCTTCTACAGGAAGCTCCCTAGGGATTTCAGCAATTATCCCGATACTAGCAAATGTCGTCCTTGGTCATGTTAGTGGTTTAGCGCTGTCGAATAATACTTTTTTAGAAAAATCATAAAGGTTGGATTGAGTGAATTGCGCCCTCGTCAATGTCTTCCGTCACCGCCAGTATGTCTGCGCATCCAGAACCTCACATCTATGGAGAAATAATGGCGACTGCCAGTCCTGAAGAAACCTCGAACAAAACAGATGCGCAGGCTGACGCCCGGGTCAGCACCGGGTGCATCGGCCTGGACAATATTCTCAGTGGGGGCTTCCCCCGCGGCCGCCTTTATCTTATCGAAGGCGACCCCGGAGCGGGGAAAACCACGTTAGCCATGCAATTTGCGCGCGAAGGCGTGGAAAAAGGGGAGCGCGCACTTTACATCACTCTCTCGGAATCGCGAGCTGATTTGAGCCATGCAGCTCAGTCGCATGGTCTCTCCATTGACAGAGTTGAGATTGTCGAACTGCTGCCCAATGAAGGCGACTTGCTGCCCGAACAGCAGTACACCGTTTTTCATCCGGCTGAAGTAGAACTCAACGATCGAATGCAGCGCATTGTGAAAGAAATTCAACGGGTGCGTCCGGACCGACTGGTGATTGACGCGCTCAGCGAGTTGCGCATGTTGGCGAAAGATCCTTTGCGCTACCGGCGTCAAATTTTGTCGCTGAAAGATTTTATGGCCGGCCAGGAGTGCACCGTCCTGTTGCTGGACGACCGCAGCTCCCGCGATCCCGACCTTCAACTGCACAGCGTGGTGCACGGCGTTGTCAGCATGGACAAAGTGCCGCGCGAGTACGGAAAGACTCGGCGGCAAATGGAGATTGTGAAGCTGCGAGGAACTGCCTACCACGAAGGATTTCACGATTATGCGATTGTGACTGGCGGCGTGGTGGTGTTTCCCCGTCTGGTTGCAGCCGACTCGCGGTCGGAGCAGCCGCCGGAGCCGGTTTCCAGCGGCATCGCTGAACTCGACGCGCTGACCGGGGGCGGCCTTGATCGCGGCACCAGCACGCTTTTGATTGGTCCGGCGGGCTGCGGCAAGACGAGCATCGCAGTGCAGTGGGCTGTAACCGCGGCGAAGCGGGGTGAATCCTGCGCGCTGTTCTCCTTCGAGGAAGCTCCGAGCACCATGATGATGCGGGCTGCAGGTTTGGGTATTGATCTTCGGCCCCACGTAGCCAGCGGAAAAATCGTCATCGAACGGGTCGATCCTGCAGAGATGTCCCCAGGAGAACTCGTTGCCAAGGTTCAGCAGCACGTGGAGAACGAAAATGTTCGCTTTATAGTGCTCGATAGCTTGAACGGTTATCTGCAGTCGATGCCGGGCGAGCAGTTTCTTGCGGTTCATCTCCATGAACTTCTGGCTTACCTGGGCAACCGCAGCGTGCTCACGCTGATGGTGCTGGCGCAGGCCGGTACGATTGGCTGGCCGCTGCAGAGCGCGGTAGATGTTAGCTACCTCGCAGATAATATTTTGCTTCTCCGCTATTTCGAAAATAAAGGCGAAGTTTGCCAGGCTATCTCCACAATCAAGCGGCGCAGCGGCAGCCATGAACATACGATTCGGGAACTGAAGCTGGGACCGGATCGGATTCGCATTGGCCGGCCCCTGCACGACTTTCAGGGGGTGCTCACCGGCACCCCGACGTTTCTTGGTGGAACCAAGGAGACCTAAGAAAGAATAATGGCCACTTCTCTCCATGGCGATTACCGGGTACTGGTACTTGCGCCCTTTGGCAAGGATGCGATACTTGTGCGCGAAGTGCTTGAGCGCTCGGGGATCCCGGTTGGAGTCGTCGGAGATGTGGCGGCGATTGCCCGTTGCGTAAGCGGGGGAGCGGGAGCTGCTATTGTGGCCGAGGAATCACTCAACGAAGAGAGCATCGAATTGTTGGGCCGGAGCGTGGGCGCGCAGCCCACCTGGTCGGATTTCCCGATCATCGTTCTTACCGGCGGTGGCGCCACCACACCCTACACAGAAATGATGGTTCGCTCCCGCACCCCAATGGGGAACATCAATTTGATTGAGCGGCCGCTGCGGCCCGCCACTCTGATCAGCAGTGTGCGCACCGCGATACGCTCCCGGCTACGGCAGTATGAAATTCGCAATCACCTCGAGGAGCGGGAACAGGTTGAGGAAGAATTGCGCCGCGCACACGATGAACTGGAATCTCTGATAGAAAAGCGAACCTTGGCTTTGCGTAAGCTCTCGGCCAGGTTGATGCGTGTGCAGGATGAGGAACGCAGACGCATCGCCCGCGAACTCCACGATGGATTAGGCCAGTGGCTGGCAGCGGCCCAGATTAATGTCGACATGGTGCTGCTCCGCGAGGGAGGGCGGTCATCTCCCATGCTGCAGGAGACGCGGAAGCTGATCGATCACGCTGTCTCCAGCATTCGAACCATGTCTTATCTGTTGCATCCGCCGTTGCTGGATGAGGCAGGCTTTGAAGCAGCGGCGCATTGGTTCATCGATGGCTTCGCCAAGCGCACCGCGATGGCAATCAAGACGAATTTTTCTCATCCCGATGACATGCCTGTGGGGCTTTCAAAAACGCCACGCATGCCGGAGGTCGTTGAGCTCGCGCTATTTCGTATGCTGCAGGAAGGACTCACCAATGCACATCGGCACTCCGCTAGTCCCAATGTGGAAGTAAAGTTTCAGCGGCTTCCGGACCGCACCATTCTTGAAATCCAGGATTTCGGTCGCGGTGTTCCACAAGCGGTGATGGATCGCTTCCACCGTACGGGAGCGGGATCGGGTGTAGGGCTCGCTGGGATTCGCGAGCGGGTGAAGGAACTGGGCGGTGATTTCACCATTGACTCCACCGATCGGGGAACAACCCTCCGCTCGATCGTGCCTCTGGGCGCGGATGCGAATCTGACCGAGGCGGGCTCGTCACAGCCTTCCACTACCAAACTGCGGCGCGGTCTTGTTGCAAATGTCAATCAGGCTTCTTAAGGAGACAGCCAACAAGCGCGTCGCCCGTCAAATCCTCGGCCACATTCGACGTCTAGTTTTCCCCGGTCGGTACGCTGCCGCCCCAAAGCGCGTTGCCGCCCCAGAGTGCATTTCCACCCCACAGAGCGTTGCCGCCCCACAGGGCGTTGCCGCCCCAGAGAGCGTTGCCACCCCAGAGAGCATTCCCGCCCCACAATGCATTGTTGCCGGATACCGTCGGCGAGGCGGTTTCACTCGCGGTGATCGCCCCGCTTCCTACCAGGAATTGTGAAGTCCCCCATACCGTTGCATTGGACCATGTTGCCGAGGTATTCCAAACTGCAGAAGGACTGTCTTTCAAATACACGCTGCTGTTGCCGGCGTTGAACGTAGCGGTCGGAGACATCGCCGTTCCCTTGGCCAAGTCGATGTTAGCGAGCGCAGCCTCGAGGTCGACATAACCCGCGCCCACTGTGAAAATATCGTACTGGTCGGTGTAGGTAACTCCGGAAACCGGGTCGGTGTAGCTGCTATACGAAGGCAGTGACTTCCACGCGGTTTTCATCAGCCTAGCTTTCACCTGGTCAGGTGTAAGGCTTGGCGACTTTTGCAACATGTCGGCCACGGCACCGCTGACCACGCCAGCCGCCATGCTGGTTCCACTCAAAGTAAAGTAGCTGGAGGAAGACGCGCTGCTTCCGCCGTTGACGTAATAGCTGTACGGAACTTGGTCCGTGGGAAACTCGTTATACAAGGTGGAATTGGGCGCTTCCAGCGATACCAGCAAATTGCCAGGAGCAACAACGTCGGGCTTTACGATCGCGTCCCCTGCGGTCGGCCCTTTCGAACTGTAACTCGCGATCAGGTCGTCGGTTCGGGTCGGCGTTCCCATCGGCTTCATCGCACCAACAGTGATGACATAGGGATCGTTCCCCGGCGATGTGATCGTTCCGTAGCCATCGCTGGCTTGAGTGCGTCCGTTATTTCCCGCGGAGACTACCACTACGATTCCACTCTTCCACGCCGCCTCCACTGCCTGGCAAAGTGGATCGAGTTTGTAGGTTTCGTATACTTCGCGGCCGAGTGAAAGATTCATCACGCGGATATTGAATCGCTGTTTCAGCGATATAGCAGTAGCGATGGCCGCGATCACCGAACTATCTGTCCCTTCGCCGTTCTGGTCGAGAACCCGCAGATTCAAAAGCGTGGCTCCGGGCGCGATACCCTCAAATGTACGTGAGTACTGGGATCCTGTTGAACTGACTCCATCCCCTGCGATGAGTCCGGCAATGTGCGTACCGTGGCCATATTGGTCGTTCGTGCCGGAGTTCGCCGGAAGAAAACTCTGGCTATATACCACGCGGGAACCCCCGCGAGATCCCCCATTCAGATCCGGGTGGCTGCTGATTCCGCTGTCGACCAGAGCCACTCCAACGCCAGCGCCCGTATAGCCAGACTGCCATGCTGAGAAAGCATTGATCGCCGGCGCCGCGTTGCTGAGGGCAGGAGTAAGCGCACGATCCGGACTGATGTAGACCACGTTCGATTGGTTCGAAAGGCTCACGATGCCGTTGCCATCGAGCTGCGCAACTACGCCATTGACCAACGGCAAGTCTCCCAGAATAGTACCGCCGAGTTTGAGAATGTCGTTTAGCAGACAATCTACAAGCCCGAGCAACCCGCTGCAGTTCACCTGCGTTCCGGGAGCATATTGAACAATGATGTTTGCTTGCTGCGTCGGAGGATAGTTTTGCAGTTCAGGCGCTATCTTCGAGTTGTTGGCATAGGCCAGTGTTCCGGCAAGCAGCAGCACTACCAGCGCAAATCTCTTCATTGAGCCCCCAAATACGTGCAGGTCTCGCGTACATCCGCGAGCTGTGTTGCCCTTGAGAGTGCACTCAGGACTCCAAAGAATGGCCTCGTTGGGCCTTATAAATCAAGCACGTAGCGGGTGATCGAATGCTGGAATGTGGGACATGTTGTCTCAGTGGTTGCCCTTAGGACAACCTGTCCCGGTCGCACGAAGGTAACCCGGTAACTTGGTTTTAGGATGATCTGCGCCTGAGTTCCGCGCAAAATTGTGAGAGCCTCTTTATGCCTTCAGCTCGCCAACATGGCGCACGTGTGTTCATCGCCGGAATGGCGCTGGCGGCGTTAGGTTCGTTTGTGTTTGCCTCGGCGCACTGGAATTCGAGCGACGATTCGGTCAAGTTCGTTTGCTACATGGCGGCTGCTCTTCTCGCTTCTCCGCTCAAGGTGAGTCTGCCCAGCGGCACACTATCCGTAAATTTTCTTTTCACTTTGCTGGGCATTCTGGAACTGAGCTTGCCCGAGACGCTGCTGATTTGCGTGGTCAGCACGCTCGGCCAGTTTTATTGGAGACCGGCCAGACGTTTACATTTAATCCAGCTCTTATTCAATCTGTCGCAGGTCACGGTTTCCGGCGCGGCCGCTTACGGAGCTTACAAGTTCGTTTCCATTTATGTTCTCCACGGTCCGGGTCCGCTCGCGCTGGTCGTGGCCGCGGTCACTCATTTCGCTGTAAATACTCTGGCTACCTCCACCATCATCGGACTGACAGAAGACAAGCCGTTTTCGAAAATTTGGACTGATTCATATCTCTGGTCTTTTCCTTATTACATGGTGGGCGCCGCTGTTGCCGGGCTCATCAGCTTTCTCAATCGCCACATCGGCTGGCAATCGTCGCTGCTGGTACTGCCTCCCGTCTACTTGATGTATCGCTCCTATCGTTTGTATCTGGGCAAGCTCGAGACGGAGAAAAAACATGCAGAGCAGGTCTCGAATCTTCACCTGCGCACTATTGAAGCTTTGGCGCTCGCCATCGAAGCCAAAGATCAAACCACGGGCGATCATCTGCAACGCGTGCGGATTTATGCCATGGAACTGGCAAAGGAGCTGAGCCTGAGCGAGGAAGAAACTGAGGCTTTGCGGGCTGCTTCCGTGCTTCACGATATCGGCAAGCTGGCGGTTCCGGAGCATATCATTTCGAAGCCGGGCAGGCTCACGCCTGAAGAATTCGAGAAGATGAAGATCCATCCCATCGTGGGAGCCGAGATTCTCGAACAAGTCGACTTCCCTTATCCCGTGGTGCCGATCGTGCGCGCGCATCATGAAAAATGGGACGGCAGCGGATATCCCAACGGCTTGGTGAAAGAGCAGATTCCGATCGGAGCGCGAATTTTATCCGCGGTCGACTGTCTTGACGCGCTTGCTTCCGACCGCCAATACCGCAAAGCGTTGCCGCTTGATGAAGCGATGGCAAAAGTGGCTTCTGAAGCCGGCGCGGCCTTTGATCCTCAGGTAGTCGAGATCTTGAAGCAGCGATATGTAGATTGGGAAAAACTCGCGCGCTTGCAGCCTGCGCAGACTCCGCCCAAGCTTTCTACCGACGTTAAGGTGGAACGCGGCCTGGCTCCTGATGCGGGTTTCGCTAACTCGGCCGAAGATCCCAAAACGGTGTCTGCGACCACGGGTTCGTTGGAACGTGTTACGGCGGCCCGTCAGCAAGCACAGAATCTTATTGAACTCAGCCGCGGCAGCAATCGCGCACTCAGCCTCGATGACACTCTTTCGCTGCTCTCGGCTCGGCTGAAGCGTCTTGTCCAGCACGAGTCCATGGCAGTTTATCTTCGTAAGAACGATGTGCTGGTTCCGGAGTTTGTCAGTGGCGAGAACTTCCGTCTATTTTCGTCTTTGAGGATTCCCCTGGGAAAAGGTTTGTCGGGCTGGGTGGCGCAAAATCACAAACCGATTTTGAACGGCAATCCTTTGGTGGAACCCGGATATCTGAACGATTCCAGGCAAGGCATAACGCTCCGTTCCGCTCTGGCGGTGCCAATTGAAGGAAGCTCCGGAGTTGCTGCCGTGTTGGCCCTTTACCGCATGGATCAGGACGCCTTCAGCAAAGAGGACCTGCAAGTTGTGGAAGCTATGGTTGCCCGGCTGGGCGCCAGCTTGGAACAAAGTGTTCCTGCGAAAGCGAGTGTTGCCCATGTGGGCGGTGACTAACCTGATTCGCGCCCGTCGACTCTGATTGCTTATCGAAGAATAAAGAGGACAGTCGGTGGTTACTAACGTCACCTTGGTTGCCGCTTGGCATTAAGATACGCTGGGCGGCGACCAGTATTCTGATGACGATTCTTGAGAAGATGCCAACCGTTGTGACCGTGGCTGTTCTGGTCGGCATCTTTGCCGGACTTAAACGGCACGGACGCTCCGCTCGCCTGCAACTTTGGCTGGTCGCGTGGTTCCTGATCTTCATTCATTTCGTCGCCCAGATGATTGAGCCGCCCACGGGATATGTCAACCCGTTGCTTCTGGCGGTGGATTTGGCGTCGCTGCTAGCCTCCGCGGTAATCTTTGTAGTCTCAGTTTCCTCGGTAGTGGAAGACCGAGCCCGAAGAAATCTGCTGCTCTTGTTGACGGGAATACCGGCAGTCGCCTACGGAGTGCTGGACTGCTACGACGTACAAGCGCGATGGCTTTTTGTGTTCTGCCTGCTCGCATGTTTTGGTAGCGGGGCTTTTTTCTTCTTTCGGATCCACAAGAAACCTTCGCTCTATCTCGTCACAACAGCGGCGCTGACTGGATTTGCTTTTCTTTGGGCAACACGAGCCGCCTGGCATGGTTCTTTTGACGAAGGCTTGACCGTACTGCTGGGCCTTGGATTTGCCTTGCCCGGCGTCTTTGTGTGCCGCAATTACTGGCGCGTTTCGCCGGGCACGCTGACCGTTGTTGTCGGCTTCCTGTCCTGGGGCGCGGTTTTTCCCGTCGGAATGCTGATTGATCGTTTCGCCCCCGGAGTGAATGTTCCAGCAGAGTTGTGGAATGTTCCCAAAATGTTTGTTGCTTTCGGAATGATTCTGGCGATGGTCGAGGACAAATCGGAGTCGATCGAAGCGATGCAGCGGAAGGAACGCGCGCTCAATCGACAACTGGAACGCTTTTCGGCAATCACTTCGCAACTGCTGAGCGGAGCCGACGTGGATCTGCTGTGTAGCGAGATTGCACTGGCGATCACCGAAGTCAGCAACTTTCAAGTGGCTGCCATTCATTTGGACAATGCCGGACACAGTCTGCGATTGGCCGGCGCGGGCGGGCTCTCCTCTAGAGCTTTGACGGAACTGGAAAGCAAAGCTAGGCAGTGGAAGACCGAAGACATAAAAGATTTTTGCTGCCGGGGCCGGCGAATTGGCAAGAACTCATTCTTGCTTTCCGCAGCGCTCGCGGCCAAATATGATCCAGTCAAGAGCCGGCTAAACTATGAGCCGAACCCTCACTGGAATAGCGGCGATGAATTGCTTATACCTCTCCGGTCGGTGCACGGCGGTTACCTGGGATGTATCGCGCTGGATGACCCGCGAGATCCGGAAGAGGTCAACGCTTACCAATTGTCTCGCATCGAGTTGCTGGCCGCCGACCTGGCAGTCGCCGTAGAACTGAAGTCGTTGCAACGCCAACTGGTGCGCTCGGAGAAGCTGGCTGCCCTGGGACAATTAGTTGCGGGCGTGGCCCATGAGCTGAACAATCCGCTCACCGCGGTGATGGGATACGGCGAGCTGCTGGGAGACGACATAACATCCGCGCCCGTCCGCGGCCGGTTGGATAAGCTGGTGGCCGAGGGCCGGAGGATGAAAAAGATCGTTGAGAACCTTTTGCGTTTCTCGCGGCAGAGCACTTCGGATCGCCAATCCATAGACTTGCGTCCCATTGTTCAGGATGTGCTGGCGCTGCGCGAGTACCACGTGCGAACTCGCGATGTGGAAATCACGGTGGACATTCGACCAGACTTTCCGGCGGTGGTCGCCGACGAAGATCAATGCAAGCAGGTATTGCTTAATCTGATCAACAACGCGATCGATGCGGTAGAAGACGGCCCAACACCAAAGCGGATCGGCCTTCGTATTTTTCAGCGTGGAGGTCGGGCTGTGATCGTGGTTGAGGATACAGGTCCTGGGTTCTCCGATCTGAATCGCGCCTTTGATCCCTTCTTCACGACGAAACCTGTGGGAAGAGGTACCGGACTCGGTCTCAGCATCTGCCACGGAATTGTTAAGGAACACGGCGGCGAGATCAGACTCGAAAATTTACAGCCGCGCGGGGCAGCAGTGACCATTGAACTACCGATAGGAGAAGGAGCGTTTTCAAACGCCGATGTCGATGCGCTGCCTTGGGGTGCAAGCAGGGAGAATAATAAGGCTGCGTCAGGAAACGGCCCGCGTTAGGAATCCTGGGGATCCTTTAGCGCTGGATGCTGCTGCCGGTTCTCTTCCGTATAAACCGCAATCCGTCTGGATTTACGGTAGACGTTGGCAACGGCCAACGTCCAGAGTGGAACCAGATCTACGCCCGGTACGAGCTTGCCCAGAAACGAGGGCAGAAATTCCCAGTGCCAACCCAGAAGGTGCACCATCAGGGCTCCCACCCCGAAGTCGATGATGTCATCGGCGGGCGAGGCCGCACCCTCGACGAAGAACGGAAAGATAACGATTTGTAATGCATCCGCCACTACTGCCAGCATCATCGCAGCCTTAAAGCGCGAACCTGGCGAGACGGTAATGGTGTCTTGAACCACAGCCATGCCATTTCCTTCGACGTTCTTATTTTAAACCCAAAGGCGAGGGCCGGTTTGGATAGAGACTCCCAACAAACGAAAGCGCCCCAGACTTTTTCAAGTCATAGGACGCTTTCGTTGAACAGCCCTCCCCCGAGTGCTGCTCAAGTTCAACCTAGACTTCGGAGCGGAGCTTGTGAATGGCTCATGCGTGCCACATGGCCCCACTGTCGGGCTAAGTCACTCGGAGTAGCCTTCGTCGTTGCCTTCATCGTCGTTCTCTTCGTCAGCGCCGTTGTTTTCGTCTTCGTCTTCGTCTTCATCCTCGTCTTCGTCTGGCTCGTCGCGAAGAATGATGTTGGCGTCCGCCGAGAAATCATGCCGGTCCGAGTTTGCCTGTATTTTGCGCATTCCAAATGGTACGCCCCGCTGGAGAGCAGTGCTTAAGCTACTGCAAAGGCGCGGATACGTGTTCGTGGACGATCAGCCACTTGCCGTCATGGTTCTCCCAAACGACAGTCCAGCGGAAATTGCCCATCTCAACTTTGCCGGCGTTTGTGGTCATCTCTTCTTTTATTGTCGCGGTGCCCCAGACTAAATCGCCGTGGGGATGAATCGCGGCATCGTCGTTCACTGTGAATTTCGCACTTTTATAGCCGGCCAGTACGCCTCTCACGCCTTTCTCGTATTCCTCCCAGCTGTCGTACTTCAGGGGAGCGATATCGAAGAAAGTGTGCGGGCCGCTGGCGTAGAACTTCGAAACATTGTCAGGATTGAGTGTAGACCAGCCGTCCCAGATTTTCTGCATATAGGCTTTATCTGGAGTTGAGCCGGCTGCAGCTTTCTTAGAGGCGGATGCCCCGATGCCTGACAGCGTAACGACGAAGATGGAAAGTAGCACAGTGCTAAGGCGCTTCATGGTGGCGCTCCTCGTGAACTTTGTATGCGGTCTTGATCCCGAAGATCCCTGGAAGAGACCGCGGAATTCTCGCACATGGTGGACAATCTGCAAAGCTTGCATTGACCGATTTCCACAGCGCACGCTAGAATAACTGAGTTTGCCTGTACACGCCGACCCGTTCTGGGGACGCCTGCTTTGGCTGCTGAAGCGCCGGGGCGGAAACACAGCAAGCATAGAAAGTTCAGCGAGCGCCAGGGTTGCACGCGTGTGCGCGTGAGTCGCGCCCGGTGAACAGACTTTCACGACATCTTGATGGAGGCAGACGTATGTACGCGGTCATCCGCGCCGGTGGAAAGCAGTACCGGGTGGCGCCCGGGGATGTGATTCGAGTGGAAAAGCTGGCTACGGGAACCGATGGCCAGGTTAATTTTCCTGACGTTTTGGCAGTCTCGGCCGGCAACGGACAAATTGGCAAACCTGAATCGGAGGCGCGGGTTGTCGGCGAAGTGGTAGAAGAAGGCAGGGGCGCCAAGATTCTGGTTTTTCACTACAAGCGCAAGAAGCAGTATAAAAAGCTGCGCGGGCATCGTCAGTCCTACACAGCGGTGCGCATCACTGAAATTGCCTTTGACGGGCAGAGCTTCAAGGCTCCGGAAGTGGCGAAGAAGCAGCCGAAAGTAAAGAAAGCCGCCCCGGTGGATGAGCATGAGTCTGAGGCGGAAGTGAAAAGCATCAAAGCACACGCAACCAAGGGACACGTAAAGAAAAAGTCTGCTCCCAAGAAAGCGGCGAAGAAATCCTCGGCCAAGAAAAAGAAGTAAGAGCAGCTGAAAATCGAAGACTGAGAGTTGGGAGTTGATTCATGGCACATAAAAAGGGACAAGGAACATCACGAAACGGTCGCGACTCAAACGCGCAGCGGCTAGGATTTAAAGCATTCGGCGGACAGATCGTGCCGGGTGGGACGATCATCGTGCGGCAGCGCGGCACCCGCGTGAAACCAGGGCTCAACGTGGGCCGCGGCAAAGACGATACGCTCTTCGCCAAGATTACCGGCCGGATCAAGTTCCTGAATAAGGGTTCGATGGGCAAGTTTGTAATGGTCGAACCGATGGAAGTGCTGGAGTAGTTCGGCGTCCGTGCGCTGAATCGGCGTTGTGCTTTAGTGGACGTGCGACGCGGTTTGAGCCTCGCCTTCGGGACGGGGCTTTTTGTTTTGCATCGGCCGGGCTCGGGTGGGGCGTCGTGATTTTTCGCAGGCCCTGGCTCAGCCACGAACCAAGATCCCTCGCTTCGCTCGGGATGACAAACCTTCTTACTATGTTTATCGATGAGGCCAAAATTCGAGTGACGGCGGGAGACGGCGGCAACGGCTGCATGGCCTTCCGCCGTGAAAAATATGTTCCGCGCGGCGGACCTTCGGGCGGCGATGGCGGCAAGGGCGGGGATGTGATCATGGAATCCAGCGAGCGCCATAATACGCTGGTCCACTTTCGCTTTAATCCCGAATATAAGGCCGAGCGCGGACGCCACGGAGAGGGCTCGAACAAGAGCGGTCGTGAAGGCGAAGACATTCTTCTCAAAGTTCCGGTCGGAACCATTGTGTACGACGAAGAAACCGGAGAGAAAGTATTTGATTTTTCGGGTCCCGATCAGCGCATGGTGATTGCCCGCGGTGGGCGCGGTGGGCGCGGCAATGCTCGTTTTGCCACTTCCGTGCATCAGGCGCCGCGCGAACATGAACCGGGACGGCCTGGGGAAGAACACCATTACCGGCTGGAACTGAAACTGCTCGCGGATGTTGGGCTGGTTGGCTATCCGAACGTCGGCAAATCGACTCTGATCTCTCGCATCTCCGCCGCCCGGCCAAAAATTGCGGATTATCCTTTTACTACCCTGGAGCCTCAACTCGGCG
>JBAVGI010000260.1:0-4003 GCA_049684755.1 Candidatus Sulfotelmatobacter sp.
GTCCTAGTCGTGGCCGGAGCGGTAGCCCGGCTGCGGGCGGCATCGGCTGAACCGCTGCGGTAACAGCAGGCCGTAGCGGCCACCGCGGCAAGAGAACACCGGGAAACCTCGTGGCACCTGCCTGCGAATCCCTTCATGAGCCCCCGGCCGCGTAGTCCGGCCTACGTTGCGCACTAAATGAGCCAACTCGGGTTGGTAAGTGCGACTCCCGGCATGGGCATCGTGCGACACCTGCGCGAATACCGCCATGCGGTCCTCTCTATTTTGCGGCGCCTTTCCTGGCCGTTCGATCTTCGGCCGGGGCCGGTCGGGCTTCGCTCGACCTCATCCCGATCCGCACATACCTAAGAGTCGACGTATTAAGCGCCACTACTGCAGCCCTACCGAGAGCCGTGGTCAAAGCCCAGAGTCCGCCGCCGAGCGGTGCGGAGTCATGGCAAGTCTGACTAAAGGTTCGGAAGATCTGTCGGCCGATGCCGAGACAGTGCAATCTATAGAACATTTTCGCGTTCTGCATAAATGCCGGTTCTTGGACGTCGTTGACGAAGATGACGGAAGACGCGGGACCGACGATCGTCGGACTCGTAAAGCGCAATCCTCGATCGAGTCACATGGCATCCTCTGCGTGAAAATTCGGCTCGGCAGAGAACAATCTTATCATTTGCCGAGAGGTATCAGCCCGGTCGGCGCTGCTCTACTTTCTCATTGACTTATCAGACCGCACTACCGGGTCGGCTTAGAGCATAACTTACACTTACTCACACCCACGCCTGTTCGTCATTATCTGTAGGCCGCAGGCGAACAGTCGGCAGGCCATTGGCGTCTTGCCCGATGTCTATTACCCCAAATTCAGACACAGCCTGCAACAAGCGCAGCAATCCTGTGAAACCATAATAGGCAGGGCTGAAACCATCGATTTCGGACGGCAGCCAGCTGCCCAACGTCGACAACGGCATTACTTGGCCATTAGGGTTTCGATTCAATATACTTACGACTACTGAATGCAAGTGCTCAAGCTCGGCCGTAGAAGCTTTGTTTCGACTTGTCGCGACTCGGCGCTTTTCTCGTCGCCGATTACCTTGTTTCTGCAACGCATACGCTACCTCCAAGGCTATTGCACAATAACGTCCCCACTCCAGAAATCTTGCTATGTCCTCTGACGCTGCTTCGCGCACTTGAACGATAAGTGTATTTAGCGCCATGAAATGAAGGTCCGGAGATAGGGCATTTGCTGCGTCAAGTATCTCCATCAGAGAAAGAATCTGATATGGAACGAGTCTTGGAACAGCTGACTGCGGATCCCGAGAATAGGTCTCCAAGTATTTGATTATTAGTTGTATGAACGTCCTGGTTTCTTCGGGCCAAATCTCACTCAAGACCTCACCGACGACGGAATTTCCAACGACAGAGGTCTCGTCCCACCTGTTGCGGCAAACTGCCAGCACTCTAGAGGCAGCGAGAATCGGCCATACACTGCGCAACATTGTTGGGGCGCTCAGCTGCCCGCCGAAGGCAGTCAAACCAGATTTCCATAGGCCCGGTTCTTTCTCAACAACCTGTGCGATCATTCGAGTGATGGCTATCGTTGCGGCGTGAAGGGTATTAGGAGTTATCTCAACCGCAGCCTGTACGGCACCAGAGGTATCCTGATCAGCCAGGGCACTCACTATAATTCGGCCGAGCACTGCTCCCTCGCTTGGCTTTGCAGTACTAGACAGTAGTTCGCGGGCCGTACCAATTGAAACGGCGTCTCCAGATCCATAAGCCATATCAGCAGCTGCACATATGGCACCGGTGCTGGTCGTGTAACGCGGATATAGGATGTTAAATGCTTGAGCATACTGACCATTACGACCGAGGCTACGGGCCAACTCCACAGCATCAGCAGTGCTGCGAGAGGCCGGAACTGTCACATCACGGTTCGGCAGACGGCCAGATTCAGGGACTTGAGGACTGTCAGAATCCTCGGTTGTTTCGTCATTAGCGCCAGTAACAACATTGTCGCTGGTGATTCCTGCGAGTTGGGTGGTCAGCTCCTCAACCAGAGCAGTCTCACCCACGAGTTCAGATGGGCGCCCGGACGGTACAAACTCGTCACGCTCCTTGCCGCGCCGCCATGCCGTTGACTGCTTTACACGCTTCCTGAATCTTCTATCATTTTCAGCGGCCGCTGGGCCAGGTTGCTCTTCCTGTATAAGCTGTTCAGCATGCGCCGTTATGGGCCCCACAGCGAGTTCAGCCCCGTGGGTCGATTCAAACGTAGCGTAACGGTAAAGCGGCGCGACAACGAATTTGTCCCTTTCGGTACGCAAGAATCCTATATAGCGAAGCCCCGATATGGCGGTCGCCAGCGGCGCGCCGGTGAGTCCGAGAATATTTGCAAGTTCAGTGGTAGAGAAAACTGCTTTTTGGCCACGTAGCTTCTCTATATAGTTACGTGCAGAAGAACTCTCCGCATATAGTGTATCTTCGAGCCTGGCTTTCGATAGCTGTTCGTATCCATAAGTCAGAGCGGCGCCCAGTGAGCAGTTGTGAGGAAAGACCCGTGTCACGGTTAGCGATTTGCATTGCTGAGTGGCGTGCGAAGCGGAGAAGGGTGAGGACGTTCCGCGGATTGTATTCGCGGCTGGCGTCCGTAGTGACTATCAGGAGCCATACCAAGGCGTCTTGATTGTCTACCTTGCGCGGCAGGATACTGCGGCAAAGGGCCATTCGACCCTTTGGAGTTGATATCTCTTGTTCAAGGCGGTCATGCGCGGGACCTTTTACCGGATCAATAAGCCGCAGGGCTACGAGATGGAATATCGAGTCTGAATCCCACGAGATCCGCGATACCCGCAGATGGTCGGCGTTGACAAAATCGCTACGGATAATCCGGTCAAAGAGATCGAGTCTGAGAAATAGTTTGGCGCGAAGTCTATTCCCGTAACTGCAGGCATCAAGATGGGCGCGCAGTAGCCCTCTAAGTGCTACGCGCTCAAGATCTCTGTCGTCAGGAAATGCTTCGTCAAGCCTGTCGAAGACTATCCAACATCTCATGTCCAGAGTATCTAGACAGCCATAGACTTGTTCCAGGATGGATTCAAGCGCGTCCAGAGAAATTGAAGGTGCGGTTTCCGCCACTTCTGCTTCGTCGGTTGTCGAAGTCACCTCAACCGAACCAGAGACGACTGGATGACCTACAGCGTCAAAGGCCAACTTGGTCGAGAGCTTCGGGCGCAGTCTTGCGAGAACGCGCCGCCAGACTTTTTGGGTTGTGGGCTCTGCGACAGCAAGGCCAGCTTGCGTCAGCACTGAGTTGAGGGAGGCGACGGTTGGGTTGTCTCGCTGATCTCGTATGAGATGGTTTCCTATGAGCCCTATGAGATAGGCAAGAAATAGTTCTCTGTAAGCTGTCTCGTCATATTCGGCGTCCGCTGCGTCACTCAGTCTCTTAAAAAGCGCCGAACCTTGGAGATTGAAGGCCGGAATTATTATCAGATCGTCAGCACCGTCTAGATTTGCATGGTCAGTCGACAAATAGCGGGCGATAGCGCTCTTGCCTGTTCCTTTCGCGCCTAGAATTATGTCAGTGTCGTCTTGTACCATGGCCCAATAAGCGCTGGTGCGGAGGAAGTAATTATTTAGACCTTCATCGTGCTCGGCAACCGCCTGACCGAAATATAGGTTTCTAACGTTATGTGGATGAAAATGCGTGCTTTCCACAATCTATCCCCACCGTATAGTTTCTCAATTTTATTTATGCCATAACTAATCCGCGCAATCCGTACTCCGTGGGCGTCAAGGTGGACTACAAGGCACGTACGGCCATCCTAGTAGCAAGTAGGGTGCGGGTAGCCTAAGTCAACTCAAGTGGACCTGACCAAGGCTCTCGGTCATGGAATTTTGGCGGGCTTATTGTGCTGACCTGCGGGTTTCCTGGTTTGGGTATCCCGGATCTGGGCACTACAGAGGTCAAAAGGCCAGGGTCTATGGTGGCTGGGAGTCGAGGCTAAGTACGGTC
>JBAVGI010000261.1:0-23601 GCA_049684755.1 Candidatus Sulfotelmatobacter sp.
GCGATGCGGGCCTGCGGGTTAATATTCTTCAAGTCATAAATGAGTTGCGCGAGATCTTCGATGGAGTAGATATCGTGATGGGGCGGCGGAGAAATCAGGCCGACTCCGGCAACTGAATGGCGCAAGCGGGCAATAACTTCGTCTACTTTGTGCCCCGGCAGTTGGCCGCCTTCGCCAGGCTTCGCACCCTGCGCCATTTTGATCTGTAGTTCATCGGCATTTACCAGATAGTTCGCGGTCACTCCAAAGCGCGCGGATGCCACCTGCTTCACCGCACTGCGGCGGAGATCTCCAGCAGAATCCGCCTTGAAGCGATTCTCGTCTTCTCCGCCCTCGCCAGTATTCGACTTGCCGCCAATGCGATTCATGGCGACCGCCAGCGTTTCATGCGCTTCTTTACTAATCGAGCCGAATGACATCGCGCCCGTGTTAAAGCGCTTCACAATTTCTTTTGCCGGCTCGACTTCGTCAATGGGAACAGCTCTGTCGCTCTTGTTCAGCCTCATCAAGCCGCGCAGAGTACATAATTGGCTGCTCTTCTGGTCGATCAGGTCGGTGTATTCCTGGAAAGTCTGGAAGCTGTCCTGCCGCACGGCTTGCTGCAGTTTGCTGATGGTCAAAGGATTCAGCAGGTGATACTCGCCGTCCACGCGTTGATGATAATTGCCTCCGACGGCAAGCTCGGTTTCGAATTCCGTAACTGGACGCAGCGAATGCTCATGGTTGAGTTGTGACTCGCGCGCGAGAACATCAAGGCCCACTCCTTCCAGACGCGAACTGGTTCCGGCAAAATACGAATCCACCAATTCTTTATTCAGTCCGATTGCCTCGAAAACCTGGGCACCCTGGTAACTTTGCAGTGTTGAAATACCCATTTTGGCAAAAGTTTTCAAGAGCCCCTTCTTGACGGACTTCATGAAATTCTTGACTGCGAGTTCAGAAGTAATTCCGCCGGCCAGATCGCCGCGCCAGGCAAGGTTCTCCACTGTTTCCAGCGCGAGATAAGGATTGATCGCACTCGCTCCGTATCCGCTGAGCAAAGCGAAATGCATCACTTCGCGGGGTTCGCCCGATTCGGTGATCAGAGCCACCTGCGTGCGAGTCTCTTCCCTCACGAGCAGATTATGCACCGCCGCCAGAGCCAGCAAACAGGGGATAGGCGCGTAGTCCTTATCCACGCCACGATCAGAAATGATGAGCAAAGTGTATCCCGCCTTGACCGACAATGAGGCTCTGCGGCAAAGCTCATCGAGTGCTCGCTTGAGTCCAGCTTCGCCTTCGCTGGCGCGAAACAGCGCGGGCAGCGTGGTAGCGAGCAGATCCCGAGTGGAAACGCGTCGCAGCTTTTCCAACTCGCGATTGGTCAGCAGGGGATGCTCCAGCTTCAGCATGTGGCAGTTTTCCGGAGCTTCCTCGAGGATGTTGCGCTCGGCCCCGATGTAGCTGATCAGCGACATCACCATTTCTTCGCGAATGGAATCGATGGGAGGATTGGTTACCTGCGCGAACAACTGTTTGAAGTAATTGAATAGAGGCTGCGGCCGGTCGGAGAGACAAGCGAGCGGCGTATCGGTTCCCATCGAGCCAACAGGTTCTTCGCCAGCTGATGCCATCGGCGCGAGAATCATTCTCAGCTCTTCATCCGTATAACCGAAGGCGCGCTGCCGGCGCAGAAGAGTTTCGGGATTTGGAGGATGGGTTCGAGAAGGTTCGGGCAAGTGGTTGATCGTGATCTGGTTTTCCTTCAACCACTCGGCGTAGGGTTGCTGCGAAGCCAGGCGACTCTTGATCTCCTTATCCGAAACAATGCGGCCTTCGACCGTATCCACCAGAAACATTTTTCCCGGCTGCAATCGGCCTTTCATCTTTACTTTTTCTGGGGCGACATCGAGCACACCGGCTTCAGACGCCATGATCACGACATCGTCATCAGTCACCACATACCTTCCGGGACGCAGGCCGTTGCGGTCAAGCGTCGCACCGATGACGCGGCCGTCGGTAAACGCAACCGCCGCCGGGCCGTCCCAGGGCTCCATTAAACAAGCGTGATACTCATAGAACGCCCGCTTCTCCGCCTTCATGTCAGGATTGCCGGCCCAGGCCTCCGGAATCAGCATGGCCATGGCGTGAGGCAAGGTGCGTCCGGCCTGCAGCAGAAGTTCCAATGCGTTGTCGAAGTTAGCGGAATCGCTTCCCTCCGGCTCGATGATGGGGAAAAGTTTTTTCAAATCGTCGCCAAAAAGTGGCGATGCCAGCACCGACTGGCGAGCGTGCATCCAGTTCACATTTCCGCGGAGAGTATTGATCTCGCCGTTATGCGCGATGTAACGATAAGGATGCGCGCGCTGCCAACTGGGGAATGTATTCGTGGAAAAACGCTGATGCACCAGGCAGAGAGCGCTGACCACAGCTGGATCGGAAAGCTCGCGGTAAAAATTCGTCAGCTGGGAAGCCAGCACTAATCCCTTGTAGACGACGGTTCGACAGGAAAGCGACGGAATGTAAAATGCGGCTGTATTCTCATCGCCGGATTCCCGGGTTTCATTTTCCGCGCGCTTGCGCACGATGTACAACTTACGCTCGAAAGCATCTTCGTCAAGACCTGCAGGTCGTCCAACAAAAATCTGTTGAATATAAGGTTGCGAGGCGCGCGCGACCCGGCCAATCGCCGAAGCGTAGACCGGCATATCCCTCCAACCTAGCAGGGAGAGACCCTCCTCGCGAACAATTCGCTCAAGAATGCCTTCACACTGCAGGCGGGGATGTTTCTCTACCGGCAGGAACGTCATCCCGACGCCATAGGAACCAGCCGGCGGCAATTCGAATCCAAGTTTCGCGCATTCCCGGGCGTAGAAATCGTGGGGAATTTGTATCAGAACCCCTGCACCATCGCCAGTTTCGGCGTCGCAACCACAGGCCCCACGATGCGCGAGATTGAGCAGAACCTGGATTCCGCTACTGACAATGTCATGGCTCCTTTGGCCACGGATGCTGGCTACGAAGCCGATCCCGCAGGCATCGTGCTCCTGCGCAGGATCGTACAGACCTTGCGCGAGCGGGATACCATTTTTAATTCTGACGCGGGACATTGCGGCATCTCCCTGTGAAATTACGGTCTCAAGTCGGTTGTTCCTGGATTCGAATCAGAGGCTGCGGGCGCAGCCCACACCCCACTCCAAGCATATTCCGTCAATTCTGTGATAAGCCTTGACGGTTGACAAGTACAACGCAGAATTTCGATGCAATGAATGGAAATTTCAGAACCGCGACTGGGACCGCGGAAGGGCGCCACGGATGTTGCCTTTCACGCGGAAAGACAGCCGGAATACAGCGCCATCCCAACGACGGCATCCATGCCTAAAGTGTCAAGGGCGTCAATTTCCTGCTGAGTCGTAATGCCGCCGGCGACCACCAGACGCCGCGTCGTGGCTCGCCGGATTGCACTCACGATATCCATCGGAATGCCGCCCATCAAACCTTCGGTGTCGATGTGGGTGTAAAGAAAAGTTTCGCAGAATGATTCGAGAGCGCGAATCATGTCGAACGCCGTGAGCCCAGTCTGCTTGCGCCATCCCTCGATTGCAACTCGGCCACCGCGCGAATCAATCGCAAATACCAGAGCTGCAGTGCCAACTTCGCTTGCCAGCTTCGCCGCATATTGCGTATTGATTTTGTCCGCTTCCAATAACGCGGAACCAATAATTATCTTTCGCGCGCCCGCATCCAGAACCGCACGCGCCGTTTCGAGGTTGCGAATCCCGCCGCCAACCTGGCAGTTTAGGCGCTGCACAATTCGATGCACCGACGATAGATTGTTCCCAACGCCTCGGGCAGCATCCAGGTCGATCACTTGCACCACAGGATAATTGGAGAAGCGCTCGATCCAATACTCGAAGTCGTCAAATTCAAGCGCCTTCTTCTCACCCTGCACTAACTGCACAATCTTCCCGCCCATCAAGTCGATCGAGGGAATCAGCATGGCCACCTCACCGGTATGCGGGCAACGTGTAGTTCATGCTTCAGTTGAGCGATATTTTCGATGCCGAAGTGAAAGATTGACGCAGCCAGAGCGGCGTCTGCCCTCGCCTCGCGAAAGACCTCAATAAAATGAACTGGAGATCCGGCGCCTCCCGAGGCAATTACAGGTATCGAAACTGCATCCGCAACGGAGCGCACCAACTCGCAATCAAACCCTGACTGTGTTCCATCGCGATCCATCGAAGTCAGCAGAATCTCTCCCGCCCCAGAAGCAGCAGCCTCTTGCGCCCATTGAATCGCGTCACGGCCCGTGGAGACTCGTCCTCCGGCGACAAATACCATAAATCGTTTGTCGACCTTTCTTGCGTCGATTGCCACCACCACCGCCTGCGAACCAAATCGTCCAGCAATCTCGCCGATCAGTTTCGGTTCACGAACGGCCGCCGAGTTGATGGCGATCTTATCGGCGCCCGCTTCGAAGACTGCCGCCGCATCATCGAGCTGGCGAATTCCTCCGCCAACTGTAAATGGAACAAATAACGATCGCGCCGTGCGTCGCACCGCATCGAGCAAAGTGCTTCGGTTTCCGCTTGTGGCTGTTATGTCGAGCAATACGATTTCGTCCGCGCCGTTACGCGCATGGGCGGTGGCACATTCCGCAGGATCGCCGGCATCGCGCAGATTCTTGAACTTAACGCCTTTCACGACGCGTCCTCCATCCATATCGAGGCAGGCAATGATGCGTTTGGTTAACATCTCAGAGCTCACAGAAATTCTTCAGGATTGAGAGTCCTACATCTCCTGATTTCTCCGGATGGAACTGCACCCCGAAGATGTTGTCTCGTTCGACTGCGCCGGCAAATTCGAGTCCATACTGAGTACCCGCCACCATTGCAGCGACGACAGGTGCGTGGAAAGAATGGGTGTAGTAGACAAATGAATCGGGCGCAACGCCCCGCAGCAAGCGCGAGCTTTCCTGTACACTTACCGAATTCCATCCGACGTGCGGTGATTTCACCGAGGGCGGGAACTGCCGGCACTTGCCGGGGAACAATCCCGCACCGGTAATCTCACTGCACTCCTCGCTGCCGTCGAAAAGCCATTGCATTCCAAGGCAAATCCCGAGATAGGGCTTCCCGGCGGAAATGGCTTGCAGCAAGGCTTCCCGCAGGCCGTTGATGTTCAGCGCTCGTAGTGAGAAAAAATGTCCCACCCCGGGCAGCACGATCTTTTCTGCCGCCAGGATGAGTTCAGGCTTGTTCGTCACCACACTTTCAGCGCCAAGATAGTCGAATGCCTTCTTCACCGAATTGATGTTTCCTGCACCATAATCGACGATGGCGATCATAAGAGTCCCTTGGTGCTCGGCAGCATGCGGCCGAGGCGACGATCGCGGGAGCACGCCACGCGCAGGGCACGCGCGAAGGCTTTGAACAGAGCTTCGATTTTGTGGTGGCTGGAGCGTCCATAGAGCACACGCGCATGAATATTCGCGCGCGCGCCTCGCGCAAAGCCTTCGAAGAAATCGTCTACCAGTTCCACCTGCAAATCGCCGACCCGCGCCGCGCGTACTTTCGTATCGACAACCGCCGCGGCGCGCCCGCCGAAATCAACCGCGGCTAGACCAAGCGTCTCATCCATGGGCATGACAAAGTAGCCGGCGCGCAGAATGCCGCGGCGATCTCCGAGAGCCCGATCAAAGACTTCGCCCAGAGCGATGCCGACATCTTCCACTGTGTGATGCTGATCCACATCCAAGTCGCCGACCGCTGTGAGTCTCAGATCGAATCCGCCATGACGCGCAAACAGCTCCAGCATGTGGTCAAGAAAACGGATTCCGGTGGTGATTTCGTATTTACCGCGACCTTCGATGGTGAGCGCAATCCGAATCTCTGTCTCCGCGGTTTTGCGATGCAAATTAGCTTTCCTCACACTTTTACCTCGCTCGATAACCTGAGCTTCCCGGCTACGTCGCGCAGAGCGCCAATCAACATTTGAGTATGTTCGTATGACCCTACAGTGAGTCGCACGCAACCTTCGCATCCGGGATCAGAGTTACGGTCACGAACTAGAACTCCGCGAGCGCGCAAATCGCGGATGAATTCCGAATAGGCCGGGCCGATACGTACGAGTACAAAGTTGGCGTGGCTGGGCCAATATTTCAGGCCGAGCGTTTTGAGTTCCTGCTCTAAAATCGCGCGGCCGCGCCGCACTTCAGCGACGTACCGTGCCACGTATTGCTGATCTTGTAGTGCCTCCGGTAACACGGCGAGGGCCACGCCGTTCACGTTATAGGGCGAAGCCACGCGGCGCACCATCGAGATCTGGCCGGCGCTTCCGGCGAGAATGCCGACGCGCAGACCAGCCAGCCCGTAAGCTTTCGAAAATGTGCGCGCCACAAAAAGGTTGGCCGGAAAGCCCACGTGGTTGAGGATCGTCTCTCCGTGGAATTCGAAATACGCCTCGTCTACCAGAACCGCAGCTTGCGGTGCTGCGTGAGCAATCCGAAGCAGAACGTCGCATGCGACCGCAGCGCCCGTCGGATTGTTCGGATTTGCCACCGCGATGAGCCGCGTGCGCGGGCCGATTCGCGAAAGCAGTTTCTCCAGAGGAAAAGAAAAGTTCTCGCCGGAAAGAATCTGCACCAGACTCGCTGCTTCGGCTTGCGCAAAGATTGCATACATGGCAAAGGTCGGCACGACAATGATGGCTTCGTCGCCCGGTTCCAGATACGTCGAGCAAAGGAGATGAATCGCTTCATCTACACCGTTTGTAAGTAAAATTTCTTGTGCTTGAAGTCCAAGAAGATCAGCGACCTCGGCCTCAACGGGTTCACGCTCGGGATAGCGAGCCAGCGTCTCGGCATCGAGCGATCGCAGTCGCGACAGCACACGCGGCGAGCAACCGATTGTGCTTTCGTTGAAATCCAGCCTCAGCCCTTCGCGTCCGGCTAGCGGCGGCCGATAAGCATGCAGATTTTTTACCGACGTGCGGGCGTCAAGCATTGGCGCTCCTCACTCGCAAGGATTCAGCGTGTCCATGCAGGCCTTCGGCGTCAGCCAAAACGATGGCCGGCGGGGCGATGCCGCGAATCCCCTCACGGGATATTTCCTGGCAAGAAATGATGCGGACGTAATCCAGAACGCTGAGTCCGCCGCGCACACGGGCCATTGTTCCAGTGGGCAACACGTGATTCGGCCCAGAGATGTAATCTCCGGCGGATTGGGGCGTGAACTCATTCAAGAAAATTGACCCCGCATTTTGCACCATCGGCGCCAGGGATGCGGGCAACGTGAGATGCTCGGGCGCGATACGGTTCGCGGTGTCGACCGCGTGCTCGAGAGACTCAACCAGAAGAATTGCCCCGTTGCGAAAGAGCGACTGAGCGGCAATCGGATTTGCTGCGATGCGGCGCTGCACTTGCACCTGCACAGCTTTTGCTAATTCGTTCGAAGTTGTTATGAAGACGCAGAGCGTATCGGGATCGTGCTCCGCTTGCGCCACCAGATCGCATGCGACGAATGCAGGATCGCCCTCAGCGCTCACGATAACGGCTTCAGTGGGACCAGCAAGGAATTCAATGGCGCAATCGAATGCAACTATTTTCTTTGCCGCGGTTACGTAACGGTTGCCGGGACCGACGATCTTGCTCACGCGTGGAATACTTTTCGTGCCGTAGGCGAGTGCGGCGACTGCCTGTGCCCCGCCAACGCGATAGAATTCGCGCACGCCGAGAAAAGCGGCGACCGCTAACGTCGCCTGTGCCGGCTGCGGCGAGACTACGCGAATTTCGGGTACGCCCGCGACTTGCGCGGGAATCACCGTCATCAGCAAAGTGGAAGGCAGGGGATAACGACCGCCGGGAACATAGCACCCTACCGATTCCAGAGGGCGCACAAATTGACCCACGCAAACTCCGGGCCGAATTTCGCGCTGCCACTCCTTCGGTTTCTGCCATTCGCAGAAGCGACGAATATTTTCTGCGGCTTGGCCAATGGCATCTTTAAGTTCTGCGGGGGTCTTCTGCCAGGCATCGCGCAGATCGGTTTCCGGCACGCGCACAGGTTCATCTTTTCCCAAGCCGTCCCAGCGCTCTGCATAACGCCGTAACGCTCGATCTCCCTCGCGTCGTACGTTGTTCACGATTCGCCGCACCGCCGGCTCAACTTCGGTTAGATCGGTTGCGCCGCGCTGCTCCAACGCTCGCACGAAGCGATCTTTCTTAACACCATCAAGAATGCGCAGGCGCATCACATCACCACCTTATTCAGCGGATACTCGACGATTCCCTGCGCGTTCGCTTGTTTGAGCTTTGGGATTAGTGACCAGGCGGCGTTCTCTTCGATCACGGTGTTGACTGCAACCCATTCGCCATCCGCGAGGGGCGCGACCGTGGGATTTTGCAATGCCGGAAGCAGGCCAAGAACAGCGGCTAGATCCGGCTTGCGAACGTTGAGCATCAGGCCAACTCGGCCCAGCGCGGCAATCGCTCCGGAAAGCATCACGGCGAGGTTCTCGATCTTCTGCCGGCGCGCAGGATCTGCCCATGCCGTATTGTTCGCTATCAGTTGCGTGTTTGACTCCAGAATCGTTTCGATAATTCTCAGATGGTTGGCGCGCAACGAACTGCCAGTCTCCGTAACTTCTACGATCGCGTCGGCCAGCAACGGCGGCTTCACTTCGGTCGCGCCCCAGGAAAATTCAACTTTCACAGCGACGTTTCGGCTGGCAAAGTAATTTCGCGTAAAGCTGACCAATTCGGTGGCGACGATTTTTCCTTCAAGATCTTCGGGCCTCTTGACGCCGGAATCCTCGGGCACGGCGAGTACCCACTTCACTTTACCCATACTCTGCTTCGCATAGATGAGGTCAATCACGCGGACCACGTCGAGTCCGCTTTCGAGAACCCAATCGAGACCGGTGAGGCCGGCATCCAGCGCACCGTGTTCGACATAGCGCGCCATTTCTTGCGCACGAATCAGAAGACACTCGACCTCGGGATCGTCGGTTGCCGCGAAGTAAGAGCGCGCGCTGGTGTAGACGCGAAGACCGGCGCGAGAGAAAAGATTGAGCGTGGCTTCCTGCAAACTTCCCTTGGGAACGCCCAGACGAAGCTTCATCGCGGCGACTCCTTTCCAGCCAGCGCCGCGCCCACCGGAAGTTCCTCGGTGAAACAGGATCTGGAGCCAGTATGGCAAACCTTGCCTTCGCCGAGTACACGGACGCGAAGCAGCACCGTGTCGCGGTCGCAATCTGTCCACGCCGCGACAACTTCAAGACGGTTGCCGGAGGTTTCCCCTTTGGTCCAAAGAGTTTGTCGAGTGCGACTGTAGAAGGTGACGAAGCCTGTTCGCAGCGTCGCCTCCAACGCCTCCCGGTTCATGAAGCCCACCATGAGCAGTTCTGCTGTAGCGGCATCCTGAATGACTGCGGGAGCCAGGCCTTGCATTTTGTCGAAGTCGATCTCCATTGAAAACTCCTGGTGCTCAATCCCGGGTGCTCGAAGCGCGCAGCAAAAACAAAAAACCCGCTGCACGTTTCGCGTCAGCGGGCTTGGATTTCCTAAGATTGCTTTAGGTCGTCATCCGAAGTGCTCCGCCGACACGCTCGTCGCATGGTGATGGTGGTGACGACGATGACTGTGAAGCGAAGCCATAACGACATGATGGTATGCGATTCGCTACTCTCCGTCAATTGCTTATTGCATGGAAGCTGCGTTTGGAAACGCAGAACTTTGAGCCTCCTTAATTCGATACATTCGGAACCTCATGCTACGAGTAGTTACAACTCCCGGAGCAGAAATAACTTAGCTGTCGTTTCCGTGATCTGTTCTCAGAGCCCAAAATCACAAACCCAAATTCGCTGCATCTGATTTTTGCATGAGAGCCACGATGCCAAGCCGGCGGGCTATCGAAGGTCGGTCACTGGCCGATGCTTGAGCGCACCCATATAATCGGAGGCCATGTCCCCATCCGATTACACTGCGATGCTGAAAGTAGCGATCTCCGAGGCGCGCAAAGGGCTGGCGGAGGGCGGCATTCCGATTGGGGCAGCAATTTTCGATGAGAACGGAAAACTCGTGGGCGCGGGACACAACCGCCGAGTGCAAAACTGCGACCCTTCGATACACGGAGAGACCGACGCGTTCCGCAATGCGGGACGCCAGCGCAGCTATCGCAAGCTCATCATGGCTACGACGCTGGCGCCGTGCTGGTATTGCAGCGGGCTGGTGAGGCAGTTTGGCTTCGGGACTGTGATCGTGGGTGAGAGCCGTAACTTTCAGGGTGGAATGGAGTGGCTGCGGTCGCTGGGCGTGAAGATTATCGATCTCGATTCAGAAGAATGCGCATCGATGTTGCGCGAATATATTCGGTTGAATCCCGAGATCTGGAACGAAGATATTGGACAGGAGTGATCATCGTTCCCACGATTCGCACCGCTCCCTCCAATATGAACTAGAACTGCACCTGCAACGTCATCTGAATCTGTCGCGGTTGTCCGATCGTTTTATTAGTCACGCCCAAACCGGATGGACAGTTATAGAAACCGGCATTGTTATTGCCGCAACTGGTTGGCAAGGGAGGCGTTCCGATCACCGGAAACTGGTTGTAGAACTGGTTTTGTGAAACATCATCGATCGGAATATCAAAACTCGCCGTGTTTGTAACGTTGAAGATGTCCAGACTGTATTTCAGTGATACGCTCTCGGTCAGCGGAGTGAGCTTCACGAAAGAAATGTCCGCGGCTTTCTGCCACGATTGCCGAAAGATGTTGCGTTGTCCATTGGTGAAGTTTGTCTCGTAAGTATCGCCTGCGGGAATTGCTCCACCAAGATCGCCGGGCCGGAGCAATGGAAGAGTAAAGCAGCTTGACTTCAGCGCGGGAGTGCCAAAGGCTCCGGAAGCGCCGGTGAGCGCATTCTGAGGAGTGCAACCTGGAGCGAGCGGAACGATGGGATTTGTGATGCCATCATAAACACTATAGAAAATGCTCCCAACGGCGCCGGTGTAGTCGATGATGCTATAGGGTTGGCCACTTTGCAGCACGGTAGCGCCGTTGATCGACCAACCATCTACTATCTTCCCCTTGAGCGTGGCAGCGGAAAAGAATTTCGGGACCTGGTAGACATAACTGAAATTGAAAACGTGAGTGCGGTCAAAGTCGGAAGATCCGTATGCCGAGCGCAGGTTCAGCGGATTGTTTCCGTTGAAGAACAGGCCCATTCCACTTTGTTCATCCAGCGAGTGCGAATAGGTATAAGAGAAACCAACTTGTAGCCCGTGACTCATGCGCTTTTCAACGTGCGTCTGCAGGGCGTTGTAAGCCGAAACTCCGGCCGCTTTGTAGGTTTCCGATTCCGCTGAGTAACCAATGTAGGGAACGCGCAGGTCAACGTTGCCGCCTTCATAAGTCGCGAGATACGGCTGACCGTTGGGCAGGTTCTGAAAGTTAAAGTTTGAATCGACGACCGTGTAGCCGTAAGTATATTCCTGAGGAAAAGGCGAGCCGGGATGGATGATGTTGCTGGGAGACGCGATTCCGGGTTGGTTGAATGGGATCGGAATCACCCCATGGCGTCCCAGGTTGCCAACATAGCCGACTTCGATGGCCAGGTCATTGCGCGGCTGCCATTGAACGTCGAGCGTATCGTTGATGGTGTAAGGCAATTTATTGGCACGGTTGTAGGTGGCAAAAGAGAAGAGCTGTGCGCCGTTGGCGATGGCTGCTTCGTTTGGCAAGTACTGCGTAATATCCGCTGGATTGCCACTTGGAGGCGGCCCCAATGTGGCTCCCCACGGGTTCGTGAGTGAACCACCGGAGCCGGTTGCTGCGCTCGTGGGGTCACAGGTGGGGATGAATCCCTCATACGGAGTAGAGGTGAAGTTCTTGCATGCCTGCGCGTTTACGTAGGGCGGAGTTTGATTCACTCCAAATGGTCCGCCATTAATGACGCCTTCAGCGAAGCCCGGCGAGAGATAAGAATATAGTTCGCCGCGGTCGTAGTAGATACCTGTGCCGGCGCGGACCACCACTTTGTCGTTAAATCTTTTTGGACTCCATGCCACACCGAGGCGTGGCGCCAATCCCCACTGGCGTCCGGTGAGCGTTGTGTTGCTGACACCTTTGGTCGGAAACAGGTTGTTGTTGCCGGCGATGATGAAACCGTTCGACGCGATGGTATCGGTGGCCGCATCGTAGGAATACCGCGAAGGATCGAAATTAAAAATGCGTCCGTATTTCTCGGTGAGGCCGCCATCCCAATCGAATCGCAGGCCTGCGGTCAGACTGAGATTCGAGCGGAACTGAAATTTGTCCTGCAAGTACGCTCCGGATTGTCCAGCGCGGTAATAACGGTTGGCATTTCCCTGTAGAAATTTTGTGGTAGTGAAATCGTCGTTGGTGGTGACGAACCCCTGGATGAACTGAGAGAAATCCGCGGTCGAAATAATGCCCTGGTTGGTTCGCAGATCGCGAGTGTTGAGCTGGGTATAGGCATAGCTGCCGCCAAAGGTAAACGTATGTTTGCCGTGAGTCCAAATGGCATTCGCCGACGGCATGATGCGATTCTGGAAGACACCGGTGAAGGCTCCCTGCGAAGCCGCACCTTGTCCGATAGTTAGAAATTGGAGATTGCTGATGCCGCCTATATTTGCGGCGCTATCCAGACCCAGGGGATCCACGATGCTAATGCCGGGAAAAAACGATGAGCCAAAAGTATTGATCGGCGTCGTTCCAGTTTGCGCGGCGAACGACTGCGGGGAAAATGGCTGCGCGATTGTGCTGTACACTTTCTCGCGAAGAATGCCTAAGACTTCCGTGATGCTGAGGTTTGACCGAAGCGTCTGCGTATTGGTGAGCGAGGCAACCTGACTGCCGGCATCGAGATGCTGGGAAAATCCGGCGACGTTCGAATACGCGTAAGGAGCAATGCTGGGGTCGTGCTGGTAGTAGTACTTCGCCGAAACCGTGTCCCTTGTACTCTTGTCCCAATCTAGATCGACGACTGCCTGATCGGAAGTGAAGTAAGCCGTGCCGGGACTAATCGCGTTTTCCGGAAATATTGGGGTTGCGACCTGACCGTCCCATGAGGGAATCAGGTACTGCCCGTTGGGCAATTTGTATTGAAAAAGCGCCACTGCAATGGGATTGAGATCGCCGTTCCCCGTCAGACTTGTTCCCCAATACGTATTCGAAATCGTTGCCAGGGCTGCGGGCGAACGGTCATTGCTGAGTCCGTATGGGACAAGCATGCGCGAGAGGCCGATCTCCTGGTCGGAATCGTGCAAGTGCTGGTAGCTTACAAAACCGAATAGCTTGTCTTTGATGAGCGCACCGCCCAGCGTTCCGCCTGCGGTATAGCGATGGAGTTGCGGAACTTTGTCGTTGGCGGGAATGTTTGGGTCTTGTTTATAGAAGAACGGTGCGGCATTCAGCCAGTCCGTGCCGCGATGAACGTAACCGCTGCCGTGAATCGTGTTCGTACCAGATGCGGTGCTCATATCAATATGGGCGCCGCTGTTAGCACCTTGCTGCGCGTCGTACATGGAAGTGTTCACGCGCAGCTCGGTGACAGTTTCAGGGGCTGGCGTGGGCAATGCCTGGCCGATGGCCAGATAGACGGACGCCGTGCTCTGAATCGGCGCGGCGCTTGTACTGGCCGCATTCGCAACGCCGGTATTGTTCACGATGCGAGCTGAAGCGACCTGACTGGTGCTTTTTCCATTAAACAAATTGCTGGCGTCGACGCCGTTTAACAGAAAACTGTTACTGGTATCCCGTTGTCCGTTGGCCCAGATGGGCTGATTTCCCAAGCCGCTGTTGGCTCCCGTGCCGCCTGGCAGCTCGGCGTTTACCCCGGGAGAAAGAATGGCGAGTCCAGTGAAGCTGCCGGTGGGCAGCGGTACGGCATCGATCTGATTCCTGTCGAGGATGTAGCCGTTGGTAGTGTCGACCGAATTTATGAGAGGGATTGCCTGAACCTCTACGACTGTACCGACTTGGCCGATGGGCAGTACAGCGTTGATTGTGGCCGTGCGATCTGCCTGAACCGTAACGGAGGGAACCTTTTGCGTCTCGAAGCCATCGTGCGTGAAAGTAAGTGTGTAGGTGCCGATGGGCAGGCTCACGAAGTCGTAACTGCCGTTCGTGTCGGTCTTTTGGCTACGTGTGAGTTTTGTCTGATCGCCAACGATAGTGACAACTGTTTCCGGCAGAACGCCGCCAGTCTTATCAGTGACCGTACCCGTAATGCCGCCGAGAGTTTGCTGCGCCTGCGCATATGGCGCAAGGGAGAAAGCCATCGACAAACATGCCGCAGCGAGAAGAACGAGGAGTCCAATTCTGTTCGTCATGAATAACCTCGTGACTCTATAAGCGAGCGTGTGCAGGACCGCCCGCTGGCGATCGAAATTCTGCAATTGATCAGACGAAGTTCCCGGCACAGAGTGGTCTATTTTGCATGTCCGCAAAAATATCGGGATGACTCTACACGAGTGCTGATGGGAACGAAAGGATTCCTGCAACGAAAATTCCTTTGCTGCAGATCAGATATTTTTATGGCGAGCGAGGATTGTGGAGGACCACCGGTTACAGCGGCTCGACTTCGCCTTCGGCCACGGAACTGGCTTTACGACGGGCGCGAATCAAGAACCACAGCAATCCTGCGGTTAGGTAGGCTAAATACACGTAGGGCAGCTTGCCATATGGACCTTCCGGAACGGGGTAGAAATTCCCCACGAGCGCGAGCAGCATCGCCGTGCCGGCGAGCCAGGGGATGATCTGTGCTCCGCTATGAAAAGCGTTATGGCTGCGCAGGTACCGAGGCAAAGCGATGCAAACCAACGCGTAGGCCACGATAAAGCCATAGGTCGCCAGCGATCCCAGCCAACCATAAACATCCAGACCGCTCGCGCCGCGAGCCGCCAGCACGCCCACTGGCAAGAGCGCTGCAACACCCGTGATGACTACGGCGCGGCTCGGAGTTTGATTCCGAACATGCGCACTGCGCAAAGAACTGTGGGCGAGTCCATTGTGAGCCATGAGCATGAGCACTCGCGCGGCCGCGGTGATGCACGCAAGAGTTCCAGCAAACAAGCTGACCAGTGCGCCAATATCGATGAGCAATCCGAGCACTGGGACGCCTCCAACGCGGGCGAGCAGATACATCGGAGCCTGGCTGGCTCCCAGGTCCTGACCGGCGGTGTGAAAGCCCAGCACCTCCGCATAAGCGCAGATGGTGAAAAAAGCTCCGGCGAGAACGGCGCTCAGGATGACGGCGCTGGGAATCGTTTTCAGCGGATTGCGCGCTTCGGAGCCCAGCGTGGTGGCACTCTCGAAACCAACAAAACTGAAGAGCGCAAGCACCAATCCGAGACGAAGCCCGCTTCCTGTCATGCCGTGAAGATGAAGTTGTTCCGCATCCAGATGCCATCCGTGTCGTACCAGCAGAAGGACTACGACAATCACAATCACGGTGACAGACGCAGCCTCGATCCACAGCATAAGGCGTGCAGAAATCTTCACGTCGCGATAGGCAATCCATATCGAAACGCCGGTCACCAGCGTGGCCAGCAACACCGCAGAATAAACGTGGCCGGTGGCATCGCGTAGCAGCAAGTTTGCGTAGTGATAGAACCCGCCGATCACACTCGATCCGGTAGCTACATAGGCCAGCAAGAGGCTCCAGGCAACAGTTGCACTAAGCCAGGGAGGCAGAGTCATCGATGCATAGGTATAAAGCGATCCGGGCGAAGCTGAAAGGCGGGCGTAACGCGCAATACATAAGGCCACGAGAAATACGGCTCCTGTCGCGATCACGTACGCGAGCCAAGTGCCATTGCCGGCGAGCGCACACACCAGCGGGATGGTGGCGGCCGGCGTGGTGGTAGGAGCCATGGTGGAAACAGACTGAGCCAGGGTCTCCATCGGAGAGAGTATCCCACGACGCAAACCGTAGTCTGCATTCTCGATACGCGGATTCGCCGCTTGCTCCATGCTGTGCCGATTGTTGCTAGTTCGATCTTTATTACCTCGACCTTGCTGTGGTGACGCAGCAAATGAGACTGGCGTCGGATTGTACAACACACGCTGTCCGCGCAACGAAGTGTGGGACCGAACTGAGCGGTAATATAGTATTTGCAGGCTTAGGGTTTAGGGTTGATTCGAATCGGCACTGCGGCGGCTGTGGGGAAACGCATTCCAATGAAACTTGATAAACGATTATTGCAGCGCCTGCCAAAAGTTCTTTTGCATGAGCATTTGGACGGCGTGCTGCGGCCGAAAACGGTTATTGAGTTGGCCCGGGACACCGGATACAAAGATCTCCCAACGGATGATCCTAATGTGCTAGAGCAATGGTTTTTTCGTGGCGCGAATCAGGGCAGCCTCGCAAAATATCTGGAGGGCTTTGCGCACACCATTGCGGTAATGCAGACGGAAGAGGCGCTGCAGCGCGTGGCGTACGAACAGGCCGAAGATCTGAGTCGCGATGGGATCATTTACTTCGAAACCCGATTTGCGCCGATCTTTCATACGCAAAAAGGATTAACCCACCAGCAGATTGTTTCCGCTGTTTTGAAAGGTCTGGAACGGGGACGAAAAGACTTCGGGATTTCTTCCGGGTTGATTATTTGCGCGATGCGTAACATGAATACATCTCTCGAAATGGCGGAACTGGCCGTTGATTTTCGCGCTCGCGGCGTTGTCGGCTTCGATCTGGCTGGGGAAGAAGGTGGATATCCTCCGAAAAAGCACGTGGACGCTTTTCATTACATTCAGCGCGAGAACTTCAACATTACGATTCATGCGGGGGAAGGTTATGGAAAGGAATCGATCTGGCAGGCGATTCAATATTGTGGGGCACATCGCATCGGGCACGGAACGCGGCTGATCGAAGACATCGCTGTCGCGGATGGCAAAGCGGTGAAGTTGGGCGATCTGGCGCAGTACGTTCTCGACAAGCGCATCCCACTCGAAATTTGCCTGTTGAGCAATGTCCACACCGGCGCAACGCCAAGTGTGGCGGAGCATCCATTCAAAATTCTTTATCAGGAAAAGTTTCGCGTTACGCTGAACACCGATAACCGGCTGATGAGCAATACCTCGATGACCAAAGAATTTGAAGCAGCCGCTGACACGTTCGGCCTGACCCTGGCCGATTTTGAGAAGATCACAATCAATGCGATGAAAAGCGCTTTTCTGCCATATAAAGAGCGCATCGATTTCATTTATTCCGCGATTAAGCCGGGCTACGCGAAAATCCGCGAGTCGATCAAGACCAAGTGACTCCGGATCTGCTGGGAAATCTAACTGGAAAGGGACGCCAAAGTCTCGGCAAGGACCAGCGTTCCTCGAACGATGTCGTTGGGATCCGCGTATTCGTCAGGGCGGTGACTGTAACCGTTGCGACAAGGAATAAATAGCATCCCTACCGGAGCAATGCGCGCCATAAAAAGTGAATCATGATAAGCGCGACTCACCATGGGAAGAAAGCTGATTCCGTGCTCACGGCAAGATTGTGACAGGGCTTCGATGATCGCGGGAGCAGAGTCCGCTGGCGCATCGGCATTTACGAGTTCGCTTTGAATAGAAACTTTTCGCTTAGCTGCAACCGTGGAGCATGCGGCGTCCAGCGCGCGCAATACCGCGTCACGCCGCTGCAAATCCGTGTCGCGGATATCAACGCTCAGGCGAACGCGCGCCGGAATACTGTTGACGGCTCCGGGGAACACTTCGCAAATTCCAACGGTTCCCACGGTGTCAATGGCTCCGCTGCCACGTGCGGCGCTCTCAACCGCCACAATAATCTCGGCTGCGGCGCAGAGGGCATCGCGCCGGTCAGGCATCAGAACACCACCCGCGTGTCCTCCCGAGCCTTCGATCACAACGCGAAGGCTCGCCGGAGCGGCGATTTTCGTAACGATGCCGAGAGGAATCTGCTCGCGCTCCAACCGTGGCCCCTGTTCAATGTGCAATTCGACGAAGGCCTTATAGTGGGCGTTCGGCAACTTCACTTCTTCGAGTTCGCCTGCAAACCCGGCCCGCCGACGAACTTCGTTGAGTGCGTCTCCGTCGGCGTCTCTCAGTTTCTTCGCACTGTCCACAGAAAGAGTCCCAGATAACAATCTGCTTCCAATACACCCGATTCCAAACCGTGTCGGCTCTTCGGAAGTAAAAACGAGCAACTCCATCGAATGCCGGGGACGAAATCCGCATTGCCGCAGGGCTCGTATTGCTTCCAGGCCTCCCAGCACTCCAACAACACCGTCATATTTTCCAGCGTTCGGAATGGCGTCAATATGCGAGCCGGTGCCGACGGCGGACTGGTCCGGCTCAGAACCGCTCCAACGAGCAAAAATATTCCCGATAGCATCCTCGCGCACTGTAAGTCCGGCCTCTGCACAACGCGCTTTCAACCAGGAACGAGCTTTGATATCCGCAGGCGTGAAAACAATTCGAGTTACCGCGGGAGGTTCAGCGTCGGAAAACGAAGCAAGCGCGTCGATTTCAGAAAGTAAGCGCTCTCGATCGATAAGAATATTCATCGTGCCAGGCTGGCCAGTGGATGCCGGTTCCAATCTTTGTAGATCAGATATTTTGCCGGCGCTTTGCCGATTGCTCCGAACCACTGCGGGCACCACGGTGCCATCCAGATGAAGTCGCCGGCGGTCACGGGATACCAGGAGTCTCCGAGACGGTAGATGCCGCCGCCTTCGAGCATGATGAGCCCGTGTTCCATGATATGCATTTCGACCATGCTGAGTGCAGCCCCCGGCTGGTACACCATTGTATTCACCGCAAAGTCAAAACTCATTTCGTCAGGAAGCAGACATTTGACCTGCAAGCCTGGATCGTCATCCAGCGGATGCGAAGATACTATATCCTCGTTTGAAACAATCACGTGAGGCGACTGGACGGAATTGAGAGGCTGATAGGATTTCTCGATCACGGCGACGCGGCTCGCCGTTGTAGCTGTGACGCGGTGATTTACTGCTTCAGGTAGATAGGCGTAGCCTCTCGCGCCCAGCCTTTCCGATTTGCCGTTCACCTCCAGGTTCACGTCGCCTTCGATTACGAAAATGAAGCGCTGTGCATGCGTGCTCCCGAGTTCCCCTCCTGCTTCAAACTCGGCGGTGTACTGTGTAAACTTGGCGCCCGAGGCGGGACTCACGTGAACGATCGCGGAGCAGGCTTTCATCCCGGGCAAAGTGGTACGCACAAAAGTATCCGGAGTCAGGAGCAGATGATTGGGTTGCTGGGAGCCTCTTGTGAGGCCGAGACTATGCACTGTTCATCCTCTTATGAAGTTCAGGCGAGGAAGCGAGCTGATCGAGAAGATGCAATCCGCAATCGATCGCCTTTTCGACGTCCTCGACAACAACCGATTCTGCAGGGTCGTGACTGATCCCGCCGGGAGTCCTGAGAAAAATCATCGCCGATGGAACTTTCTCCGCCATGATCATGGCATCGTGACCTGCGCCGCTTACCATGCGATGCGGATTGCATCCGGTCTTCACGATCGCCTGTTCTATCTCGGCTGTAAGAAAAGTATCCATAACGACCGCGGGATGGCTGGAGAGAACTTTCTCGTGCACAGTTAAGTTGCGGCGGGCAGCGATTTCGCGGGCCTGACGAGTGAGGTTGTCGAGGGCTCGGGCGCGAACATCGTCAATGCGGTGGCGAACGTCGAGGGTGAGCCGCGCCTCGGCTGCGATCACGTTCGCGGTTCCGGGTCTGGCTTCGATCTTTCCGACGGTTGCAACTAAGTCGGGAACGTTGCGGGCTACGCGTTCGACAGCACCGATCCACTCCGCCGCACCAGCAATCGCATCGCGGCGAAGATGCATGGGCGTTGTGCCGGCATGGTTGGCGCGGCCGAGAAATGTGAATTCCAATCGGCTCTGTCCG
Source organism: Candidatus Sulfotelmatobacter sp. (assembly GCA_049684755.1). Classification (GTDB taxonomy): domain Bacteria; phylum Acidobacteriota; class Terriglobia; order Terriglobales; family Acidobacteriaceae; genus Sulfotelmatobacter. The sequence continues at coordinate 19,885 of JBAVGI010000261.1, forward strand.
GCAATGGCCTCGACCGCAGCGAGAGGCTGATTTAAGCTTTCCAAAACTGGCCCTTGTTCAATATGAAATTCCAGGTAACCCAGCGCGTCGTTCCCCAATTTCGCCTGTGGAATGCTTTCTGGATTCAATCCGAAGTTTTTGATCGCCTGCCGCACCGTGATCCCTTGCCCATCGTGAATGTTCAAAAGTTGATCGTCCACTCTGCCGACCAGTGCCCGGCTGCCGATGAATGGAGTGTCGAAGCGTACTCCTTCTTCTTCGGAAAAGGCAATCGTCTCGATTGCGAAAGGAAGACGCCGTCCTTGCAAATCTTCTAATAACGCGACGGCTAGAACAATTCCGAGAATGCCATCGTAGGCGCCAGCATTCGGAACAGTATCGAGATGTGAACCGATCATCAGGCGCAAACCGTCAGCCTGCGCGGCGGGATACAGGGCGCGAAGATTTCCGGCGGCGTCGATGCGCACTTGCGCACCTAGTACTTCGATCCATTTAGAAATTTCCCGATGACAATCATGCATGGGTGGCGATAGGAATGTCCGCCGCGTGGAGCCGGAAGCTTCCGTAAACGAAGCTAACTTCAGGCAACGAGCGATGACTGCCTGCGCGCGATTTGTAGTCAGAGTTGTTGGCACAGAGTAGGCTTCGACTAAACACGCAATATGGAATCTCAAGCCTCGCGAATGATCTTTGCCGCCAACCACCCGAGAAGAACGAGTCCCACCAGAACCTCCCAAGCATAAGTATTTCCGTAGGTCGCGACAGGAAAATGATTGCTGATCATTAGAAAAACTACCGGGACTGCCATGAAGGTGTTGTGTTTGGAGCGTAATTTGGCTTGCGCGCTCAGCGCAGCGTCGAACTTTTCCCCCGCCGCCGCCGCCGCGATCATTTTCCGCTGAGAGGGAAGTATCCGGAACCAGACATTTGCGGTCATGATCGTTCCCAGGACCGCGCCCACGTGAATGTAGGCCGCACGGCCGCTGAAGATATGCATTAGTCCCCAGGCGAGAACAGCAATCATGAGCAGCGAGAATACCCCAAAGGCAGCTTCCGACCTGCCCAGAGCAGATCGTGCCGCCAGGTCGTAGACGATCCAGCCACCAGCGAGAAGGGCAAGTCCGATAGCAATGCCGCGGCCTTGTGATAGCGCAGCGATGTCCGGATCAATCAATCCGGAACTCGAGTAGTAGACAAGGAACAACAGCACTACTCCGCTCAGCCAGGTCATTAGCGCTTCCCAGCGAAACCAGTGAACTTGCTCGGGCCGGACCTTTAGTGACTTCTGTCGATCGACTGTATAGAAGCCACCGCTGTGCACCATCCATAACGACGGAGAGGGGCCGTCTGCCGTGGCATTCCTGGCGAGCTTGCTAAACTGGCCATCCAGCCAGGTGAAATAGTAGGTTTGCCCAACCCACATGATGGCCGCGAAAACATGGAACCAGCGCACCAGAAGGTTCAGCCATTCGCGAATCGAAGAAGTCAATTTTTTACTCCATCGCAGACGAAGCGTGCTAGTTCAGCTTCCCCGGTACGTTGTGTATCCGTTTGGACTCAGAAGCAGCGCAATGTGAAAATGCGATTCGCCTTCCCTTACCTGAAATGTGACCTCCACGACTGGATACAGCGTGTTGATCTGCTTTTGGGCATAGTAACTTCCAGTGTCAAAGATCAAACGATAAACTCCGGCGGATATCTCTTCGCCCTCTCGGAGCAACTGAGCACATCGGCCATCGTGATCGGTGAGTTCCGAGTTCAAGACCTTCCAATCTCCGTCTGACTGTTTTTCCAAGCGCACGGGAACGCCGCCGGCAGGCTTACCATAAACCAGATCCAGAATATGAGTTGAAATGCGTTTCATGCTTTCATCCTCGGATCCATTTCTTGAGACGGATTTGTGTTATCTGAAGCTGTTGTTCGGCGGCTTCGCGGAGCTCTGTCTCGGCGTCATTCTTGAGCCGGCGCTGACAAATTTCCAGAATCTCCGACGCGGACTTCCCTGCAGCGCACACGATGAAGGTATGATTGAAGCAACGCTCGTATTGCTGATTTGCATTCGCCAAAGCAGATTTCACAGCCTCCTCGGCTCCCGCTACGTGGCGCTGTTCCTGCGCTGACCACTCTACTGACTGGGCAAGAGTAGCGGAGGAGGCTCGCGACTCTCCGATTCGCGGATGAGAGCGGAACGCTTCCATCCAATCTGATTGTCCCAGGCTGCGCCAAGTCTCGTCCGAGGCAGCCAGAAGCGCGGTTTCGCCCGCGAAAGGCCTTCTGGCGACCATCGCTTGAGCCCACGTCTTGGATGCACAGCATGGCAGAATCGCGCTCACGGCTTGGTCCATCGGAAGAGAGTTCCACCGCGCCAGAAGATCTTTCCTCTCGCCGCTCTCAGCAAATGCCGAACTCAGCCGCATAAGAAACTCAGCGACAAGGTTGCCAGCCACTGCTGAACGGTACCTTGCAGTAGATCGAATGTCATCGATCGAGCGAATCTCAGCGGCGGCGGCATTCTTTGCTATAAACAGCAAATTGGAATCAAAGCACTTCCCCTTCACTGCTTGCTCAGTCTCCTTCAGGCGAAGCGGCACCGGGGCCACGCTTCCCATCGCGATGTGAACATCTTCAATGGCCCCATTCGCAAGAATGCCGAACGCGGCAATACACACCTTCGAGATGGCCTGCGAGTTGCGAGCGCCCACCTTGCGGGCATGGCTGAAATATCCCATAAATCGCCGCGGGAGGCATACGGCCTGAACGAGTTCATCCGTCGCCAGCAAAGTTTTCCTGTAGCCGGTGTGAAAGCTTGCGTAGGGCACCCGGCGCTCACCTCGCGCCGATACGAGAATCAACTCCGCTTCGTAGACGAGCAGCGCGGGTAAAGAATCCGCGGCTGGCGATGCGTTCACGATATTGCCGCCAATCGTTCCCCGATTCTGGTTGGCGATTCCGCCGGTCCAACGCGCGGCACTATGCAGGAGTGGAAACTCACGGCGAACAATATCGTCGCTGCGAAGATCAGTATAGGTACAACCCGCACCAACCAGAATTTCGTTGGCTGTGATGTCAATGCGACGCAATTCCGGAAGATTCCAGATGCTAACCAGCTTGCGGGCGGGGAGCTTTCCAGCAGCGTACTGCACCATCACATCGGTACCACCCGCTATCGGTAGCCATGCACCCTGACTATCTGCGAGCAGCGAAACCACTGCGTGAAGGCTGCCGGGCGCTACTATTTCGTATTCGGAAGGCTGCGATCTCAAGTCGCCCCCTTGCCACGCGAGGCCTCGGCTACTGCCTCGATAATCTGACTGTATCCCGTGCAGCGGCAGAGATTGCCGGAAAGGCCTTCCCGGATTTCCTCCAATGTGGGTTCAGGATTTCCGTTTAATAAATGCACCGCTGCGAGAATCATTCCCGGAGTGCAGATACCGCACTGCGCCCCGCCATGCTCGAGAAACGTCTGCTGCAAAATGTGCAGCGTATCCCCTGCTGCAATTCCCTCGATGGTTACAATGCTTGATCCCCGCGCTTGAAGTACAGGAATAAGACAACTATTCACGAGCATTCCATCCATGAGAATCGAACACGAACCACACTCGCCTTCACCGCAGCCTTCCTTTGTGCCGGTCAATTGCAGTTGGTGGCGCAAGACGTCGAGTAGCCGCTCCATGGGATAGGCCTGCACGGCCTTCGGATCGCCGTTGACGACGAATG
>JBAVGI010000262.1:0-26698 GCA_049684755.1 Candidatus Sulfotelmatobacter sp.
GCTGATTGTTCATGAGTGCTCTATCTATTCATCTCGACAGGCTTTGTCGTTGGCTCGAAAGTGAGGGACTTAAGCCGCCATCGCGGGATGTGCGACTCATTGAAATTAGCCTAATCAATGGAACGTCTCGCGTTCGGCAAGATGAACTTCGCAAACCCTCGGATTACGAAGACAGATTTGAAGAGATATTACGAGCAGGTTTCCCGTGGCTCAATCTGTCATGCTACGGAGTCCATGAGGGATCGCTGATTGTGGCTGTGGAGATTCCCAATCAAAAGTCGCCCAATCCGGGGTATGCTACGCCGGTAAATCTCTCTGGTCCGACCCGCGTCGTACTTGAGCATGAATGGCGCATCGATTCGGTTCTGGCAATCGTCTAGTGCCCGTGTAATTCAGACTGATCCGTGAGCACGGCGTTCAGTTTCTTGCCCTCGCAGTCCTCTTTCGCTAGTCTACTTTTATGAATGAACCTTCCCGGTTCCCGTTCTCATTAGCTTTACCGAGAACTGAAAGCTGCCAATGACCGGTTTCTTCCACTCCGTGCGCGAGGATATTGCGTCCGTATTCGAGTCGGACCCGGCCGCGCGCTCCTACCTCGAAGTTCTTACCTGCTATCCCGGTCTGCATGCAGTATGGGCTCATCATGTAAGCGGCTGGCTTTGGCGGCATGGAATGCGTCTGCTGGCCAGACTCGTCTCGCAGTTCGCGCGCCTGTTCACCGGAGTCGAAATCCATCCCGGCGCGGAAATCGGGCGCCGCCTTTTCATCGACCACGGCATGGGCACGGTAATTGGCGAGACCGCTATCGTCGGCGACGACGTCACCCTGTATCAGGGAGTCACGCTGGGTGGAACCGGCAAGGAAAAGGGCAAGCGGCATCCCACGCTTGGCAATAACATCTCAATCGGCTCCGGGGCAAAACTGCTGGGCAACATTACCATCGGGGACAACTGCCGCGTCGGCGCGAATTCAGTCGTGCTGCGAAGCGTGCCGCCCAATTCCACCATCGTCGGCGTCCCCGGGCACATCGTACTCCGCGATGGGAAACGCGTGATCATCACCGACCCCAAGGACATCCGCGATCCGCTCTCCGACGTAATCATCCAATTGGCCAAGGAACTCCACGAATTGCGCCAGCGCTTTCAGCAACACCTTCACGAAGTGCACGGCGAAGAATCCAAAATCAACGAAGGAGCTTCAACAGAAAACATCTCGCCGCAAGAACTATTTCAAGATGATTACCAGGACTACCAGATCTAAGGCTCAATCGAAAATTCAAACTAAATTTGTCATCCCGACCGAAGCATTCCGTTCCCGGAGGGGGAATGGAACGCGAAGTGGAGGGACCTGCTGTGTTTACGCTTGGGCCGCCCCCAGTCCGTCCTACTGCCTCAACCCCATCCAACTTTCCGAAACCACCAGTGAGTTCCCTGGATTGTGCGGGTCATACTTCACCGAGGTTGGCAAACCCAACCGGCAGGAATGCAAATTAATCCACTGGCGTAGATAAGTCACGTCCTGGGAGCACTCGTACGAAACGCCCGCAACTTCATATTTGTAGACCAGCATGACTGCGGGGTAATGGCCATTGCTTGGCGGCAATTCGTTGACATCGATGACCGTGCCATCGGTGATGCGCCCGATAGCGTCGATCAAAGTACGGCGTTCCCGTTCCAGATCAGCTGGCCCCTTGGGCTTCCGGCGCAACAACGCGAAAGCACCCAGGGCCACCACTCCTCCGGCAGTCACAAGCGAATAGATACGAAGCGAATCCATAAACTGAAGGGAGAAATTGCGGCCGCGTATGCAGCCGCGTTTTCAATTATCAGAATATGACGGAAGGCCTGCGGTTGGAAGTGGTTGTGCGGTTACCGAGGTGCCAGCCTGTGGAAATCGGCGCGTTCCACCTTATCGACACTTGATTACTTCTGCTTACAAACAAACTCCCGTGCCATCTGCCCAAAATTCCCTTCAGCCGCTTGGCCGAATTGATCGTCGCGGCGCATCTTTTTGCTGACGATGCGTTTTCCGCTGTGATCGACCGAGTAAAGCCATTCGGAGTTCGGCATAGCGCTACCGTTGACACAATTGAATCGAACCCGGGCCCGCAGTTCCACAAAAGGACCACCCTGGGGAAGCTTGGTGGGTTCTTTGAACTCCACTCGGATCCAGGCTGTGCGTAGGCCATTCTTCTGAGGACTGATAGAACTCACCAACACCTCATGACCGTCAGCGGTGGAGCCAATGGTTCGCCAATCCGAGGCGGCGAGCGCCACTATGCCCACCAGCAGCACCGGAGCCAAAACCACAGCTACAGCCACCAGCAGACCTTTCTTCATGGGGAACAGGGATAAGCCCATAAGCGCGCCGCACACACTGTGGGCGAAAAGCCGCTTTCTGTCAACTGCAGGCCGGCCACGTTTGCAAGCTGCTGTTAAAAAGGCAGGATTCAACCGGCTGAGTCTGCTATGTTGTCTGCTGCGGGAGGTTCAATTCCTCATGGAAAAACTTCACTGTACAACCCTGGATTCAGCCGTCGGGCCATTATTTATGGCCGCTTCGGATAATGGATTGGTCGCTTTGGAATTCGACACGAGGTTGCCAGGACAACCATCGATTCGCCCCAACCCGCGCCATCTGCGAAAAGAAAATAGGGGATTCGTGTTCGAGCCTTCCCCGCGTGCGATGAGTGATTATATTTGCGAACTTGAAGAATATTTCTCAGGCAATCGCCGCGAATTCTCTTTCCCGCTCGATCTCCGTGGCACAGATTTTCAAATAACATGCTGGCGCGCCCTGCTGGCGATTCCTTACGGCGAGACCCGCACCTACGCGGACATCGCCCGCGCAATCGGCAAAGGGAATGCATTTCGTGCCGTAGGTATGGCGAACAATCGCAACCCGATCGCGATCGTCGTCCCCTGCCATCGCGTAATCGCATCCGATGGTACGCTCTGCGGCTACGGCGGCGGTCTCGACGTGAAGCGCAAACTGCTGGAACTCGAGGGTGCTCTCACCGGAGTACTGGCGGCGTAGAAATTGTTGATTTCTGATTGTTGATTGCTGATTAGAAAACCTATCCCCTCGCATTTTTCAATCAACAATCACAAATCAACAATCAACAATTGCTTCTTTGAACACTCAATCCAAATCCTCCACGCTTCAGAAGGCTGGCCTCTTTTATCTCGTCTTCGTGATGTTTTCCTACACCACCGGTGGACCCTTCGGTCTCGAAGACATGGTTACCACCTCAGGCCCGGGGCTCACGCTGATCTACCTGCTGGTGCTTCCATTCTTCTGGTGTATTCCCGTCTCGCTGGTATCGGCGGAACTCACCACCGCCATGCCCGTCGAAGGCGGCTTCTACCGCTGGACTCGCGCTGCATTCGGAGACTTCTGGGGATTTCTTGCCGGTTGGTGGAATTGGTCCGCATCGTTCCTGCTTGGCGGAGCTTATGCCGTTCTCTTCACCGATTACTTGTTTCCCGGTACCAGCGGATGGAAGCACTATCTCATCTCCGTGGCGCTGATTGCTGTGATTATGTGGATCAACGTTCGCGGCATTCAGACGGTTGGAAAAGTCGCGACCGCGCTCGAGATTTTCATCTTCGTGCCGGTCATGACCATGATTGTGATGGGACTTACGAAGTGGCATCACAATCCCTTCGTGCCATTCGTCCCACCAAACCAGCCCAGGTTCAAGATCTTCGGCGTCGGATTAGCCCTTGGCTTGTGGCTGTATTCCGGATACGAACAACTCTCCACCGTTGCCGAGGAAGTAGAGAACCCGCAAAGGGCCTATCCGCGAGCATTGGCGCTGGTGGTGCCGCTATCCATTGCAGCTTACTTTCTGCCCACGCTGGCGGGGCTAGCCTCGGCGGGAGAATGGCAAAACTGGCACACTGGTTTCTTTTCTGACGCGGCAAAGATGATTGGCGGCCCCTGGTTAGGTACCTGGATGACGCTGGCCGCGATGGTAGGCAACGTCGCGTTGCTCAACAGCACCGTCCTCACCACCACACGCATGCCTTTCGCCATGGCGGAAGACGGATATCTTCCGTCCGCGCTCACCCGCAGGCATTCGCGCTACGGCACGCCATGGCTGGCGATTGTGATATCGGCAATTATCTATGCCCTGCTGGCCTGGCAGAGTCTTGGTCAACTCATCTCCGTCTACATCTGGTTGCGCTCAGCCACCACGGTGCTCACCGTTCTTTCCGCCTGGAAGCTTCGCCGCACCCGGCCTGAAATGCCCCGAGCGTTCGTAATCCCGGGCGGGCGAATCGGATTGCTCTACGTAGTGGCCGCTCCCGTGGTAATGGCTGTCTTAGCCCTGCTTGGAAGCGACCGCTTCGCTTTGATCGGCGGCGCGATTGCGATGGTATTGGGGCCGTTGGTATACGGAATAGTTGTACCGAAGCGTCGCTAGATAAACAATTTATGGCGTATATCCAAGGAGGGCTCCATGCAAGTTTCAAAGTGGGGGAACAGCCTGGCAATACGTCTGCCCGCCGCCGTGGTTGAGGCGCTCAAAACTGAAAGAAGGGGACAGGATCGAGATTCGAGTCGCTGGCGCCTGCACGTTCGAAGTAAGCCGCGATCAGAGTCGGCAGCGCGCACTCGACCGCCTGCGCAAGTTGCGGCGTCCCTTTCCTCCCGGATTCGTCTTTGATCGCGAGGAGGCGAATGAGCGATAAGGCGTTTCTCGACACCAACATCTTTGTGTACGCGATTGCCCAGGACAATCCGCGCACCCACGACGCGGAGGAATTGATCACTAAAGGCGGAACGGTTAGCGTGCAGGTCTTGAACGAGTTTGCGGCAGTCGCACGGAGAAAAATCAATATGTCTTGGGGCGAAGTTCAGCTCGCTCTGGAAAGCATCAGGATACTCTGTCCCGACCCGCTCCCGATTAGGCTTGATACTCACCAAGAGGCCTTAGAGATCGCGGAAAAATATCGCTACAAAATTTGTGATGCCCTCATCGTCGCCTCTGCCCTGGAAGCGAAGTGCACCATCTTGTACACAGAGGATATGCAGGACCGGCAGATCATTGACCATCGCTTAACGATCAGGAACCCTTTCTGACCATTTTCGACACAATCGAAGGATGGGTCTTGGCCTACGGTGCTGGAAGCTCAGCCGGGAGCGCTTCGTTGGCGGATCTTTGCAGACGTAGGACCCGAATCCCCAATCGCTGCGCCGCTGTCGAAAACCTTTGCGTCGCCCTTCATTGGCTTATTTCTTCAGCTCACCCAATCCAGAAGCCTATACCACATTCCCGCAAACGGCAGGAACCAGGGCTTGCCGTTGTACAAGCCCAACGGTGCGCCGGGAAACGGAATGCCGACGAAAGGATTCTCCGGTTTATCACCGGCAATTAGCTCCGCCATCTTTTGACCCTGATAGGTGGCCATGGCAACGCCATGGCCGGCATACCCAACCGCGTAAAACATGCCGTCAATCAGACCCGCATGCGGCATGATGTCAAAGGCGAAGTCAAGCGTTCCACCCCAGACGTACTCTATTTTTGTATCGCGAAGTTGCGGGTAGACGTCAATCATGCCGCGGAGAAGAATTTCCGCACTCCGCCGAACCGTCTGATCGTTCTCGGGAAAGAATGCCGCGCGTCCTCCGAACAACATGCGGCGATCGGACGTGAGCCGATAGTAGTAAAGATAATTTTTGGAATCGTAGATCATGCGATTATGTGGGCTCAATTCATGCGCCAGCGCCTCCGGCAACACTTCCGTCGTGATGATGAACGAACCGATGGGAATAATCTTTTTTTGCAGAGCGGGAGTCGCTTTACCGGTGTAACCGCTGGTTCCTACAAATACTTCGCGCGCCCACAGCACTCCCCGCGAAGTGCTGATGCTCCAGCCTGAGTCGCCATCGCGAGCGCTGCGTTCGATTCTCTGCACCGCAGTGTGCTCGTAGACCTTCGCTCCGCCTTTCAGCGCAGAACGCGCTAATCCTGCCACGTAACGCGCCGGATTCACCCCCGCGCTGACCTCATCGACCATGCCACCGTAATAAATTGTGGATCCGATCTCAGCACTCAGCTCGTTTTTCCGAACAACCCGCAGTCGGTGATTAAACTCGCGGGCAATTACTTCGGCCTGCCGCGCGTAATCGTCGAAATGCTTTTGCTTGCACGCGACTTCGAGATGTCCGCAGCGGGAAAAATCGCAGTCGATCGCTTCCTCACCGATAATTTGCTCCACGCAATCAATGGTAGCCAGCGATGCAGCGTACATTCGTTGCGTGAGTTCGCGCCCGTACATGGAGATGAGTTTGTTCACCCCCAGCTTCATCCCGCTCAGAACCATTCCGCCATTGCGGGAACTGGCTCCCCAGCCGATGGTTTCGGATTCGAGCACGCAAACTTTCGCCCCGCGTTTGGCCAGAGTGCGCGCTGCCGAAAGTCCGGTGAATCCGGCGCCGATAACGGCGACGTCCACACGGTCGGGCAGTGGAAGGGTCTCTGTTTTCGGGAACTCGGCGGTAGTGAGCCAGTAGTTATGCTCCTGCAGAACCATATTTGCCCTATCCAAACCCTCTCACAACACCGCCGTCTCGTGAATCAGACGTCCCTCAGCGAAGCGTGAAAGGCTCAACAACGATGCATCGATCAAATCCGTCTTGCCCGTGAGAATCAGATCGCTAAGTATTTTTCCCGTAGCCGGAGCGTGCATCACGCCATGTCCACTGAAGCCATTGGCTAGAAAGAATCCCGGCAGACTAGGTGTCTCGCCCAAAATTGGATGATGGTCCGGCGTCATTTCATAGAGCCCAGCCCACGCGCGCTTTGGATTCACCGGGAGACTGGCGAAGCAAGGCACTCGATCGGCGGCACGTGTCAATATCTTTTCCACAAAACTTACGTCGAAATCGGTGTTGAAGCCAGGCGTCTCTTCCGGATCGTTCCACGCCAGAAGAAAGCCGCGAGCCTCGGGACGAAAATGAAATCCGTTCGACATGTCGACAATCATGGGAGCGGTGTGCGGAAAGGCGTCAAAGGGCTCACTCGGCACCAACATCCGCCGCAGCGGCTCAACGGGCAACTCCACTCCGGCCAGCCTCGCCACGTCCGCGGCCCAGGCCCCGGCGCAGTTTACAACTTTGCGAGTCGCTACCCGACCGCGCGTGGTTTCAACTGATGCAATCCCGGCGCCATCATTCCCAATGCCGGTCACAGTTGTGTTCTTCCACACCGTAGCGCCCTGCTCGCAGGCGCAGGCGATGAATCCGTTCATGGCGCTATAGGGATCGACAAAGCCATCACTCGAACAGAAACTTCCACCGACAATGTCATCCGCGCGCAACTGGGGAAAATGGTTCCTGATCTCGTCGCCTGCCATCAGTTGCACGTCCTTCAGTCCCATCTTCACCTGCTGGCCGAAATTTGTCCGCAGATAGGCCATGTGCCGATCGGAGGTAGCGCAAAATAAATAACCTTGCGGCCGATAATCACACGGATAACCCAATCGCTCTTCAAAGCTCGCGTAGAAAGGAATCGAGTAGAGCGACATCTGAATGCTCACGGGAGTTGAGAATTGCGCTCGCACACCTCCCATGCTCTTGCCGGTAGATCCCTTGCCCTGGGCCGATTCCCGCTCGATGACCAGAACCCTGCCGCAACCGTTCGCCGTGAGGTGATAGGCAATGCTGGATCCGACAATCCCGCCCCCGATAATCACGACGTCCGCAGTCTGCATATGATCTATCGATTCGAACCGGCAAGCATCCCGGCGACCCAGCATTTTAGCGCACGCAAACAGCCAACATCCTGCGAGCCTCCGAGAGCAATGGTTGTGTTCGTGTTCGCCCTACGCAGAGGGACATGTACCGCAGGTCGAGATTCGGCGTGTCTGTCCCCTCGGTAACTTGCTGTGGTTACACAGGCTGCATAGTCTGGAATAGTATGCCCTTGCGCTGCCTCTTATTCTCCTCCGATGAAGAGATGGTCCAGCCGATCTGGCAGGTGCTGGCCGATCTCGGCATCGAGGGAGAGTACTGTTCAAGCGCAGTGGACGCCGTCGAGAAGGTCACGACCCAACTGTTCCAGATCGTCATCACCGACTGGGACGATCAGCCGGAGGCGACGTTTCTGCTGAAAACGGCGCGCGATCAAAAAGCCTCGCAGCGCCCCTTGACTCTGGCCATCGTGGGCGATGACGCCAGGCTTCCGGAGGCGTTACAAGCTGGAGCCAATTCGATTCTTCTCCGGCCGATTCGGGCAGAACAAGTCCGCGACACGATGAACACGGCCTGCCAGTTGCTGCGAACGAAGCAACCTTCCCCTGCGCCCTTGACGACGGCAGGACCAGGGCAACCGCACGCGAAAGAGACGTTGGCCATCGCCACCGCTGCCGCAGCCCTCGGCGCTACGCCTACTGCATCGGCGCCCGTGCCCCCCGAACCCGAGAAAACTTTCCGGGCGGGTGAGTTCCTGCAAACACAAAGTTCAGCTCCTGGAGCGCAATTCGACACCGAGTGTGAAGTTCAGAAATCTCTGAACCAGGTCTCCGCCTCAGAAGTGGATGCGCTTACCGAACTTGAGCCCATGGCCGCCTCGGTAGAGAATGCACCACCGCCTGCACCACAGCCAGTTGCGCCTCGAACAGCTTTGGACGGATGGGCCTCGCTGCAAGCCCGTTTAACCAGACCCGGCCATGCCTCTTTGCCTGAGTCTCCTTCCCCTGAAACATCCACGAAAAATGAGTTGCTGGCGTATGGCGAAACACCTTCCTTTGGCTCCCAACCGGCTCCGCAAACCGAAGATAGTCGAACGTCGAAAAAAGATTCTCAACAGGATGCGGAAGCGGAAGCCGCGCTCTTTTCCTACATGTCGGGCGACGCCACGGAGACCGCACAGCCTATGGCGCATCGCCCGCGGCGAGTCAAACCCTTTGTCGTGACGGCCTTGGCAGTTGTATGTCTGGTGCTGGTTGCCATGCCCCGAACGCGCGGTCGTCTGCTGATCTTCTATCGCCATACCGCGCGCGCGGGAAGAAATTGGCTGAATCCTCAGCCCGTGCAAGTGCCACAGGCGGTGACCCAGCACGAAACCTTCGAACAGGATAGCAACGAATACAAACTTCCGGTCGCGGCAAACATTCCCGATGCCACAACGGATCCCTCGCAGATTCGCGTGTTGCCCGTGATTGACCCCACGGCGAAAGTGAAAGGCGCAAGCGCCGACGCGGCCAGTGCACAGTCCAATCCCGGAGATAACAGTGCCACCGATCAGAGTCAGGTCGTATCAATGCCGAACGGCCAGCCGCAAGTTGCAGATAGCCCGGCCAAAGATCAGACCGGCCCAACCGCTGGGAATCTAGCTGGAACTACAGCCGCATCGCCCGTCGCACTGCCTCCCGGTCAGGTGCAGCCGAGTCCTGCCGTCCCGCAACCCGCGCCTGTGCCGGCGCAACCTCGCCCGGTCGCGGTCCCGCTGCCTGTTTCAACTGCGCCACGCGGAATTCCATCCGGGGCGAATGCCGGTATCCCCTCAAGCCTTCGTTCCCAGTTAGCCTCTACTACTCCGGAAGCGAGCGGCGCCAAGCCAGTGGACGCCGCTATGTCATCGATTGAACCGGTGAATCTGCCAGCCTCCGCCCTGCCGGAGTTGGCGGCGCAGCCCGCTGAACCCGTCTATCCCGACGCAGCCAAAGTCAGCGGCCAGCGGGGCAGCGTGGTGCTTCAGGTGCTGATCGGGCGCGACGGCGCAGTACAAGACGCAAAGTTTCTGCAGGGATCGCTCGTCTTCGCGCGGGCTGCTATCGACGCGGTACGCCAGTGGCAATTCAAGCCCTACACTATGAATGGACGCGCGGTGTCGGTGCAGAGCACGATCACACTGAACTTCAAGCCCCCGGCTTGATGCAGCCCTCTAACGAACGGTCGGCCGGGCCGTCTAACTTTGCGGTGCAGGACCGAACTTAACCGATGTTACCGGCGCGGCGGGAATCCGTGCAGCCAGCAGGCAAAAAGCGGCATCTACAAGATATAATAGGCTGAAGTGCCTCAGGAAGAAGCTCCTTCTTCTGGAAACGAATAATTTGATGTCCATGAAAACTAAAGCTGCGATTCTGGTTTCTTCCTTCGCTATGTTGCTCTTTGTCGTGGTCGGTTCGCTCGGCGGCGTGCACGCCTCTTCGAACGACGGCTCCTACCGGCAGATGCAGGTTTACAGCGAAGTGCTGTCGCGCGTACAAAGCGAGTACGTGGAAGATCCCAACATTCCCAAGGTGACGGACGGAGCGCTGCACGGTTTGGTGGAATCGCTGGATGCGAACTCCAGCTATTTGACGCCTGCCGCCTACAAGGCTCTGAAAGCCCACAAGTCCGTGGCCAAAGGTGAGATCGGTGCCACCGTCTCGAAGCGCTTTGGATACGCAGATGTGGTCTCTGTGTTGCCGGGATCGCCCGCCGATAAGGCCGGCATCGAAGATACCGATATTTTCGAATCGATTGAAGGCCAGAGCACTCGCGACATGTCTCTGCCTGAAATTCGCGACGCCCTCGCCGGGACACCGGGATCGACGGTAACTGTTTCCGTGGTGCGCGCCCGCAAGGCCGAGCCACAGAAAATGGTGATCACAAGGGACATCGTGACGATTCCGCCCGTCTCCGACAAGATGCTTGAAGATGGCATCGGCTACATAAAAGTGGATGCTCTGACCAAGGGCAAATCACAGGAAATTGCCGCCAAAATTAAGTCATTGGAAAAAGCCGGCGCGAAAAAACTGGTTCTGGATTTGCGCAACACATCTGACGGAGAAGAAAGTGAAGGCATTGCCACCGCCAATCTTTTCCTCAACCATGGCACCATTACCTATCTGCAAGGGCAAAAGTTTCCCCGAGAGGCGTTCAACGCAGATCCCGCGAAAGATGTAACTTCACTTCCTCTCGCCATCCTTGTGAACAAGGGAACGGCTGGAGCGGCTGAGGTTGTTGCGGCCGCGATTCTGGAGAATGCTCGCGGCGATGTTGTCGGCGACAAGACCTTCGGCGACGGATCTGTTCAAAAAACTATCGATCTACCGGATGGAGGCGCGCTGATCCTCTCGGTAGCAAAATACTATTCTCCCGGCGGTAAGGCGATTCAGGAGACCGCGGTAACGCCGAACGTTTTGGTTGCTGACGATGCGGATAACGTGATCTCCGACGATGACGAAGCCGAACCATCCGCGCCGGAACCAGAGGCCAAACCGAAGAATACGCCAGATGACCAACTGCACAAGGCCGTCGAGGTTTTGAAGAGCCGAACCAGCTAAGAGAACACTCACATTCCGATTTTCATCGCGCACTGCAAGGTGCGCGGTTCTTTTTGTCGCTGCGTTAACGAATCGGCATCTTTGTTTTCAGACCCAGTCTTCAGACCCAGTCGTCACTGATCGGGAGTGACTACCAGAGCCATTGCCGCCCTGCTATTCTGAACCCACCTAGTCATGAAGTCGCTCTACCAGGATCTTCCACCAGTAGAAATTGCCGGACGGAAGTTTGTGGGCCGCGTGTTGTTTGGCCTGCTGGTGCTGGTTTCCGCCCTGGTGGGTGCGACCGCTGGATTGCTCCTTGTCTACACCACCGACCTGCCACAGGTCGAAGCTCTCGAAGCCTACCGTCCAAGCTCGATCACGGAGTTATATGACGATCACGGCCGCGTAATCGGGTCGTTTGCGCTGCAGCGGCGAGTGGTGGCGGGCTACGACGACTTTGCGCCGGTGCTGCGCGATGCCCTGGTTTCAATCGAAGATAAAGATTTCTATCGCCATTCGGGAATTAACTTCTGGCGCATCGTGGGAGCAGCCTACCGTGACATCGAGTCCGGCGGCAAAGTGCAGGGCGCATCTACCTTGACTATGCAACTGGCGCGCAATCTCTTTCTTTCACCCGACCGCTCGTTCCATCGAAAAGTGCAAGAGACGATGCTCGCCATTCAGATCGAGCGGCGTTTTACGAAGCCGCAGATCTTCACGCTCTACGCCAATCAGATTTTTCTCGGGCATGGAGTGTACGGTTTCGAGGCGGCCTCGGAGTACTACTTCAGCAAGCCGGCCAGAAAGCTAACGCTGGCGGAAGCCGCTCTGCTGGCGGGTCTACCCAAAGGTCCGGGAATCTATTCCCCCATCAACCATCCGGATCGCGCAACCAGGCGTCGTAACCTCGTCATCAATGCCATGCTCGAAGACGGGAAAATCACCGCCGCTGAGGCGGCGGATGCCCGTTCGCTGCCGCTAACTTTGCATCTGCAAAACGATCCCAACTCGCTCGCTCCATATTTCGTCGAAGAGATACGGCGATATCTCGAAACCAAGTATGGCGCCGACCAGGTGCACGAAGGCGGCTTAAAGGTCTACACCTCGCTCGATGTCGATCTGCAGAAGTCCGCAAATCAAGCTGTACTGGATGGCCTGGCGGCCTACGAGCGTCGCCACGGATGGAAGGGACATCTGGAAAATGTCGTCGCCGATGGCATCGCTATCGATAAATACCAGCACCCTGACTGGGATGAAGAGCCGGAAGTGAGTGGGTACGTCCACGCACTCGTAACCTCATCTGGGATTGGCATTGCGACTTTGAAATTCGGCCGCTACTCCGCCGCTCTGGGGCAAGCGGATGTGGCCTGGACACAAGGTAAATTGCAGAATCTGTTGCGCCCCGGAGACATTTGCTATGTAAAAATATTGTCGCTGAGTCCCAATGGCGCGGCTCGCGTAAGTCTGGAACAGGATTCCGGTGCGCAAGGAGCGCTCGTGGCGATCGACAACACCACTGGAGGAATCAAAGCCATGGTTGGCGGTCGCGATTTCAGCGAATCGAAATTCGATCGCGTAACTCAGGCGTTGCGACAGGTAGGATCGTCCTTCAAACCCTATGTGTACACGACCGTAATCGATAAAGGCGGAAGTCCGGACGATACCATTCTCGATGAGCCAGTTACTTTCGAAACCGGCTCCGGGCCGTACTCGCCGCATAATTACGACGAAAAATTTGAAGGCATCATCACCCTGCGTCGCGCTCTCGCGCAGTCACGAAATATTCCTGCGCTGAAACTGGCCAGCAAAGTCGGGATCAAGAGCGTAATTGAAACTGCGGAGCGCTTCGGAATCACAGCCAGGTTGCCTCCTTACTTGCCGGTCGCTCTTGGCTCGGCAGAAATTACTCTGATGGAGCAGACCTCGGCTTACAGCGTTTTTCCCAACGACGGTGTTCGCGTTACTCCTCGCTATATCACCAAAGTGACCGACTACGAAGGTCGCGTGCTCGAGGAAGATTATCCCGAGGTGAAGGATGTAATCAGCGCCCGCACCGCGCGAATCATGACCTCGATGTTGCGCGAAGTCGTTCTGCACGGCACCGGAGTGGCTGCGGCGAAGTTGCCTTTTCCGGCTGCTGGAAAAACCGGAACGACGAATGATTTCACCGATGCCTGGTTCGTAGGATTCTCCCCAGCAATAACGTGCGGCGTCTGGATGGGATTCGACGAGAAGAAGACCCTCGGTGCAAAAGAAACCGGGGCGCACGCCGCGCTGCCGATCTGGATGAACTTTATGTCCACCGCCATGGCCGGAAAAGATGCCGGTCAGTTTCAGCCGCCGCCGCAAACCCCTGGACCCGTGGCCCAGAAACTGGATACGCCAGATACGGTGCCCGGCGCGGATGAAGCGCATTAACTGAAACGAATCAACATGATTGCCGAATCCATCCGCGACCGCTCGTGCAAGTTATGAAATCTTTTTTTCGTTTCACGATTCTGGCGCTGACCCTGGTGGCTGTAGCACTGCTATCGGCATTGACGGCGATGCGATTCGCAATTCACGGACAGGAAGTGCAGGTGCCCGCAATCGTCGGACTCACACCGGCAAATGCGGGACGCATTGTGACCAACCTCGGCTTGCAGATCGAAGTAGAGCGCCAATACTACAGCCCGCAAATTCCTGAAGGCCTCATCATGTCGCAACTCCCGCTGCCCGGCGCGAAGGTACGCCGGGGATGGCAAGTTCGCGTCGCGCAAAGTCTGGGGCCACAGCGTGTCGCGATTCCAGACGTCACCAACCAAAGCGAACGCGCAGCGGAATGGAACATCCGGCGCCGCGGATTGGATCTGGCTTCCACGGCGGAGATGCAGTTGCCCGGCACGCCTGCCGATCAAGTGCTTGCGCAAAGTCCGCCCGCAAATGCGAGCCAGGTGGCAGCGCCGAAAACCAGTTTGCTCATCACCGTTGCCTCCGATCCGCCAGCATATGTAATGCCGAGTTTCGTCGGTCAGCCACTGGGAAGCGCGAGCCGCCTTTTACAGGAAGCAGGATTCAAACTCGGGAATGTGAGCATGGCGCCCGTCCCTGCGGCTAAACCGGATGCAAACACTCCGCCAAATTCCACTGCTCCAAATTCCGCGGTCGAAAACCCCGTCGCGGCTGTGCCCATCATTCCTGCTCAACCCTCTCCAGCTAGCATGATCGTCACGCAGAATCCTCCCGCGGGACAGAAAATGCTCGCGGGAGCGACGATGAATTTTGAAGTGCGTTAACTCTTTTCCAGAATCGCGCTGAAGAATCCATCGCACGGATGAACTCCCGGTAATGTGCGCAAGTACGGGCCCCGGGTAAGTGCTGAGGTCTCATCCCAAATTAATTCGCCTTCCTCTTTGAGGTTCGCGAGTTCATCACCGCAGGCGACTACTCGGAATGAAGAATCTTCCGCCAGAGCGCGCTCGATAACATCTTCATTTTCTTCCTGCTCTAAAGAACAAGTGGAATAAACCAGGCGTCCTCCACGAGAGACTTGTGTCATTGCGGATTTCAGAATCGCCAGTTGGCGTACCTGCAAGTCAGCCAGATCCTCGGGCACGAGCCGCCACTTGATTTCTGGGTTCCGCGACAGCGTGCCCGTGCCCGAGCACGGTACATCCGCGAGCACTCGATCAAAGTTTGCAGCGAAAGGAAGACTCCTTGCATCGGCGGTCACTACCCCGATCCTGTTTTCTCCAGCTTTGCCGAAAGAATCGTCTCCTCGAAGCAACCGCCGCAACAGGCGCGCGCGATGAGTGTGAAGATCAACAGCAGCAATGTGTGCCTCAACATTGCGATCGGCAATAGCCAGAGTCTTCCCGCCAGGCGCTGCGCAACAATCCAGCACGCGAGCTCCCTGTCCAACCAGAGCGGCGACCAGTTGCGACGCTTCATCTTGAATCACGCACCATCCAGATCGAAAAGCGGCAGACGCCGTAATGTCTCCGTGCAAAACTCGCCGCGCCGAGCCGAGGAGAGCGCCAGGAGCCAGTTCGATTCCCTCGCCTCGCAGTCTCTCTTCGGCATCGCGATGACGGAGTCGAATGGTAGTGACTGGCACTGATTGATCCTGACGACAAATCTGAATTGCGGCTTCGAAGCCATAGGCTCGAGCCCAGCGTTCCACAAGCCACAACGGATGAGCGCTGCTGATGGCGAGCGTTTCAACCGATGCTCCGGTGATTTGGAGCGGATCGAACTCCGAACTTGTCGGCCTAGCTCCATCGATCTTCCGCAACACGGCATTGACAAAAGGCGCTGCAGAACGCTTGCGCGCGCGTTTGACCAGTTCCACGCTCTCGTGAATCGCGGCGCGGGCCGGAATTCGACTGAGCCCCCGAAGTTGATAGACAGCAAGCCGCAACGCAGTCAGGACTTCAAGATCGAGTTTGAAAATCGCTTGCGAGGAACTCTTGGAGATTTCTAAATCCAGCAAAGATCGCCAGCGAAGCACGCCCATAACTAGTTCAATCGCCAGAGCGTGATCGACCTTTGTGAGCGAAGCGATTGTCTTGGAATGAAGCAACTCCGTCGCGTAGGAAGATTCGCGCTCGACCCGCAGCAGGATGTCGAAAGCAGCAGCCCGGGCGGGAGAAACTGCGGCTTGCGGTTCTCGATTTCCTTTTTTCACTTAGTCCAGTATGACGGAAGCGCGCTGCCGAGAGATTTATCTTTCTTCCAAGCCAAGCTTCTCGCCAACTTTAGGCTGGTAGCCGCGAACAAAATCCGCGGCCGAAGTCCGCTTCTTGCCTTCCACTTGCAGTTCGAGCAGTTCAAGTGCGGACTCCCGGCCGCATCCGACGAACAGATGATCGCCTTCCACTTTGAGTTCAGATGCAGGCAGCACCCGATCAATTTCAGCCGCTCGCCATATTTGTAGATTCTTTCCGCGAAACTGTGAGTAGGCGCCTGGCCAAGGTTGAAAGCCTCGCAATCGATTCAGAATTTCGCCAGCTGTACGAGAAAAATCAATGCGGCCATCTTCTTTCTTGAGAATAGGAGCGAGGCTAGCTTGCAAGTTGTCCTGCTTGCGCGGTTGCATCGTTCCCGCTTCCAGACCCTGCAACGTGCGAACCATCAGATCCGCTCCCACGGATGCGAGCTTCGGTGCAAGAGTTTCTGCATTGTCTGAGCCGATCGGTATTTCCTGCTGCAACAAAATATCCCCAGTATCGAGCCCGACATCGATCTTCATGGTCGTAACCCCCGTGACTCTTTCGCCCCGCGCAATCGCCCACTGAATAGGCGCGGCGCCTCGATACTTTGGCAGCAATGACGCATGTAAGTTGACGTTGCCGAGACGAGGAAGATCCAGCATCCATTGTGGGATGATGCGCCCGTAACCGACCACGACGACTGCGTCTGGCTTAATATCGAAGAGTTGTGCGCGAAAATCCGCATTGTTCTTAATGGTTTCGGGTTGCGTGATCGGCAACCCCAGTTTCAACGCGGACTGCTTGACCGGCGACGAGACCAATTCAAGCCCGCGACCCTTCGGTCGATCTGGTTGCGTCACCACTAAGCGAACTGCAGATCCAGTCTCAACCAGCCGTTCAAGCGTCGGCACCGCAAATAGAGGCGTACCGCAAAAAACGAGATTGAGAGGACGGGACATTATGTAATTTTGCAATCCGGCAATTGAGCAATTGAACTCCTCCACCAATTGACGGCAGGATTGCCCAATTACCAAATTATGCAATTACAATTTCTTCTACCATTCTCCCGCTTTGACCATCTTGCGGATCTTGCGCTTGATTAAATCTCGTTTGAGCGCGCTGATGTGGCTGATGTAAAGCTTGCCATTGAGATGATCGGTCTCGTGCTGAAATGCGCGCGCCAGCAAGTCATCTCCCGTCCTCTCGAAAACCTGCCCGGTTAAGTCCTGCGCTCGGATCGTGACCACTTGAGCGCGGCTCACATTCTCCCGAAAATCAGGAATACTCAGGCATCCTTCACTCTGCGAATGTCGCCCTTGTTTGTGAATAATTTCAGGATTGACAAGCACAAGCTTGGCATTCGGATCTTCTTTGAAAGTCACGTCCACCACGGCAATGCGGCGCGGGATGCCGATTTGCGGCGCAGCCAAACCTACTCCGCGTGCCGCATACATCGACTCAAACATGTCCTCTACCAGCTTCTTAAGTTCTTCATCAAAGACTGTAACCTTCTCCGCGGGTTTCTCGAGGACGGGATTTCCAAACTTCACGATGGGATAAATCATCAGTAGCTTTCCAGTTGCTGGCGATAACCGGCGAAGTTCCGCAAAGTCTCGCCCATGGAGTCTCCTCCGAATTTATCGAGTGCACAGCGAGCCAGAGTGAGCGCAACCATAGCCTCAGCGGCCACTCCCGCAGCCGGCACCACACAAACGTCGGAACGCTCATACGCCGCTCGCACCGGTTCGCGAGTGGAGAAATCCACTGACTGCAGCGGACGTCGCAAAGTCGAAATAGGCTTCAGATATCCGCGCACCCGAATCTCCTCTCCATTGGAAACTCCGCCCTCAATTCCGCCAGCGTTGTTGCGGGTGCGAGTGAACGCCGTAAAATCCCCATGCTCCCCGTAGCCGATTTCATCATGCACCGCGGAACCAGGAGAAGCCGCCGCCGCCACGCCTGCTCCGATCTCGACCGCCTTCACCGCCTGCAATGACATGACTGCGCCCGCCAGCAAAGCATCCAACCGTTCGTCCCACTGCGCGTAAGTGCCAAGACCCGGCGGAACGCCGTGAGCGACAACTTCGAATACTCCCCCTACCGAGTCGCCGGTCTTCAGAACTTTGTCGACTTCCTCTTTCATACGTTGCTCGGTTTCCCCATCAGCACAATTCAGCAGAATTTCTTCCCGATGGTAAAGAGCGTCAATCTCCTCCCAAGGAATGTCTTTGTGAATCTTCACGTTGCCCACCGCAACCACATGGCTCAACACTTCAATTCCAAGCTCGCGTAGAAATGCTTTGGCGATCGCGCCTATGGCGACTCTCGCCGCAGATTCTCGCGCAGATGCCCGCTCCA
Organism: Candidatus Sulfotelmatobacter sp.; assembly: GCA_049684755.1. Classification (GTDB taxonomy): domain Bacteria; phylum Acidobacteriota; class Terriglobia; order Terriglobales; family Acidobacteriaceae; genus Sulfotelmatobacter. The sequence goes on from JBAVGI010000262.1 coordinate 18,314, forward strand.
GAACGTATCGCGCTTCCGGAAAATTGTATTTCAAAGCCCCGGCCAAATCGGCGTGACCAGGCCGCGGCGACGCTACACGCTTATGCAAAGCCGGATCGCCTTCGCCCACGGGCAAAGCCTCTTGCCAATTTTTCCAGTCTCGGTTTTCGAGTTGAACCGAAATCGGCGAGCCGATAGTTTTTCCCTGGCGGATTCCGGACAGAATATGCGCGGTATCCCGCTCAATCTTCATTCGTCCGCCGCGCCCATAGCCTTGCTGCCGCCGCCAGAGTTCACGATCCAAAAAGCTTTGGTCCACCTTGAGTCCCGCGGGCAAGCCTGAAAGGAAAGCGACCAACGCTTCGCCGTGAGATTCCCCAGCTGTGAAGTAGCGCAGCATAAGTGCTCGATTTTACCTGATGCCTCGCATCTTTGTGGTCGCGAAGGAATATATTCGGATGATATGCGAGATAAATCGGGTGAAGATTTCCCAACAGCCATCAAGAATCAGACTGCGCGCAAGCGGCAGCAAGTTCTGCTAGGCTAGTCAGCTGCAAGTCTGGCTTGGCGTCCGCCGCCTTGACAGCGCCCACGCCCTTTCTTGCAGATGGCCGGTTCACCCAAACCGTAGCCAGACCGAGCGACTGCGCGGGAATTACATCGTGATAAAGACTCTGCCCCACATGCAGGATACGGTGCGCGGGAACGCCGATGCGGCTCAATGCGAGTTCGAAAATCTTCAAGGAAGGCTTGTATGCCTGCGCCTGCTGGGCGGTGACGATCTGGCTAAACTTCACCTTCAGCTGCGGCAGCGTAGCGGCGAAAAGATCGTCGTCTACATTGGAAATTATCGCCAGCCGAAATCGGCGCTCAAGTAACTGAAGCGCCTGCACAGTATCGGGCCACGTTCCCCATCCTTTCAGCGAATCGGCAAGCGAACTCACTTGCTCTTCGCTGGGCGCGAATCCAAATTGCTTTCCGAACTGTCGCACTACAGAATTGAGAACCTCCCGATAGCTCCGGTATTCTCCCTGCTCGGCGCTCGCTTCAAAGTCTCCGTAGAGCTGCAGAATTGTTGCGTCATCTATTTGATGATCATGCGCCGCCAGGATCCGGCGCAAGCAACCAAGAATCCCATCCTCCCAATCGATGAGAGTGCCGTAGCAATCGAAGGTAAGAATTTCGAAACGGTCGAAGTCGAGCATGAGTGCGGTGGCAGTCTCTCCGAGCTAGGATTCAAGGCCAGGAAGAGCAGGGGTTTTCTCTTGCGGTTCAGCGATACTTTCAGCATCCACCTCTGGCCCCGCCGGCGAAGAAGAACCCTCAGGAGTGCTGGTTCGCGCCGCAAGAAATTTCGCAGTATTTAGCAGAGGGCGGCCAAGTGAAGCGTTGTAACTGGTCCAGGGGCTCTCGAGATCGGCCTCGCGCTCGAAGTGCGCGCGCATGGCCTCCATCTTGGAATCCAGGTCGTCCATATAGTGCAGCAGGAGCGCCTCCGGAAACATCGGCAACTTGGGCGAGCCGAATTCGTATTCGCCGTGGTGGCTGATGATCAGATGCTCCAGCAACGTCTTAAGCTCGTTCGGAAAGCCCGGAACCAGTGCCAGTTTCGCCTGCAACATTTCCAGCTCGATCACCATGTGCCCGAGCAACTGGCCGCGGGTTGTATAAGAGAACGACCGGTTATAAGCCAGCTCGTGGATCTTGCCGATGTCGTGTAGAAAAACTCCCGTCAGCAATACATCGCGGTTGACCTGTGGATAATTCCGGCAGATCAGATCGCATGAGCGAAAAAGAGAGACTACATGGTCGAGCAGTCCGCCGATATAGGCGTGATGGAGAGTCTTAGCCGCGGGTGCGTTGCGGTAGGCGGCTGCAATTTCCGGATCAGCCATGAAAGCTCGAATCAGATCCTGCAGATAATGATTCTGGAACGAACTTACGAACTCGCCAAGAGTCCGCCAGAGTTCGTCGATATCTTTTGTGGTCTTGGGCAGATAATCGGCGAATTCAATCTCCGAATCACCCAACTTGCGCAGCTTGTGGATCGTGAGCTGAAACCGATTTTTGTATTTGTTGACTAAACCTTTAATCTTGAGGAAGTCATCCTGCTCGAAAACCGTCAGCACTTCTTCAACGTTATCCCACATCTTGGCATCGAGCTGTCCGCTCCGGTCGCCAAGTGTTAATGCAAGGTAGGGCTCACCTGTTTTCTTGGGCTTAATCTGCTTCGAAACGACGACAAAGTTAGAGGTGACCACCTTGTTTTCGTGCCGGATACACTCGCTGATATAGAAATCTTTCATTCTCTCCAAGAGTGTAAATCAGAAAGCATGGGGGTGCGGATCTACGGAAGAATAAGGTAGACTCATCTCCTACAATTTTCCCAGGACCTTCTTTTTCTTCTTCTTTAGATTCTTGGCATCCGCCTCTTTCGCGGAGGCGGTTTCAACCGGCTGGGTTTCATTGGCGCTATGGCCCGTATCCACATAACCGTCCGCGACTTTGATGTAGGCATCTTCGCGCAACTTCGTCAGGTAGGCGCGCAGCGCAGGCTGCAGCTTTTCGTAGTACAGAGCGTCCTGAATCTTCGCCGTTACATCCTTCATGGGTGGAATGCCCGCCATCTGGTGATCGGTCACCTTCAGGATTACGTACCCTTGCTTCGTCCGGATGACGTCGGTGATTTGCCCCGCCTTCATGGCAAAGGTTTTATCTTCAAGTTCTTTGGCCAGAGTTCCACGCTTGAACACGCCAAGATCGCCGCCCTGCGCTGCCGAAGGACCTGAGGAATTCTTCTTGGCGATCTCGTCGAAGCTCGCTCCGGCCTTAATCTGCTTTAGCAGATCATCGGCCTTAGCCTCCGCAGCAGCCAAAGCTGCGGCATCGTCAGCCTGTTTTGCGGCGTCTGTCTCCTGCCCACCGCCCGCGGCATTAGCAGCCGGCTTCTGCGGAGCGATCAGGATCTCGCTTAACCGGATCGACTCCGGCTGCTCCAATTCACTCTTGTGCTCATCATAAAATTTCTGTTGCTCTTCATTGGTGATGTTGAGGTGGGAACCGACCTCTTCGCCAATCACCTTCTGCGTAATGATCTGATTACGCATATTTTGTTTGAAGTCTTCGTAGGAAATCCCCTGGGAGGTCGCCGCTTTCTCCAGGTCCTCCATGGTCTCCAGCTTCATGTCCTTACGCATCTGGTCGAGGCGCTTGATCAAGTCGGTGTCGCCAGTAATCCCCAGGTCTTTGCCCTTATCCAGCAACAGTTGCTGGTCGATCAAGTCGCGCAAGACATCTTTTTCGCGCTCGCTGAACAGCTTGTCGGCGTTATTTGGATCCTGCTGCTTGACGTCGTCCCTCAACTGGTCTTTACTGCGGTTGAATTCAGACCGGGTAATAATCTGGCTGTTAACCCGAGCCACAATTTCTTCTACCACCTGACCGGCAGCCAACGCCGGTACAAACGACAGGCAAAGGAGTATCAGAACCGTTTTCTTCATAGGATTTTCGTTGGGCCGCCACGCTGCCTGGGCCTTGCGGGCGAAAGTGGGCCACGGCCTTTTTGGTATTTTACTACCACTGGGCGAGCCCGAAGCTAGCTTCGCATAGATTTCCCGCGTCGCGCCCCTGCCCCTGTTACAGGTTGCGCACGAGGACCAGGGCGGTCATATCGTCCGGAACAAGCGGCTCACAGGTAAACTCGCCCACAGCATTTAACATAAAGGCACAGAGAGCCTGCGCGTTCGAGGAGTCGGCTGTGCGCAGGCGTTCTGCGACGCGTTCCAAGCCGAATTCCTGATCCTCAGCCTGGTCGTCCTTGCACTTGCCCTCAACCACTCCCCGCGAAACCAGCATTAGAACCGCGCCCTTCTCCATGCCAACCGTGGGAGCGTCGCAAGTGGCATGCGAAAACAAACCCAGAGGCAGGCCCGTCGAGAGAAGATCGGTGATGCCGGTGTTGTCACGCAGCAGTCCCGCCGTGTGTCCGGCATTGGTATAGCAAAGGGTTCCGAATTTTTCGTGGTAGCAGCCAATGAACCCCGGGCACGAGCAGACGCCATTCGCGGCTTCCATGATTCCGCGGTTGAGCCCAAGACAGAGTCCGGTCATGGCTTCGGCTTCGTTAAAGTCGCGCCGCGAAAATAATTCCATGCCCATCGTGCGGAAGATGTTTTGAGCCGCTGTCAAAATGACATGGTTGGTCTCGCGCCGTCCCGCCACGTCCAGCAGCCCAAATAAAACTCGCTCTGGGCCAACTCGCAAAGAGTCGTAGAAGTCACCAGCTGCTCGTTTTCCGTACGTGGTGGCGGCAATCTGACCGCCGTTGATAGCCGGGAAATCGTTCGTCGCAGGCTGCGTGGCAGGCAGAGGTTCGGGCTCACGAGAGTGAAATAAAGCGCACATGCCAAGCGGAGTCTTGAAATCGAAGCTAGCACAAGCGCTGGTGGCGGGCAAATTTGCAGTAAGAAAACTGCAGTCTTAAGACTCTACGAGTCGGTTCACTAGTCGCCGTACTTATCACTAAGGTACTTACCGACTTCCAATTCAAGTTGCCCGTAGTCCGAGTGAATGGTCGCACGCAAAGCAGCCTCGGTGGAACTGCCTTGGCTAAGAAGCTGAAGAATGCGCTGAATGTCGCCCATCCCCGAAGAATCGTTGATGTACGAAACTGCCGCCAACGATTCAGCGTAAGCCAGGTAAGCCTGCGGCCCGGAGAAGCGAAGGAAGCTTCCTTCCAGCGCATTGAGCGGTATATTGCTTTGCGTCTTGAATATTTGAGCCAACTGCCGCCCATCGCTGCTCAACGATTTCGGTTCAAAAAACTGCGCGATCCCCTCGTGCAGCCAGGTCGGACACCGGCCAGCGGAAAGCTGATTGATAAACGTGTGGGTCAGTTCATGCCTCAACACTCGCGCCAATTCCGGCGTCATCGAGCTGAGCCCGCTGATCGGAATGCGAAGTTTGCCGTCGTTGAGCGCTCCTGACCACGATGGGGCGCGGGTTACGTCAAAGAAAGCCTGCTCGGTATACAGGGTTACGAGAATGTTATCTCGCGGCGGCGTTCCCAGATCGCGAGCCAGATCGTCGTAGTCGGATTCAAGCGCGCCAAGAATCTGTTGCCGAAACGCCTCTGAACTCTGCTTACCCTCATAGTGCAGGACGAAATGGCTGCTTTCGCGCTGCGTAAAATCGGTCTCGACATTTTGCTCCCGCTGCGCCTTCGCCAGATATTGCTGCACTGCGGGATCGGGACGCAGTTCGAGAGAATGCTTCCACGACGCAACCGCATCCTGGGTACGGTCGCAAGCCTGTTGCGCATAACCCAGTACCGTGTAAGCGTCGGGCGAGTTAGGAGACGCGCTCACCGCTCGCTGGGCGTAGGAGAGTGCCTGCGAAGGGTTCCCTGTGCGCACCAGCAGCGCCGAGTAGTAAACCAGCACAGTGGAATTTTCCGGTTGAAAACGCAGCGCACTATCGAAATAGCGGCGCGCTTCCGCGACGTTGCCATGATCGAATTCGAATTTACCGGCAATAAAATCAGCCGTGGCGCTCAACTCCGAATTGCCTTTGCCCTCAAGCTTCGCCAGGGCATCGGAATCAACTTTGCCGTCCTTCACAACTGTCTTGAGCAGGCCATCTTCGTTCACCAGGCTGTCAACCGGCATGAAAACGGGAAGATCTGCGGCACCCTTGCCTGCACTCGCGGAGACCACAGTCGCCGGCGTTCCACCCGCCTCAACTCGTTCTACCGAACTCTTCGGTATCGCATAACTATCGTCGCCAATATCATATTCGTAGCGGCTTCCGTTTTCCCGAACGTGATCGGCGAGAATGGTGCGGCCATTCTTCAAATGGATCGTGTCCGCCGATGCCGCCCCGGCAAATACCGCCCAGATCGTTACAATTGCGAAAGTAGTGACAAGGCGCGCCATTGAAGCGCATTCTAACAACTGTGGGGACGCACACCTACGTGACCAAAGTACCGGCGAGACCATGCAGATTTGCCATTGTGCTCGCCGCTTGCCTCACACTTTTGCCTTCTGTACATGCGTACGCCAATCAGACGCCCGCCGTTCAGCCTCCTCCACACAAGGCCGGACCGGCTGAGTCACTTTATCTGCAATTCAGCAGTATCGGTCTCGATACCTCGCGCGTCTTCCGGGTGCGCGACAGTTCGATTGACCGGCCCGCGATCCATATCACTCTCGAGGACGGCACGATCGCCTTCACCAAAGATGTAATGGGCAAAATCACCGGAGCTTTTTTCGAGGGCGATGGAGAAGTCCTGGTGGTTCCCCCCAGCGAAGTAGAGCGCAGGTCGATGAGCCTTTTCACGGGAATGGCAATCCTTGAAGAGCGATTCAGCACCGCCTACTTCCGCTTCAACGACAACACAGCGGTCGAATTGCAGCCTGGCCTCAGAGCACCAGAGGATGCCGCAGCCTTCGTCGCCCGATGGGATGAGACGGCGCGCAGCCTGGCGCCAGTCGACGCCATGAGATTGCTCGCGACTTTCAGCGAAATGCTTTCTACCCCGGATCACCCGCCCGCCAGGAATTCGCCGCTTGCGAACTCCGCCGATCGCTTCTTGCACGCCCGGCTCCAGGGCAACACGCTTGGCGTCTTCGACGTAATCTATGACTCAACCGCTGCCGAACAAGTGGAGGCGGGACAGGCAAAAACCAAAGATGGAACCGTCTATTACGACGTCTGGACCTCATTTTCCGCGGGCATGGCGGCACATGGGCGCCCTGCTGTCGCGCAAACTCTTCCCACAGAAACCGAGCCGCGAGAGGATCCCATCTCGGTGCGGAGTTACATCATCAATGCTGAGGTAAAGCCCCCTAAAGAACTAGATGCGGAAGTGAGTCTTAATCTCGAGGTGCTGCGCGATGGCTCGCAGTTCCTGGTTTTCGAATTATCGCGTTTTCTGAAGATTCAATCCGTGGAAGAGGATGGCCGCCCCGTCGAATACCTTCAAAATCCCGCAGTCGAGGGCACGCAGCTTGCCCGCAGCGGAAACGACCTGGTCGCTGTGATTCTGTCAGAACCGGCGCGAAAAGGACAAAAGATCAGCCTCCGCTTTGTTTACGGCGGAGAAGTGTTGGCCGAAGCTGGCAACGGATTGCTATACGTGGGCGAGCGTGGCAATTGGTATCCCAACCGCGGGCTGGCAATGTCCGATTATGATCTCACCTTCCACTATCCTCAGGGTTGGACGCTGGTCGCGACCGGCAAGCCTTCCGAACTGCCGAAGACCGCATCGGCGACACAATTTTCCCGGCAAATTGCCCAGGGGGATCAAGTAGGCCGCTGGGTCTCGGAGCGCCCGCTCCCAATTGCCGGATTCGATCTCGGCAAATATGTTCGTGCCGCCGCGCAGGCCGGGAATGTTCACGTGGATGCCTATGCTACCGGCGGAGTAGAACGCGGCTTCCCAAACACGTCGATACAAATCGAACCTCAATCGCAGACCTCAACCCGAAACGCTCCTCTACCCATACCCACCGCTCCGCTTCCGTTGTCCCCCGCGCGGAACGCGGCCGCAGTAGCCGAATCCACCGCTCGTGCCATTCGTTACTATGCCGACCGGTTCGGTCCGTTCCCCTACAGCAATCTGGCTCTCACGCAACTTCCCGGGCGCGAGAGTCAGGGGTGGCCGGGATTGATTTTCCTGTCTTCCTACGCATTCCTCACTCCGGAAGAGCGCCGCGAAATCCACATGAATCCGTCGCAGGAATTAATCGATCAGCAGATTCCGGCTCACGAGACTGCACACCAATGGTGGGGAGATCTGGTCACCTGGCGCACCTACCGCGATCAGTGGTTCTCCGAAGGCCTGGCGAACTACTGTGCATTGATGATTCTGCGCGAGAGAAACCCCGCGGGTTTCCGCCAGGTCATGGAAAAATATCGGCAGGATTTGTTCGCCAAGAATAAGGAGGGCAACCTTCGCAAAGATGCGGGACCAGTGACCCTGGGGAGCCGCCTCTTATCGTCGAACTTCCCGGAAGGCTACGAGGCGATCAGCTACGGACGAGGCACCTGGCTGTTTTACATGCTGGACTCCATGATGCAGGATGCCGCCTCGGAAGAGGAACGAAAGTCGCCAAGGCACGAGAGTGGAGAAGATCCCTTTGTCCGGGCACTGCGAAAAATTCGCGAACGATACCAGGGAAAAGCCATCACCACCCGCCAACTGCTGGATGTCTTCGCCGAAGGCCTGCCACCGTCCTTGCGATACGAAGGCAAATCTTCCCTGGACTGGTTTATGGACGAATGGATTAATGGCACGTCGCTGCCAAGACTGGAGTTGCATGCGGTTAAGTTCACTTCGAAGGAAACGGGGGTGACCGCAAGTGGAATGATTCAGCAGAAAGATGCGCCAGACACCCTGGTCACCTC
>JBAVGI010000263.1:0-3766 GCA_049684755.1 Candidatus Sulfotelmatobacter sp.
ACTTTGCCGTTTACGATCATGGGGGTGATGAACTTGTTGCCGGAGCCGAATTGATCGCGGCCATTGCCGGCTTGGTTGCTGTTGTAGAGTTCGCTTAGGCTGGCGGCATTGTAGGCGTGAAGGACTGCTGGATTGCTATTCTCCACGGCCCAAACGATTCCGTTGGTTGTATCATTTGCCGAAACGCTGGGCGTCGCTCCGGGATATGCGAAGCTGTTGGCGGTTTGTGCGGTTGATGAGGATGAGAGCTTCGCGTTCGTGATGGTAAAGGCCTGGATCGGACTCCCCACTGAACCGTAGTAAATCGTGTTGTTGAAATACGCAGGCATCGCCCAAACGCCTCCCGGTAAAGCTCCCGCGAGTTCCTGATAGATATTGTTGTTGTTCGCGGCGAACTTGCCCATGGAATCGCGATTTACCAGATAGAGATTGCCGTCCTTGCCAGCGCCTACCGCCAGATGCAAAGTATTGCCCGAGCCATCGCTCAGGTCGGGAAGCACGATTGTGCCGCCGGAACCGAGGTCGGTGTCGCTGTCGCTTTCCGCGACGCCATTATTCATCTCGAAATAGTCGGCCACGGCGAGTCCGGCTGAGGTCGAGAGTTTCATGAAGGCGTTGCCGTAGTCGCCATCGCTGGGAAATCCGTTGGCGTTCAAAGTCGTGTCGAAGTCGCCGTTGGCACCGAGAAAATAAATGTTGCTGGAGCTGTCTGCGGCCAACCCAGCTCCCGCCATCCAAATCGAGCCTTCGTTGCCGTTGGGAGTCACATTCAGAACAGTGGTCTGGACCAACGTGGATTCTCTGTAGCCCATGATCCATCCGGTGTAGGGGCGGATGTCGCAGTGCGAAGTCCAGGCGGTGTAGATCACGCCATTCAGCAATAGCAGGGCGGAGCGCTCGGCGTATTGCCCGGGATCGAAAACCACACTGGTGCCGTTGCTGTTGTCGCCGGTGCCGGGATATGTCGCTTGAACATCGACTGGTCCGCCGAACAATTCTGTGCCCAGCGCGAGATCTAGCGCATGCAGGCGCTGGTGATAGCTGCCCGATGAGTCTTTCGACATGGCGACCACATAAACTGCGCCATTCGGACCGCTGGCGCGATCGATGACAGGTGTTGAAGTTACTCCTATTTCCGGGGTGATCTGGCCACAGCCTCGATCGTCCGAGGTGGTCTCGCCCGTCTTCAATGTTGTTACCTGCCAGATGGTCGCGCCGGAATCCGCGTCGAAGGCGTAGACGGAACCGTGCTCGGTAGGAACGATCAGAATATTGTGCGTCCCGTTATTCGGAACCGTCACTTTTGAGGCATACAGCGGTTCGGCATCAACCAGACCGTCGGCCGAGTAGAAGCCGAGTTTACCGAAGGTCGATGAATTGACGTTGGCAGTAGTAAGGGTGGTCTCTGCCAGGTTTTGTCCGGTGCGGGCAACGTCGTTGTGGTAGGTAAGCACGTCGGTGGTTGCGGGAGTTGACGGGGGAACCGTCGTAACGGAAGGTTGGGACGCGCTGTTTGAGCAGCCCGTCATGGCCACGGCGATTGCCATAAGACACGCAAAGTACAGCGGCTTCATTCTATTCCCGCCTCCGCCCCGGCTAGCTATCAACCATCATGCCAGCCGCTGCGCGTTTTGGGGAGAGGTCGAGAGGTTACCAATGGTCGGAAGAGCACTGCTTCTGGACAGCTTGGATGTTGGCCGCCCGGACACACCAGGGATGCCCCGCTGGCGCGCGACTCTGTTACCCTCGACGGCGCATATGCGGGCTGCCGCCATTTTCGGGTTGGGATGTTCTGAGAAACATCTCGGGCCTTTTCAGACCGACAAAACGATCGAGTGGTGCACCGGCATGCCTTCGGCTACGGATCCAGCTGAGGTGATCCTGATTTTTGGCGGTGATGGCACGGTTCATCGTCATCTGAGTCAATTGGTGAAATTGGGATTGCCTGTTCTGATCGTGCCCGCCGGTAGTGGCAACGACTTTGCTGGCGCGCTTGGTCTTCGCCATGTTCGCGATTCGCTCGCAGTCTGGCGAAGGCTTTGTTCTGGACAGGAAACGGTGCGTGCAATCGATCTGGGGTTGATTTCACAGGTCAGCGGTCACACGGGCGAGGCGCCCGCGCCACAAGCGCATACATACTTTTGCAGTGTAGCCGGCGTCGGACTCGACGCCGAAGTGGCGCGCCGCGCCAACTCACTACCGCGCTGGCTGCGGGCAAACGGCGGTTACGCGCTCACCCTGATTCCAACAATTTTTCGCTTCGCCTCGTTCCCCATGAAGGTCCTTGCGCCAGACGAAAATGGCACCTGGACAACCCGCAGCGATCAGCCGACTATCCTCGCCGCTTTTTCCAACACACCGGCTTACGGCGGCGGCATGAAGATTGCGCCGAATGCGCAGATGGACGACGGCCAACTCGACGTTTGCGTGATCGGCAGTATCGGCCCCTTCAGGCTCGCTTCTATGTTTCCAACGGTATATTTTGGCCGCCACTTGCGCATCCGCGAAGTAGACTATTTTCAGGCTGCGCGGCTGCGGGTAGAAACTGAGACACCGCTCGATATCTACGCCGATGGCGAGTACGTCTGCCGGACGCCTGTCGAAATCGGAATCCAGCGCAGAGCGCTGAAAGTGCTCTCTCCCTAGCCGCAGTGCTAAACTTTCTTTATGCCTGAACGACGTTCGCACACCTTACTTTGGGTTCTGATTGGCGGAGGAGCATTCTTCCTCTTTGTGCTGGCCGTGTTTTCGCTGGTTTATCTGACGCTGCACGCGGGCGGCAACGAGGGTTCTTTCGGTGGATTCGGCGACCGCATCGGCGTGGTCGACCTCGATGGAGTGATCCTCTCGCCGGAACCGGTGGTCGGTGAGCTTAAGAAGTTTAATGACGATTCGTCGATCAAGGCGATTATTTTGCACGTGAATTCGCCGGGCGGCGGCGTGGCCGCCTCCGAGGAGATTTACCGCGAGGTCAAGCGCATCCGCGACGAAAAAAAGAAGCGCATTGTGGTTTCGATCGAAACCGTGGGGGCCAGCGGCGCTTATTACGTTTCCTCGGCGTCGAACAAAATCTACGCTGATAACGGCAGTATTGTGGGCTCGATCGGCGTTATCGCCGAGTGGGTGAACTACGGCGATCTGTTGAAATGGGCGAAGCTGAAGAGCGTGGTATTGAAGACCGGCGAGTTTAAGGACACAGGGAATCCGACCCGTGATCTCACTCCCGCCGAGCAGGCTTACATGCAGTCGCTCATCGATAACATGTTTGGACAGTTTATCCAGGCTGTGGCGGACGGCCGAGGCATGAAGTTTGACGATGTAAAAGCGATTGCGAACGGCAAAGTTTGGACTGGCAAGGAAGCGCTCTCGATGAAGCTGATCGACGACGTTGGGGACTTTCAGGCCGTGGTGAAAGATACGGCGAAATCCGTGGGAATTTCAGGCGAGCCAACGCTGGTGCATCCCGAGAAAGATCGTAAGACGCTGCTTGATCTCATGCTGGGAGACGTCTCGCAATATTTACCGGACGCGACCAAGATGATGGAGCAGCATGTCGGCTTCTATTATCTGTGGAAGTAGAGCTGCGAGGTCATGTTCGATAAGAATCGGGACTCAGGTGCAGAATCTGCCTGCCTCAAAACCGTGACTTGCATACAACCCCTGAAATTTGAGAAGGTTATGGGGTCGCCGATACGTTTCGGGGCTCGCGCCAGAGTTTGGCCGTTCCTCATGAACATGCGGGACTGGAGCGAAAAGCCATTATGAC
>JBAVGI010000264.1:0-2501 GCA_049684755.1 Candidatus Sulfotelmatobacter sp.
CTTGCTATGGCAAAACCGAGCAGCGGCCCCGGCAACGTGTCACGCGCCCTCTCCGTCAACGGAAAGCCTTGCCCAGTTGCGACGTTGGTGGGCATGAGCGGCCGCGCGCGGAGTGGGTTGAGGTTCCCGTGCCAGCACTAGGTCTTCGACCGCCTGAAAAGGTTCTAATATCAGGATTCGATGCAAGGTGAGTACTCGGTCGGTGCTGCCCGCGCTCTTGATCGGCCGGTTTCCCCGGATATCTCGCCTGCGATGGCCGGTTTCGTGGCCCGCTAAGACGTTTCGGACGCGGAGCGCCGAGGCTCGCGGTCTCCGATCCAAGTTCGAATGCGGTCTGTGCGGTGGATGATCCGTTCAGCCGCTGGCCCGTGGCTTCTTGTAGCGGAACAGCTTTCTGGCCTTCTTCCGCGTAAACCGCCAGTCGATCTTGGTCCGTTTCCGGTTGGCCTTGCGGTTCCAAGCGTCGATCTCCCGCTGCAACGTCTCCAGATCCGGAATCCGCCGGCTCCCCAGACATTGCCGTGAGACCAGACTGAGTTCGATTTCCGCCTGATCGAGCCAGCTCCCGTGCTTCGGAGTGTAATGGACGGTGAACCGGTCCCAAAGAGATCCGCCCCTTCCCTCGCCGAAGTGTGTGACCAGCGACTTGCGGCAGTGGATATTCAGGTTATCCATGACGAGGTGGATGGTGTGGGCTTGCGGGTAGTGCGCGACGATGCGCTTCACCAGACAGGCAAACTGGTAACCGGATCGATCCGGTGTCGCCGTGGTGAAGTGGCGGCCGGCCTTTGGTTCCACGGCGCCGAATACGTTGGCCGTGCCACACCGTTCATACTCATTGTCTTGCTTGGCCGGTTTCCCTGGTTTGGCCGGGATCGGCGGGCGCACGTCGGCGTGCAGCGATACGGGTTTCTCGTCGACGCACACGACGGGTTCGGCCGGATCGTAGGGCTTTTCATAGACGGCCAGCACGTCCTCCATCTTCTCGATGTATGCCGCGTCCAACTCCGCCACGCACCACATTTTTTTCCCGCCACGGTTTTAAGTCGTGGCTCTGTAACAAAACCCGGATTGTCTCTCGACCCACGGCGGGCGCCAGCTTTCGTTTAACCGCCTCCTCGGCCACCAGCCGGACCGTCCAGCGCGCCTGCCCCTCCGGCGGACTACTGCAGACCATGGCGACGATGCGCTGCTTCTGGGAGTCGTCGAGAAGTTGGCTCGGCCCGGGTCTTTGCTTCTCGTAAAGGGCTCGTTGCAGCCCGTTCCTGTTGTAGCGATGGGCGATCTGGCGGATCGCCTTCGGGGTCAAGGGGAGGTTTTGCGCAGCCTGCGGCGCACTCACCCCGCGGGCAAGTTGCCGAAGCGCGAGCGCGCGCAGGACGACGCGCACCTGTTGAACGCCCCCTCGCAATAACTGGCCGATCTGAGCGAGGTCCCTCGGCTTGATCTTAATTTGGATTGGCCGGCGCGCCATACCCCAGTATGCAACAAAACATTCCCGGATGGAACTGTTTTATAGAACTTCTTCAGACGGTCTAAGACCTAGTACAGATCCTCCGGTTCCGTTGCGAAAACTCGTGAAAGTCGAGCGCCCGCTGAATTGAGCGATTCCTTTACGCGGCGATGCCAAACAACTTGCTGATGAATTTCACCTGGGCTACCGCGTCTCCTTTCCCTGCGCTTCTCACCCTCCCTTTTCGGATCAGGTCCATGGCCTCGATTCCCCGCAGTGTCCGCCATGCCGTGGCAACTGACCCGTAGCCCTTGGCCAACCAGGTTCGTAGCTTTACATTTCTATGATCCTGCTCGACGATGTTATTCAAGTACTTACATTGCCGCAGGCGGCAGCGGCGAGGAATCCTGCTGTCTCGCTTGAGTTCCTCCACCGCGAGCGGGTAAGCGCGGTTCTTATCTACGTTGATCACCCGCGGTATCGGATTGCCTGCATGCGCCAAAGCCCTACGAAAGAAGCGCTTGGCGGCTGCGGCGTCCCGCTTGCCGGTCAATAGAAAATCGATGGTCTGACCGGTAGAATCAACCGCCCGATAGAGGAACCGCTCTTGTCCCTTCACCTTAATATACGTCTCATCAACCCGCCAGCTCTTATTGGTTGGCTTCACATGCGACCGGCAGCGCTGGTCCAACTCCGGCCCATAGATTTGCACCCACCGCCACACACAACTGGGGCTGATGGCCAACCCCCTTTCCTCGGTCATCTCTCCCATGTGGGCTACCGAGATCGGGTAACGGAGGTACCAGCGCACACACCACATGATGAGGTCGCCTGGATAATGTCGCCACTTGAACGGGTTGCCTGCGGTAATGGGCACGTCTCACCCTACCAGATTGGCTCCGGCATTTTCGCAATGGAACCAGTGGAGGTGAGTCCGACGTTGATCTCGGAAGTCACCGATGGGGTACTGGAGGAAGTGAAGGGGTGGCAGAACCGGCCGTTGGAGCCGGTGTATGGGATCGTGTATTTGGACGCGCTGTATGTGAAA
>JBAVGI010000265.1:0-5348 GCA_049684755.1 Candidatus Sulfotelmatobacter sp.
GGACAGGAATGTCCGCCCCTTATTTTAGCTTTTAGCGAACCGAATCTATTTCGGCTGGTCCATGGTGATGCCTTGTTGCCCGGGCTGCTTCTCAGCTTTGGCTTTCTTGGTGGCCAGAGTTTTATCAACCCAATTGTCAGCAGTTTTGAGATCTTCCTGCCGGGCGGCAAGGTCGTCGCACTCTACGTCGGCCTTTTCGCGGTACATCAGATTTAGATAAGCCATAGCGTCGTCGTAATCGGGGCGAAGCTGGATTGCTTTATTCAGATTGTCGATGCCCTCCTGAATCGCGGGCATGTTCTTGGTTTTGAGCTCGTCGCAAACCTTTTTCTGATCTTTGTTCTTGGGGTTCAGATTCTCGTCTGGCTTCATGCCAAGTTTGGCGCGCTCTTCCATGCGCGGGGCGTAGCACTCGGCCCAATCGATGACGCCGATCGAGTAGTAAGGATCAGGATCATTCGGATCGATATCGGAAACCATGTGGTTGTATTTCTTGGCCTCGTCGAACTTCTTCATGTTGTAGTAAAGCGAGGCGATGCCCTTGGCGGCGTTTTCCTTTTGATCGCGGGGCGCGTTCATGTCAAGCACGGCCTGGTATTGCTTGATCGCCTCTTCCGCCATTTTGTTGTTCTCTGGCGTATCGGCGCCGGGAATGTATTGCTGCGCGTAGGCGGTCGCCAGATACATTTTGGCATTAATCAGTGATGGGTCCAGGGCAGCGCTCTGCTGGAAATGGTCGATGGCTTCCTCGAACTTTGCATTCTTGAATGCCGTAACGCCCTTGTTGAGCTGGTCGCGGGCGCGCAGTTTGCTGCAGCCCAGGGAAGATAGGATCGCCAGCATCGTGCCTGCCAGCGTCAACAGTCGAATCGATTTATTCATTGCGGTATAAGTCTCCCTTGCCACAGCATCCTAGGCCCAGAGACAGCAATTTGACAAGCGATGGGCACAACGCTCCTACATGAACGCGGCACGGGAACGTTAGTTCCCGTGCGCGACTGAAGCGGTAAGCCTATTCCGGGCGCTTGCAAAACCTCGGCTAGCGTTTAGCCGCCTGCCTCAATTTTCGCCGTAATCAGACCAACTTTATCAACTCCGGCAGCGTGCGCGATGTCGATCACATTGGCTACGTCAGCGAAAGGGATAGCGTCATCGCCCTTCACGAACATCACTTTTTCAGCGCGGGTTTTGTAGATATCAGCCAGACGGCCTTGCAGATTGTCCCAGGTAGCATCTTCCTGATTGATTTTCAAGCCGGGATCCTGGCCGGCGCCGCGGTCGATAAGCTGAACCACGATTGTGCGGTCGGGCGTGTTGTTCTTGGGCGCGTTTGGCGGAGGTGGTTGAGGAACCAGCGCATCCAGACCTTTGGGGGTAAGCGGCGTGATCACCATGAAGATGATGAGCAGCACCAGCAGCACGTCAATCAGCGGAGTGACGTTAATATTTGCGCTTTGGCCTCCGCCACTTCCCATTGCCATACTCATATTCGATCTCCTCTTACTTCACTCACTTCATTGCCCGGGCGCCGGAGCAGGAGACGGAGCGTTTGGAGTGCTCTTTCTCTGGTCGGTAAGCAAGCCCAGATCATCCACCCCAGCGGCGCGAACCGCGTCCACGACCTGAACCACGTTCCCGTAGTGGGCGCGAGCATCCGCCTTCACGTAGACGCGCTTGTCAGTGCGATTGGCCAGACGATCCTTTACCTTCCCGGTCAAACTATCCACGGCAATCTTATCGGTGCCGAAGTAGATAGTCCCGTCGCGCATGATTGAAACCAGAAGGGCGTCTTCTTTATCCGCATCGGCCATAGGCGTGGGATTGTTAACTTTCGGCATGTCCACGCTGATGCCTTTCTGCAGCATGGGTGTGATTACCATGAAGATAATCAGCAGCACCAGCATCACGTCGACCATCGGAGTTACATTGATGTCGGAGTTGACCTTGGCGCCTTCATTTCGTTTTGCCATTGACATAGTGTGAATCTCCATTACTTCCACGGCCTTCGCGTGAGAGGGATGCCCGGCGCCGGGAATCAATCCGGCGCCGGACGAAGCAACTCAAGCGAAGTCCGACCAACTGGACCTAGGAACGGCGAACGTCGCGCCTCTTCAGGAAGTAGTCGATCAGTTCGCTCGATGAATTGTCCATCTCCACATCGAACGCTTCGACGCGGCCGGTGAGGTAGTTGAACATCATGACGGCGGGAATCGCGACCAGCAGCCCGAAAGCGGTGGTCACCAGCGCTTCGGAAATGCCACCTGCGACCGCGCCCAGACCGGTAGCCTTCTGCTCGGAAATACCCTTGAAGGCGTTCAGAATGCCCATCACGGTGCCGAACAGTCCTACGAACGGGGCTGTCGAACCGATGGTGGCCAGACCGCCGAGTCCGCGCTTCAGTTCAGCGTGGACGATGGCTTCTGTGCGCTCCAGTGCGCGCTTGGAGGCTTCGATGGTCTCGCCGGGGATGGCGCCAGGAGAATCCTGATGAGCCTTGAATTCCATCAAGCCAGCGGTGACAACCTTCGCCAGATGGCTCTTCTTGTTGCGCTCGGCGACTTTGATGGCCTCGTCGATGCGGCCGTCGCGCAAGGCTCCTGCAACTGCAGGAGCGAAAGCGCGGGATTGCTTGCGGGCCGCGTTGTATGCCATGGCGCGGTCAATCATGACGCCGATCGACCAACCCGACATAATAAACAGGATGATGACCACGATCTTCGCAATGATGCCCATCTGCTTCCAGAGCGAAATCGGATCCCAACCCACTGCGCCACCCTCTTGCACAATCCAAGTGGCTACCCGGGGAACATGATGAAATGCTGCTACGGCAAAGTTAGCTAACATGAGTTGCTTTTCCCTCCTCGAAACTTCTTAGACTTTGATGCAAAATCGAAGACTACTGTCAAATTCGGCGACAAAAAGCCGATTGAGGCTTCTCTAAAATCGACATTCGGCATCGACCAGGTCTTCTCAGGCAGACCAAGCTAACTCAGATACGCCTCAGAAAACCCGGTTTCGCCAGAAGGTCTCTCCCGGCCACGGTTCAAGGTGGGAAGGGGAAGGCCGTTTTCAATCATTAACCGCCACTTCATTCTGTCACTCGGCCGCGTCTAGCCGCCGGCAAGAGTGAAGTTAACTTGTATTTCAGTATCCACTTCCACGGGCTCGCCATTGAGCAGATACGGCTTATACTTCCACTGCTTCACGGCTTCGATCGCCGCAGGAGCCAGCATTGGATGCCCACTCACCAGCGAGAGGTTTTCGATGGAGCCATCCTTGCTGATTACAGCTCTGAGAATGACCGTTCCGGAAATGCGGGCTTGCCGTGCCAGAGGAGGATAATTCGGGTTAACCTTGCGGATCAGAAGTCCCGAGGTAACGCCTGCGGAAACGCGAACCCGCTGCGGAGCTGCAACCTTGGGGACGGCCACGGGGGTGGAACTGATGATTCCGCCGATCACGCCTCCCATTTGGCCACCCGGAATGCCTCCCGGCACGCCACCAACTACCCCGGCGGAGGCCATTTGCGGCGGAGCCTCGTCTTCTTTAATCATCTGAATCTTTTGCGGAATTTTGGTCGGTGTGCGGAGCGCGCCATTCACGATATCGGTCTGAATCTGGTGAACAACATGCACGGGAGCAGCGGCCGGTGGAGGCGGCGGAGGAGGCGGGGGCGGGGCTACCAGGAAGGTCATCAACTGTTGCTTGGGTAAAGCCTCAGTGAAGATGAGGGGCATCAGCACCATGACGCCAATTAGAATTATCTCAAGAAAGATTGCGAAGGTTGTGGTTCGACCCCGCTTGGTCTTAAGCCTGCCACCAGATTCCAGAAGGCTATCTTCAAACATAGTCGTTTCTCCCTGCTTAGAGCCTACGTGAACTTAGACACCGACAGACTCCACTTTGCTCCCAAAACCTACTCCCACCGCAGGACGAGGCCAAATCAGCCCTTCCCGGCGATTAAACTAAAGAACCAAACCGAAGGCGTATCACAAATCCGCACGCAACGCTATCCGGGCGATTACTTGGCGCGGACGGGCATCGCCGCAGGGCGTTTGCCTTTACTGATCCGCCAATCCTGATAGGCCACCAAAATTGGTGCGGCAATGGCAATCGACGAATAAGTTCCGATCAATATGCCGATGACCAGTGCGAGGCTGAACCCGCGAAGCACCTCGCCGCCAAACAAATAGAGTGCAAGCACTGTAAGGAAGGTCAGCCCGGCTGTCAAGATGGTTCGGCTTAAAGTCTGGTTAATGCTCCGGTTGACGATGTCTGCCAGTTTCTCTCGCCGCATGAGTTTAATGTTTTCCCGGATGCGGTCAAATACCACGATCGTGTCGTTATTAGAGTAACCAATCAGAGTGAGAATGGCCGCTATCACGGTGAGAGAAATATCTTTGTTGAGCAACGAGAACGCACCCACGGTGATCAGGGTATCGTGAAACACCGTGACTACAGCGGCTACGCCGTAAATCCATTCAAACCGAAAGCCAAGATAGATCAGCATGCCGGCGAGGGAATAGGCGGTTGCGAGTAAAGCCTGCCGGCGCAATTGCGCTCCGACCTGTGGCCCTACGATCTCAACGTTGCGCACACTGAAATCTGACAGAAAAAATCCATCCGACAGCGCAGCGACGACCGCCGGGTCCACCGATCCCTTCAGCTCATCGAATGAAGTCAGCACTCCACCGTGCCCCTTATCCCTGGCGTCGACAATCGCCTGAGCCTGCAGCGTATATTTTTGGTCGGCATCGGAGCCCAGATGCATCGGGTCTTTATCCATCAGATAATTCTTAATAGCCAAAGAGCTGGCATTATTTAGGTCTTGCTTGCCGGCTGGGGCGTTTGTTTCCAGAGCGTCAATGATCCTGGTTTTACCGCGATCGAGGGCCTGTTCGCTGGTCTCCTGCACGTCGAGGTCAATCAGCACTTCGTTATAAGAAGGCTGATCAAAGCGCTGAATCTTTGCATTGTGCAGGCCGGCATGGTCCATGGCGGCGCGCAAGGCGTTGTCGTTTGGCGTGTGTGAGAACTTCACGTACACCAGAGTGCCGCCGCGGAAATCCACGCCGTAGGGGATGCCGTGCCAGAACAACATGGAAAAGATGCCCGCCACGCTGAACACCAGCGAGAAGGCGAGAAAATACCATTTCTTTCCGAGAAAATCGATGTTCGTATTGCGAAAGAACTCCACCAGGCTTACCTCTTATCCGATTTATGACTTCACAATAAATTCAGTAAACGGGTAATTTTGTGACTTGAAAAGTCCCAATTTCTTAAATGCTCAGTGCGTCGCCGCGTTCTTTCCGGCTCAGGACCCAGTCAAAGATCACGCGCGAAACGAA
>JBAVGI010000266.1:0-9224 GCA_049684755.1 Candidatus Sulfotelmatobacter sp.
TCGAATATCAGTTTTCGCCGCATAACGTTGGGTTTCTCGCGGTCGATCGCATTGCCAGCGATCTGAAAGTTGAGGTTCGAAACCGGCAGTGCCGGGCGTTGACGGCACGGGCAGTGATTGAAGGCGAGACCGTGTTGCTGGCCAAGCCTGAAACTTACATGAATCTCAGCGGTCTGTCGGTGCGGGAGTTGGTGAAAGAGTACGAGGCGAAGCCGGAATCGGATTTGATTGTGATTCAGGACGAGCTGGATTTTCCGCTGGGCACATTGCGGATTCATACGCGGCGGAGTTCGGCGGGGCACAACGGGATCGAATCGATCATCGGGGCGCTGGGTACGCAGGATTTTTTGCGCATCCGGATTGGAGTGGCTCCGGAGCACAAGCTGGAAGATGGTCAGCGATATTTGCTGGCGCCGATGCGCAAGGCCGATCTGGCGGTGATCGACGGCGTGCTGGATACCGCGGAAGAAGCGGTGAAGGTGATTTTGAAGGAAGGTCCGGCGGCGGCGATGAACCGGTTTAATCGCAAGGAGCCGGAAGAAAAAGATTAGCCACGGATTTGCGCGGATTCTCACGGATCAAAAATCTTTTAACTGGTTTATCCGGGAATCCGTGAAGATCTAATCCATGAAGACAAGCGGCAAAGATTTGGAGACTGCAAATGAATCGCACTTATGAGTTGATGTTTATTGTCCGGCCGGATATGGCGGACGAAGATTTGGACAAACTGGTTGCGAACCTGGAGTCCACGGTGACTTCAGCCTCGGGAACGGTGAAGGCCGTGGATCGCATGGGTAAGCGGCGTCTCGCCTACGTGGTCCGCAAATTTCGCGAGGGCATTTACATCCTGATGACGATTGAAGGCGCGGGGACGGTGATCCACGAACTGGAGCGGCGATTGCGCGTCACTGAGCAGGTGATCAAATTTCTCACCGTGCGGGTAGATGAAGAGCAGAAGCGGCTGGATAAGATCAAGGCTCTGCGCGATTCCCGGAAGAAGGCCAGCGCTCAGCCCGCGGCGGCGGAGGAAGCACCGGCCGCGGCTGGAGAGGCCCCGACTGCGGATGTGCCGGCGGCGACCGCTTAAGCCGAGATCGAAGACTGATTTTCGCGGCGTCGAATTTTCCACGAGATCGTTTCAAAAGATCGTTTAGAGAATCATGAAGGAGCACTATGAGCGACGAAGTTAAAGCACCAGCGGCAGGCGAGCGGCCCTCGCGGCCTTTTGGAGAGCGTTCAGGCGGCGGAGACCGCCCGCGATTTGGCGGTGGTGGTGGAGCGGGACGATCTGGGCCTGGCGGTCCGCCACGCGAAGGCGGACGGAAGTTTTTCCGGCGCAAAAAAGTTTGCAAGTTCTGCACGGAGAAAATTGCCGACATCAACTACAAAGATTACCGGCTGCTCGGGCAGTTCGTGGCGGAGAGCGGCAAGATTGTGCCGCGGCGCTTGACCGGAGTATGTTCGCCTCACCAGCACCGTCTGGCCTCGGCCATCAAACAGGCGCGGAACATCGCCCTGTTGCCGTTTGCCGGACGAGCATCGTAATACCTAATTGCTGATTGTTGATTTCTGATTGTTGATTGAAAATCCTATCGCTCTGGGGCTTTGTTTTTTAATCAGCAATCAAAAATCAACAATCAGCAATATTAACCAGATATCGGAGTCCTACTATGGAAGTTATTCTCAAAGAAGATGTGAACAAACTGGGAGCGCGGGGCGACGTGGTGAAGGTTGCCGAGGGATATGGGCGCAACTTTCTTTTGCCGCGCAAGCTGGCCATTGAAGCCAACGAGGGCAACAAAGCCGTTATCGTGCAGATGAAGGCCGCTTCCGTGCGCAAGTCTGCCAAAGAGAAGACGCAGGCCGAAGAGCTGGCCAAGCAGTTTGAGGGGCTATCGGCTACGTTCCAGAAGCGAGCGGGCGAGCACGATCAGTTGTTCGGGTCGGTGACTTCGGGCGACATCGCCGAGGCCATCGTGAAGAAGGGAATCAATTTGGACCGGAAGCAGATCCAGCTCCACGAACCGCTGAAGACTCTGGGCGAGTTCAGCGTGCCGGTGAAGCTGCATAAAGACGTGACCGCGCATTTGAAGGTTGTGATTGAGAAAGAGGCGGTCGCGGAGTAATCCGCCGGCCGGTGCCGTAGGCACCCCTGAAAATAGCCCGCCAGTTCACTGGCGGGAAGGCGTTCACGAGGGCCAACCGCGTCCCGTAGGGACGCTTGAAGGTCCGCATCTGGCGTTTCAACCGTGCCGACGGCACGGATTTCTTTTTTGGGCCTCGGTTTCCCGCCACTGAAGTGGCGGGCTATTGTCAGACGTCCCTTCGGGACAACGGCCACCCACGCTTCGCAATCGATTGCGAACACCATTCGCACGCGGCATCATTGGCATGTAAGCCTCAAGCGGCGCAATGAGCCATTCGTCCATCCGCTGCCGTCTGCTGGCAGGTGGGTGAAGTACACGTAGTAGGGATCGCCCAGCGTGTGCGGATCGTCGCCGAGGCCGACGGCGGTGGGATAGGCCGCGATCGGGCCGAAGGTGCCTAGTGGAATTGGAAGCGTCCAGGTGAGGCCGTCGACGGATTCCGCGTAAGCGAACTGGGTATCGTCGGAGATGATCATCACGTAGCGATGCAGCACGCTGTTGTAGTGGATATCGAGATAGCCCGAAAATGGGGAATGACGATTGAGGTCGGTGGAAGCTCCGCCGATCGCAGGCTGGAGATGCCAGCCACCTTCATAAAATTTCTGGAAGGCGATGGCGTGCTGCGGCGCGGGTCCGAATGCCGCATTCAATACGTCAGCGGCCAGCGCGCGAGCCACTGAGACATTCGTAGTAGTCGAAACTCCTTCAGCATTTGCTGTATGCAGCGAACCGTTGGCCATCCAATCGGGAAAATAGAGATAGAAATACTTGCCGTCAGGTGAGAGGACGAGAGGTCCATCGCCGATTTCGAAGCCGTCGAGCCCAACCGCGTAGGCTTGATTCAGGCGAATGATTTCGCCGAGATCCGTCCAGTGCAGTCCGTTATCGGTAGAGGTGGCGAGCCCGAGAGCTGCATAGAGAGCGTCGTTAGGAAGTTCTGCGTGATAGGTGGCGAGCAGGTTTCCCGCGCCTGTCATGCCTTCGGGAACTTGATAAACGGGGCCTCCCCCCATGTATCCGTAGCTGGGATAGATGGGATTTACCGAAGCATTGGAATTTGCGGAGACGCTGACATCCTGGGGATCGGCGGTACCGAGCGGGTTATCGAGCGTACCCACCGTGGTGGTAAACGACCCAGATTTGTTGTTGCCGACCCAATGACCTTCCCATATCTGGCGATAGTGGGCGCCACCATCGCTGCCGAAGAATTCATAGCCGTTCGCCGTCTTGATGACGCCGAGCGGGGTATCCGGCCAGTCGAAGCTGTCAGTAAGCGGCGGTTGAGCCTTCGCGCCCGCGGCGAGGCGCTGCGCGGGGGTGACGACGACGATCGGCGAAGTCACCGAGGGGGTGCAGAGTGGAGTAAGGGTCTGAGCGGAGGCGACTCCGGACGAGAACGAAAGACCAATGGCCAGTAGGATAAGTGTCGCGGATGGAGTGCGGAGGGGCATAGGGAGTCCTCGAGTCTGGCCTTGCCGTCGGAGGAACAGAAGGCAAGGGTTCGACGGGCGCCCCTAGTCTACAGTGGTTTTCGCAATGCCCAAAGTCGGGAGGACTCAAACTCGAACTGCACGTCGAAAGAGAAGTCACGCGGACGGTCACGCATTGGCGCTTGAATTGCTGGCTTGGTGTGCTAGAACTACTGAATGCCCAGATTGGCAAAAAAGAGAATGACAATTCCTAAGCCTGCCTTTAGCACTGACCTCGGGTCGCTGTATCACTGTGATTGCATGAAGCTGTTCGAATCGATCCCGGATGGACAGATTGACACGGTTTTCGCTGATCCGCCGTTTAATCTGGCGAAGGATTATGGTAATGGAAAGGACAAAGATGATCTCGATAGCTCCGACTACCTCACATGGTGTTACTCCTGGATTGACGAAAGCATTCGAGTCCTGAAACCCGGCGGCTCGATTTTCCTATATAACCTCCCGCAGTGGGGCTTTCATCTTGCCGCTTATTTAGAGCGGCGGAGGATGGTGTTCCGTCATTGGATCGCTGTCTCGATGAAGGGGACCTTTCCAAGGGGACGGAAACTGTATCCCGCCCATTATGCATTGCTGTATTTCACAAAGGGGACTCCCGACACGTTTAACCGAGTCCGGCTACCGATTCCAGTTTGTCGGCATTGTGGCAAGGACGTTAAGGACTACGGTGGTCATCGAAAATTTTTGAACCCGCTCGGCTTAAATCTGACCGATTTTTGGGATGACACCGCCCCAGCTCGCCATCGAAAGTTCAAAGCTCGCTGGCATGTTAACGAATTAAAGCCGGTTATTCCCGCTCGCTGCATAGAACTATCTACAAATGAGGGGGACGTTGTGCTTGATCCCTTCGGGGGTGGCGGCTCGACGTTTGAGGCTGCTCAAAAGCTTCAGCGCCAATGGATTGGTTCAGAAATTGTCGATTGCGAACTTGTTCGCGAACGGTTTCAAAGGAACCTCCCCGGAGTTGAGCGAGCACAGGCCCCCCCGGCCATTTCTGCTATATTCGTGGGTCGAAAAACTTCATCCGTCCCGCTATGCCCAAAATTGCCAGCGAACAATCCTTCGACGGAGCAGACGCACTTATTCAGAGGCTTGGACTTGACGAGCTTCTAGATGAGGTTCGGCGGATCATTACGGGATTCGAGCTTCGCGTCGAGGAGCGGAAAGACGCGAATGGGAGTAAGGTCCTCCGCTCGCTAATAGACAGAGAGTTCACCGCCGCCGGCGGGTGGAACCAGAAGAAGAGTGGCGGTGTCGATTGGATCAAGCAGCAGGCTATTAACGGCAGGCCCCGCCACATATGTGTGGGCGTCGAGATCCAGGTTTCAGGCCGGAGCGACCTGCTGTCGGTCGACCTCATTCACCTGAGGAAAGAATTGCTCCAAGGAAAGATTGACTTAGCAGTGCTAGTCGTCCCCAGTGACAAGCTGGGGTACTTTCTGACGGACCGAGTAGCCAAGTTGTCAGAAGCGCATAGACACATCGAGATGGCTCGAGCAGAGGATATGCCTTTCGTCCTGATCGCCATCGAACATGATGGTCCGGGCCCAGCCTTGCCTAAGCAGGGTAAGAAGTTCTCCAAAAATGATGCTTGAATCTCATGACCCGCAACGAAAGTCATTGTTCTGTCTCGGCTAACCCCTTCCAAAAGAATCATCTAGCCGCATACAATTTCCATTTCCAGCCTATAATTTCTGCTCACGGTTCCGCTCGCTGAGCGTCTATTCCAATGCAAGCCCGGGTACGGCATTGTCACCGGGCGGTATAGGAAAACGACAAGAACATGCCGGCCGATGTTTGGGCAGTAACACTTGCGGTTGGTGCAGGGAGCCACTCGAGAACGAAGTCCGAGCGAGTGGAGAAAGTCAGCGATAATCGGGACCCCACGTGGGGCCGCATGGCTGGGCAAGAACGCCGCATAGACGATACGATTTTGATCCGCGAGGCGCAACGCGGTAACCGCGGAGCCTTCGAGGAGCTGGTGCGTCACTACGATCAGGCGGTATTGCGGCTGGCATTGCACCTTACCGGCACCGAGCACGACGCGCAGGATGTTTATCAGGACGCCTTCCTCAAGGCGTATAAGAACATCGGAAGTTTTCGCTTCGAGTGCTCGTTCTATACCTGGATTTACCGCATCGTTACGAATCTTTGCCTGGATCACCTGCGCAAGAAGACGGTGCGCAAGGAAGATGCGCCGGTGGCGAAAGACGGCAACGGCGGAGAATATGACCTGCTGGATCAGGTGCCGGATGGACGGGCAGGCGCGAATCCAGAGCGGGATTTGATGCGGCGGCAATTGGGAGCGCGGATTTCCGGAGCGCTGGAAAAGCTGACGCCGCGCGAACGCATGGTTTTTGAGCTGAAGCATTATCACGGATTGAAGTTGAGAACCGTGGGCGAGATTCTGCATACCACGGAAGAGACGGCGAAGAACACGCTGTTTCGCGCTACGCAGAAATTGCGTGGGCAGTTGGCGGATATGAGGTAAGAGCCGGGCTTTGCCCGGCGGACAGCCGAGGGCGGCTGTCCCCACATGAGATGAGTGCTGGCGAGGTTACGGATATGAACTGCGAATGGGTTCGAGAGAATATAACGCTGCAGGTTTATGGCGAACTGGCCGACGATGCTCGTCACGAACTGGAGCAGCATGTGGCGCGGTGCGCTGATTGCGCGGCGGAACTAAAGGCGGAGCAGGCGTTTCACGATCTGCTGTCGCAGGAACAGGCGGCGGAGCCGACGCCTAACTTATTGACGGCTTCGCGCATGCGGCTGCAGGAGGCGCTGGAAACGGCCGAGCAGGGCGGATTCTGGCGGCGGTTGGCGTTCGATCCCGGCAACTGGCTGCGGCAGGTTCGGTTCTCGCCGGCGCTGGCATCAGCAATTTTGATTCTTGGCTTCGCGGGCGGCGTAGGAACATCCTACAAAGTATTTCTGCATCAGCCGGGAAATTCGCCCACCAGCACGGGCTCGGCGCCCGCCGAGGCTTCCATCACCGGCATCCAGTCCATCACGCAAGACCCGGGAACAAATCAGATTCAGATTAAATACAACACGGTTTCCACACTGGAGACGCAGGGATCGCTGAACGATCAGCGGATCCAGCAATTGCTGCTGTTTGCGGCGCGGAATAATTACAATTCCGGCGTGCGCATGGATTCGGTGGACCTGCTGACGCAGAAGCCGAACGTATTGCAGGTGCGCGATGCGCTGATTTATGCGCTGCGTTATGACACCAATCCGGGCGTGCGGCTGAAAGCTTTGGATGGGCTGGGAAGTTTTGTGAAGGACGATGTGCACGTGCGGGATGCGGTTCTGGAAGCGCTGGTGAACGATTCGAATCCAGGGGTGCGGACCGAAGCCATGCGGCTGATCGAGCCGGTGAAGGCGGATGGCAGCGTGCGCGACGTGCTTATTACGCTGGCGGGCAAGGACCAGAACCAGTACATCAAGTCGCAGGCCCGGACAATGCTGGCGCAGTTGCCGGAGATTGATTGATCGAGCGATACGCAGCACGAGCAGATTCCTCACCGGCAAACGACGCCGGTTCGGAATGACAGATGGAAAGAAGAGAAAAAGAAAAGGAACAGAGGTGGAAGGTTTGAAACGTTTGCCACAATTCGTCGGGGTGTTGGGCGTGCTGGCCATGCTTACGCCCTTGGTATTAGCGCAGGAAACGCATTTATCCCGCGACGGGGACGGATGGACCCAAGTCCTCACCGGGTCCCTGGCCGGGGTTAAGAATCTTAGAGTGAAGTTGGACATGGGCTCGGTGGTGGTTCGAGGCGGTCAACAGAAGGGCGTCGACTACACGCTCCACATGCGTTCTCAGGCATCGTCCGAGGAAGATGCTCGCCGGCAGTTCGATGCTTACAAGATGACGGCTTACGTGAAAGGCGATACGGCTTGGGTGGTGGGGGAGTGGGAGGGAGAAGGCGTTCATAACGTCCATGTCGGTGGCGTGCACGTGCGAGTTGAAAGGGGTTCGAGGCGAAAATTTTCCGGCGATTTGATGATTAGCGTCCCGCACGAGATTGCGCTGGTAAAGGTCGAGACCGAGGGTGGCAACATTGACACAACGGGAGTGGCCGGCCGAGTGGAAGCGGAAAGTGGCGGCGGCAGTATGCACCTGGATGATATTGGCGGCGGCGCGCACGCGGAGACGGGCGGCGGATCGATCGACGTGGGAACCATTAACGGAGATATTGGGCTGCACACCGGCGGCGGATCGATCAAGGTACATCGCGCCAATGGAATGATCATCGCGGAGACCGGCGGCGGCAGCATCCAGATTATTTCGGCGACACAGGGAGCCAGCATTGAGACTGGCGGCGGCGGGATTGACGTACGGCAGTGCAGCGGAAAAGTGAAGGCGGAAACCGGCGGCGGAAATATCGACCTGGGAGATATTGGCGGGGCTGCGGAAATTGAGACCGGCGGAGGAACCATTCATCTCGCGTCCGCCAAGGGCCACGTACACGCGCAGACCGGCGGCGGTGGGATCGAACTCTACGGAGTTCCATCGGCGCGGGTGGAGACTGGTGCGGGCGGGATCGTGGTGAAGTTCGTGAAGACTGGCGCTCCGGCCAGCGATTCCAAGCTGGAAACTTCGGCGGGAGACATTACGGTTTACATTGCGCCGGATGTGGCGCTCTCGGTGCGCGCCAGCGTGGATTTAGGCAACGGACATCACATCACCTCCGAGTTTCCTGACATCCACGTCGCCAGCGAGGGCGATAAGTGGGGCCCGCGAACGCTCAATGCTGAGGGCAATCTGAACGGAGGCGGTCCGGTATTGAAGGTGAGAACCACGACCGGGGATATTTGTTTCCGGCGGGCGAATCAATAACAGGGAACCGAGCCGAACGCCCTTGGATCGCTTGCGCACTCTCAGGGCAGACTCGTGGATTCGCGGGGCTCGCCCAGGCCCTGAAGCGAGCAAAGAGCGCCCGCTTCAGGATGACAAGTGATTGGGGTGCATCAGTACCAAGTGCTTTTCGGAGGCTGCGATGCTTAAACAAATTCTGACGACGATTGCGGTGCTGCCGTTGATGCTCAACCTGTCGCACGCTGCCCAAAGATGGACAGCCGACTCGTCGCATTCGTACGGCATTCCCAGCGAAGATCCCGGCAGCAGCGCATATCTTGGCGTGGACATCGCCGACATTACGACCGACCGGCTCGGGGTGCTGAAGCTGAAGGAAGAAAAGGGCGTCGAAGTGACCATGGTGGATCAGGACGCTCCCGCAGGCAAAGCCGGCCTCAGGGAGCATGACGTGATCCTGAGCATGAACGGCACCGCCATCGAAAGCAAAACCCAGTTGCACCGGATGATCCGGGAGACGCCGCCGGGACGCGTGGTCACACTAGGAGTGAGCCGCGACGGACAGCCGCTGGTGGTCAAGGTGCAACTGGCGGACCGCGGCAAGGAATGGTCGAATATGGAATCGATGGACAAGGGCTTCCACGTGCAGATTCCGCCGATCCCGAGCATCCCCCCGATTCCCAATCTGCCGGATTTTGACGTTCCTAACATCAGCGTGGTTTACGTGCATTCGTCGATGCGCAGCGGACTGATGGTGGAGAACCT
>JBAVGI010000267.1:0-2611 GCA_049684755.1 Candidatus Sulfotelmatobacter sp.
CTCCAGACTGTGATCGTCACCGCGCAGCGCCGGGCGCAGAACATCCAGAACGTGCCCATATCGATGGAGGCGTTGACCGGCTCGACGCTCAAGCAGCTGAACGTGCAGACGTTCGATGACTACGTAAAGTACCTGCCGAACGTCTCCACTGGCACGATGGGCCCGGGCCAGGGAGTCGTATTCATGCGCGGGCTGAGCATCGGCGTGCTGGGCACGCAGGGTCAGGGCTCGGTCGGCGGCTTCCCGAACGTCGCCGTCTACCTCGACGACCAGTCGGCACAGCTGCCGGGCCGCAACCTGGACATCTACGCGGTCGACCTGCAGCGCATCGAGGTCCTCGAGGGGCCGCAGGGGACGCTCTTCGGCGCCGGGGCCCAGGCGGGCGTCATCCGCTACATCACCAACAAGCCGCAGCTCAATACGACGGAGGTGGACGTCAACGCGGGCTACGGCATCACCGCGCATGGCGATCCGAACACGAACGGCAATGCGGTCTTCAACATTCCGCTCATCGAGGATCATCTGGCTGCGCGTGCGGTGGTGTTCACCGACCGCCGCGGCGGATACATCAACAACCTGCCGGCGACGTTCTCGCGCGGCAGCCAGGATCTCGGCATCGTCACTTACTTCAACGGCGCGGTGCCCCCGAACAGTGTCTCGATCAACAACTACCAGATCGCCGCCAACGACATCAACCCGGTCACCTATCAGGGTATCCGCGGGGAGTTGCTCTACAAGGTGAATGACGACTGGGACGTGCTGCTCAGCCAGATGTATCAGAACATGGATGCCGAAGGCGTCTTCTACGAGATGCCGAACGGCTCCGAGGGCGCCGGCCTGACCCCGAGCGGCTCGCCGATCGGCGGCCAGCCGCTGCCGCCCTATTCGGTGAACCTCTTCAATCCGTCCTACGACAAGGACAAATTCGAGAATACCGCGCTCACCGTCGACGGCAAGATCGGGCCATTCAGCGTCGTCTACGCCGGCGCCTACCTGGTGCGCAACGTCGAGCAGGTGCAGGACTACACCAACTACGCCCGTGGGCTGTACGGGGTCTACTATCAGTGCACGAACGTGTTCAATCAGAAAGCCGGCGTCACCTGCTATTCGCCGAGCTCGAGCTGGCACGATACGGAGCGGAACACGCACATCAGCCAGGAGGTGCGCCTCAGCACGCCGAATGACTGGCGGCTGCGGGGTCTCGTCGGCCTCTTCTGGGAGGATTACAAGCTCTACGACGACACCGAATGGCTCTACAAGAGCGTACCGGACTGCGCACCCGGCGGCCCGACCGAGTACTGCTTCCTGCCGGTCTCGCCCTGGCCGGACGGTCCGGCAAACGATCCGAACGTGCGCAATTCCAGTACCGGCTTCTTCGACGACTTCCAGCGCACCTTCATCCAGAAGGCGGCCTTCACCTCGGTCGATTTCGACATCATTCCGCACAAGCTGACGATCACCGGCGGCATCCGCTACTTCAACATGTACAACGCCTCGTTCGGCGGCGATGTCGGCAGCTTCGGGTGCTTCCAGTATTCGACGACCAGCTACTTCGGAGCGTGCACCACGCCCTACGGCACGGACTTCGCCAAGCAGAGTCCGCATACGCTCGTGCAGACCGGAAAGCGCGGCCGCGCCAACCTCACCTGGCACATCATGCCGGACGTGATGGTCTACTACACGTACTCTCAGGGGTTCAGGCCGGGCGGGTTCAACCGCGGCTCGTCGGCGGAGCTCCCCGGCCCGGACGGCAAGCCGCAATATAATACGCCGCTGACGTATGTGTCCGACGATCTCACCAACAACGAGGTCGGTTGGAAGACCCAGTGGTTCGACCACCGTCTGCAGGTCGACGGCGCGGTCTACCAGGAGAACTGGAGCAACGTGCAGGTGGGCTTCTTCTGCCCGCAGTGCGGGCTCGGCAATCTCACCTTCGGCACCAACGGTGCGGATTACCGGGTGCGCGGTGTCGAGCTGCAGGTCGATGCGCGGGTGATGGCCGGGCTGTCCGTGCACGGCTCGGCCTCGTGGAACAGCAGCTCGCAGACCAACTCGCCCGCGCTCATCGACAACAATCCGGCGAGCGTCAATTACGGCAAGGCCATCACGGATCGTTACGTGAACGGGGTGGCGGTCCCGATGGAGCAGGTGTATGGCCTCGTCGGCAGCCCGCTCGCGAACTCACCCCCGTTCCAGGCGAACCTGCGGCTGCGATACGACTGGGTGGTGGGCGACTACACCCCCTACATGCAGGCCGGCTTCCAGCACCAGGCGCACTCGCTGTCGGCGTCCGGGAACGTCGAGGCCTACAACCAGCCGGCATGGACTACGTTCGATGCGTCGGCGGGGGTGGCGAAGGGCGAGTGGAGCGTGTCGCTGGTGGGGACCAACCTGACGAACGAGAACAAGAGCCTGTTCACCTCCAGCCGGCAGTGGATTCTCACGGAAACACCCATGCGGCCGCGGGTGCTCGAGCTCACGTTCAGCTACAGTTTCGTGCAGCATCACTGACGCGGACGGCGCTTGCGTGCTGCGGTGCTAGAATGGGGGCCTCGATGGTGACACGCGAGGCCCTCGGACGCTGATGCCTGCCGACAGCGCCGCTCCGGCG
>JBAVGI010000268.1:0-4288 GCA_049684755.1 Candidatus Sulfotelmatobacter sp.
AGTTGTTCAGGAGATGGCTGCACGTTGTTATCCCCGAGAACCATGCGGCGCACTTGCGTAGCGCCGACGTAGCTGGCGAGGTTGATTCCCATGCCCTGCTTTTCAAGACGAGTGAAATATTGCCGGAAGGTGCGCCAGTCCGGAGTGATGTGATAGTGCTCGTATCCGGCGTGATCGGATTGAATGATGGCATCGTTGAGCGGCGCGACGGTGCCACCCTCGCCGGTAATTTCAGTCGTGATCCCTTGATAGATCTTTGAAGGCAGGCGGGGATCAACGAGTATGGAGAGTTCCGACTGGCCGAGCATATCGATAAAGCCAGGCGCGACGACCTTGCCGCCCGCGTCGATGGTGCGTTTTCGACGGGCCGCGGCGAGATTGCCGATGGCAGCAACTTTTCCATCGCGTATACCGAGATCGCCGGAATACCAGGGTGAGCCCGTGCCATCGATGATGTGGCCGTTGGTGATGACCAGATCGAATGCCGGAACGGTTTGCGCAGGCAATGCGGCAACGGCGACACAAAAAAGAGTGAGAATAAATGGCGGATTCAACGCGCGTAGTTTCATTTACTTTTTTCTTGGAACCGGAGTGGCGACGAATTATAAAACATGCGAGAGCAGATCGTTCTTCTCGCGCGGCTCAACTCCGAAATTCTGACTCCTGCATGGTAGTATCGACAATACTCTGCATGAAGCTGACACCTTTGCATTCAGCGAGCTGTGATGGCGCGGTACTTCCTTGCGATTTGCTCAAGAAACGATGACAACTCCGAATAAATTGCGTAAGCGCGTGCTCAGCGGCATGCGCTCGACCGGAAAATTGCACCTTGGAAATTATGTCGGCGCGCTCGACAACTGGGTGCGCATGCAGGATGAGTACCAGTGTTTCTTTGAAGTGGCCGACTGGCACGCGCTTACCACCGATTACGCCGATACTTCGCGAGTGAAACAGAATTCACTGGACGTGGCGTTGGACTGGCTGGCGGCTGGTCTCGATCCTCAGAAGTCCGTGATTTTCATCCAGTCGCACGTCCCGGCCCATGCTGAGTTGCACCTGCTGTTTTCCATGATCACGCCGCTGGGCTGGCTGGAACGGGTTCCGACTTATAAGGAACAACGGGAAAACATCAAGGATAAAGATTTGGGAACGTATGGATTTCTCGGCTATCCCGTGCTGCAGTCGGCGGATATTCTAGTCTATAAGGCAAACGTGGTTCCGGTCGGCGAGGACCAGGTCGCACATGTGGAGCTGACTCGCGAAATTTCGCGGCGGTTCAACGGATTTTACGGCGAAGTTTTTCCCGAGCCGCAATCGTTGCTCACGGTCGCACCCAAGTTGCCGGGCACTGACGGGCGCAAGATGTCGAAGTCCTATGGCAACACCATTCTGCTCACCGACCCGGAGCCGGTGGTGCGGCAGAAGCTGAAGACGATGGTGACTGATCCAGCGCGCGTAAGGCGATCAGACCCGGGGAATCCGGATGTTTGTCCGGTGGGCGATCTGCATAAAATTTTCAGCGACAGCGCTACATTGCAGAAAGTGAATGTCGGCTGCCGGTCGGCTAGCATTGGATGTATCGAGTGCAAGAGTTGGGCGGCCGATGCGCTGGTGCAACTGTTGAGCCCGATGCAGGAGCGGCGTAAGA
This sequence comes from Candidatus Sulfotelmatobacter sp., assembly GCA_049684755.1. GTDB lineage: Bacteria > Acidobacteriota > Terriglobia > Terriglobales > Acidobacteriaceae > Sulfotelmatobacter. The sequence goes on from JBAVGI010000268.1 coordinate 1,649, forward strand.
AATTCGAAGACAATCCGCGGCTGGCTTGGGATATTCTTGAGGCAGGCAGTGAACGGGCGCGCACCGCGGCGGCCGAGACCATGAACGACGTGCGCAAGGCTATGGGAATGTCGCTTGTGTACGAGCCGCCAGCGGGAGGGAATGGAAACCAGGATGGAAAATAGAATCATTAGCTCCGCGAGCGGCTTACCGGAGTTTGCGCCGCCCGGGCTTGGCGCGAGCCAATCGGCGCGCGCGAACCCTTCTGGAAAGCCAGATTCAGAAAAATCAAATTCGCAAAAAGAAAACAAAGAAGAAAGCGATTCTCCGTTTGCCGTTTCAGTGACCGACGTCTATGAAGGACCGCTCGACCTGCTGCTGGATCTGATTCGCAAGCAGGATATCGATATCTACGACATTCCGATTGCGCGTATCACGGCGCAATATCTGACGTATGTGGAAAAGATTCGCGAACTGGATGTGAACGTGGCGGCGGATTTTATTTATATGGCCGCGGTTCTGATTCACATCAAGTCAAAGATGCTGCTGCCTCGCGATCCCTCGGCAAAAGCTGAAGAGTTGGAAGATCCACGAACTGAGTTGGTCAACCGGCTGCTGGAGCACGAAAAGTTTAAGTCAGCCGCGCAGATGCTTTTGCAGAAGCAGCAGATTGAAGAAGCGGTGCTGACGAATCCGGCCTTGAAGGAATTTATGGACGCCGAAGGCACCGAGCCGGAGATGGCCGCGGACGTGATCGATCTCGTCAAGACTTTTCAGCAAATCTTAGAGCGCGTGCGCACGCGGCCGATGATCAACGTGAACGAAGAAACGGTCACTGTCGGCCAGATGATTGATTATCTGCGGCGGAGGCTGGAGCTCGAATCGCGGCCGATCCGGTTGAAGCCGTTGTTACTGCGCGTCCCTTCGCGGCAGGCTCTCGTATGCATGTTTCTCGCGTTGCTTGAAATGGTGCGGCTGCAGGCGATTCAGGTTCGTCAGGACGAATTGTTTGGTGAGATTGCGGTGCGCAAGCACATTGGATTCGAGGCGGTAATGGCTGAGCAGGCCGCTGTGCGGGATGATTGGAGATAGTAGAGCTACCATCGGATTTATGAGTTTAAAAGCTCAACTCGAAGCCATCATTTATGCAGCAGAGACGCCGATCTCCACTGAGCAGATGGTTCAGCTCGTCAAAGAGTCGGCAGTTGCCGAAGGCGCGGCGGATGAAAGCGAAGTAAAATCGCGAGTGCGTGCGGCGCTGGAAGCGCTGGCTGCGGATTATGGAACCTCCGAGCACGGAATTGAGATTCGCCAGGTTGCGGGTGGATATCGCATGTCCACCAAACCGGAGCAGCATGAGATGGTGCGGAGTTTTGCGAAGAGTCTGAAGCCGCCGGTCCGGCTATCGCTGCCGGCTCTTGAAACGCTGGCAGTGATCGCCTACAAACAGCCGGCCACAGTCCCTGAGATCAACGAAATTCGCGGCGTGGATTCCGGCGGAGTGATTGCGACTCTGCTGGATCGCAAGCTGATCACAACTGCCGGGCGCAAGCAGGTTATCGGGAGACCGATTCTTTATAAGACGACCAAAGAATTCCTGATGCGCTTTGGATTGAAGGATGTCAACGAACTGCCCAGCATGGAGGAGTTCGAGAAGTTAGTGGCAGAATCGTTTCAGTCCGAACTGGTTCCGGCGGAAGAAGCAGCGCAAGACAACTCCAATTCTTCCGAGCGGAACTCCGAACCTTCCGATCTGGCCGAGCCCTCTGCCGCAGCGGTTCCAGAATCCGCGGCGCAAAAAGAGTAGTTCACATTAGGCTGGGAAGCCTTGCACATATGCCTGCTGAACGTCTGCAAAAAATTATTGCCGCCGCCGGAATTGCTTCCCGCCGCAAAGCCGAGGAATTGATCAGCGCAGGCCACGTTAAGGTGAACGGCGCTGTAGTTACGGAGCTCGGGACCAAGGCAGATGCGGAGACCGACCATATTCGGGTGAATGGCAAACTGCTGCAGGGAGCGCAGCATCACGTCTACCTGCTGCTCAATAAACCGAAGGGTTATGTGACGACGGTGAGCGATCCGGAAAAACGTCCGACCGTCATGCAGTTAATTCGCGGAGTGAAGAAACGGGTTTATCCCGTGGGTCGGCTGGATTATGCCAGCGAAGGCCTGTTGTTGCTGACCAACGACGGAGCACTGGCGAACAAGCTGATGAAAGCGGCGTCTCAGGTTCCGAAGACGTATGTGGTGAAGATTGCGGGAGTACCGAGCCCTGAATCGCTTGAGAAATTTCGCGCTGGCGTGTCTATCGAGACGGAAAGCGGCAGAAGAGTGCGCACGGCGCCCGCAGGCATCCGGCTGGTGAAAGAGGCGAATAATCCGTGGTACGAGGTCACGCTGATCGAAGGACGCAATCGCGAGATCCGGCGCATGTTTGAGAAAATCGGACATCATGTGGAGAAGATTAAGCGGGTCCGCTATGGCCCGCTCACGCTCGATATTCCGCCAGGGGAGTTTCGCACGCTGTCCGAGGCCGAGGTCGATCGCCTGCGAACGGCATGCAACAAGCCGAGAGCGGGAACAAAGCGTTCCAGTGCATGACCAAGCGTTGCGCTGCATGACATATACTTGAGTCCCGGAGGCGGCTGATCGCCGCCTCCG
>JBAVGI010000269.1:0-21895 GCA_049684755.1 Candidatus Sulfotelmatobacter sp.
TTGCAGCGCGGATATTTCAAGCCTGAGGCGGTGCGATCGCTGGTGGATGAGCATGTACGGGGCCGCAGAAATCGTTCGGGATTGCTCTGGCGCATGCTTGTGCTGGAACTGTGGCACAGAAATTTCATCGAGTCACCGAACCAATGGGGCGCTAAGCACGCGCCGCCGAATATTTTCGAGGGCGAAATAAAGCACTCTTCGCACACGGAAGCGCCCGTGATGTCTACGGAGCCAGAGGCAGCGAGCAACTGAAAAGCAGTGCAGTATTGAATATTTTTTACTATGCAGAGCTTAAAGAAAACAATGAGGGCGAACTCAAAGGTTTATTCCCGGGGTAAAGCGCCGGTGTTTGTGCTCGGTTGCGGGCGATCAGGGACAACCTTGCTGTATCACATGCTGCTGTCCTCGGGAAATTTTGCCGTCTATCGCACCGAATCGAATGTCATCAATCTGCTGGAGCCGCGATTTGGCGATCTCAGCGTGGCTAGAAACAAACGGCGTCTATTGGACGCCTGGTATCAGACTCGCCTCTACACTCTGTCGGAATTGGAAAAAGCTCCGCTCGAAGAGCGGGTGATGGCGGAGTGCAGGAATGGCGGAGATTTTCTCAGCATTATCATGGAGCAGATGGCCCGCAAACAAGGTGTCGAGCGCTGGGCCGATACCACGCCGGAACACCTGCTGCACCTGCATCGAATCAAAGAAACGATTCCGAACGCGTTGATTATTCATATCATTCGCGACGGGCGTGATTCGGCGCTGTCTACGGAGAAGCAAGGCTATATTCGCCGCTTGCCCTGGGATAAGACGCCATCAGTCATGGTTGCCGGCATTTATTGGGAGTGGATGGTGAACAAGGGCCGCAAAGACGGACGAGATCTTGGCGCGGACTATACGGAAGTGCGCTTCGAAGATCTTGTCGGAAGCCCGCGGGAAACCTTGGCGCGCCTCGGATCATTTATCGATCATGATCTCGATTACGATCGCATCCAGAAAGTAGGAATCGGTTCCGTCAGCTCTCCGAACACTTCGTTCAATGAGGGTTCGTCCGAAACATTCAATCCGGCCGGCCGCTGGAAAAGCAGTTACACTCCCGAGAATCTCGCCATGTTTGAAGGGCTGGTCGGCGGAACCCTGAAAGAACTGGGATACGAATTGGGAACGACTGATCGCAAAGCCTTGGATCGTGCCGGACTGAAGCGCATGCGAGCCACCTACCGGAAATATTTTGACAGCAAGCTTTATCTGAAGGCGAAGACCCCGCTGGGAAAATTGCTGGTAACGCGCGATCTGTCGTGGATTTGAGGGGTTCCAGAATTCCTAACCCGCTCAAATTGCTTTTCCCTCTATCAATTCCCGATAAAAATCGAATACTGCCTGCACATTGCTTTCGTCGATGCCGCGATCTGATTGGCTGCGCGAGGGCTGCGCCAGTGTTTCCTCGATTGCGCGCAAAAGAGCGGGCAGGTTTGATTTAGGGATCAAGTGTACGCCGGCCGGCCGCATGCCGTTGTCGCTGGCGATTACCGGTGTACCTAGATGAAGGGCTTCCCGGACCGAGACTGCATCTCCGTCGAAAAGGGTAGTGCGCAGCATGAGGTCTGCCCGAGAAATCGCAGCCATCGTGATGGCGTGTGCGACATCACCACAAAGCAGGATGCGATCTGCATAAGCGCATGTGCCGATTCTTGCGCGGAGGTCCTGCTCAAGACTTCCCGATCCAATCAACAACAATCCAGCTGAAGGAAACCTTTCGCGGACTTGTCCCAGGACTTCGATCTGCAAGGGAAGATCATATTCCGGTTCCAGCAGGCCGACTGAAATTAGCGCCGGACTGTGTTCGCTGAAAAAAGATGCAAGAGGTTCTGGTAGAGGCGTCGGCGAGTCTTCTTCCAGCAAAAAAGAATGCGGGTAGATTAAGCGCGTGCGATTTGGGGCAACACCCAGGCGTTGGAAAAAACTGATGATCTCCGGATTCACGCCGATCAGGCCATCGAAGCGGCGAAGCACAAAACCGGCAAGAGAATTTCGCGTTGTAGATTTGCCTTCCTCAGACGAGGGATAGCCTCCCGAATGAAACGTCATCACCGCCTTCGATTTACGCATGAGAGTGCAAACCAGGGCCAGACTGAGGAGCCTTCGGCTGAGCATTCCTCCAACATGGAGATGGATGACATCGTAATCCAATCGCAGCAGAAGTTGAATCAGGGCCGCGGCAGATTTGGGATAGTAAACCCCGTCGGAGTCGGGCTTTCGATGCCGGGTAATGTTGATCACCGCGCAGGGCACGCTGTGACGGCGGAGGAAAGTGCGGATTGCCACCAGGTTGCTCTGCACTCCGCCATGCGGCGGCGGATAGGGACCTAGCTGCAGTACTCTCATCGGGGTGGCGCAGCGAGAAAATCTTCGATATTAATGGGGCGTGGCTCGCGCTCCCGCGCTGACTGCAGCATGCAGAGACAGCCGAGAGTGGAGCGCACCCCGTCGCGCACTGTGATGTCAGGCGATTTGCCTTGCTGCAGCGCGGAAAAAAAAGCCCGCATCTGCGCTTCATAGCCTTTTTCGGCAAACCAGCTTGAACTCTTTCGGATCATTCCGGTTCGCAGAACAGACCGCTTGAAGTCCTCGGCAGAAGCCCCGACTCCGTTGGCGAAAACCTCCACTCGCTCACCGGCAGAAGTCCGGCTTCCGACGGTTGAATAAGTCAGATTTGCGATAGATCCGTCGGCAAAGCGAAACGCAGCGACAAGATTATTTTCTCCGATGGGATCCTTCTTGTCCGTGGGAAGCGAGTAAGCCGATACTTCGACCGGCTCGGAATCGAACAGCCAATACATCAAGTCTACGAAGTGACATGCCTCACCGAGGATGGCGCCGCCGCTGGCAGGGTCGGCCATCCAGTAGGAGCCGGAAATTCCCGGCGAATTAATCCGGCAATTCAACACCGCTGGGCCGCTTCGCTTGACCAGTTGTTTCTTCAGCGCAAGATAAGTGGGCGCATAGCGTCGGTTGAATCCGACGGTAAGTTGCTTTCCAGTTTCTTCCACCGCGCTAGATAATTCGCGGCACTCCTCTTGCGTGAGGGCCATCGGCTTTTCGACAAAGACGTGCTTGCCCGCGTGCAATGCCGCAAGAGTCTGCGCCGCGTGTTGTTGATTGCGGCTTACAATCACGACCGCCTGAATTTCCGGATCCTTCAGAATTTCCGCATATTCACTGGCACAATAATCCGCACCGAATCGCCGGGCATAACTCTTGCCCCGCGCTCCGCTGGAAGAGTGGATGGCGCGGAGCCGCACTCCGGGAGTTTTTTTAAGGTTTGGCAAGTGAGCCCAGCGCGCCAGATTGCCAGCTCCAACCAAAGCGACGCCGATTGCCGAAGTTGAGCCGGCATGCCCATTTACTTCCACGCGACGTTTCGGTTGAAACTCTGCCAGAGGCGAAGCTGAATCCGCAGCCGGATACTTCACGAGCACAGCCAGGCTGTTCGAGGAAGCATCCATAATAGTTTCGTACGCCTTGGCCGCGTCTTCCAGCGGGAAGCGGTGCGTGATCAACGGATCGATCTGTATGCGGCCCTGCGATAGGAGGCGCAAAAACTCTTCCATGTTGCGGTTTTCTGTCCAGCGAACGTAGGGCAACGGATAATCCTGTCCTTGCAGTTCGTAGGCTGGATCGTAGCTCCCGGGTCCGTAAGCGCGCGCCATCAGTACCTGAATTTCTTTCAAATAAGTCTCATACCAGGGAAAACTTAGTTCCACGGCCCCCACATCCACGATGCGGCCGCGATCGCGGCAGATATCAACTGCGATCCGGCACGGCGCATCCGATTTCGCGGCGGCGGCAATGATTACGCAATCCACGCCCTGGCCATTGGTGATTGAGCGAATCTGCGCGGACAGTTCTGAGCCTCCCACCAACGCCGCATCCGCACCCAGTTGGTGCGCCAGTTCCACACGATCAGGCTTGAGATCGCTAGCGATAATGAATCCACCCTGCAGGCGCGCCAACTGGGCGATCAGTTGGCCGACGAGGCCGAGACCGATGACCGCAACTTTATCGCCGAGGGAAATATTAGCGATGCGCACCCCGTTGATGGCGATGCTGCCCAGGGTCGTAAAGCAAGCACGTTCAAACGAGACGTTTTCCGGCACTCGCGCCACCAGGTTGCGGCCAACCCGAACCGTTTCTCCGTGGCCCGTTCCTTCACCGCCGTAGGCAACCCGGTCTCCAACTTCGATTCCGGTGACAGTCGGATGCTTCTCCGCTACCAGGCCCGCACCCGCATAACCAAGCACGGCATACTCGCTGAACTTCGCGTTTACTTCAGCGAAGGTCTTCATCGGACCTTGGGACTTTAGCACGCTCCAGATTTTTCCCAGTTGAGAAGGATTATCGGCGACTGCTTTCAGAACTCCTTCATTGTGAATGCTGGCAGTTTCCGTCCCACTGCTGATCAGGGAATAAATCGGCCGGATCAGCACGTGATGCGGGCTGACAACGGGATCGGGAACCTCATCGACGATGATATCCTTCAGCCCTTTTCGGAGAATTTGCTTCATGATGTTCGGGAACAACCTAGGCCGCGAGAATGTAACAATCTGCGCAAATCATAATTTGCCCTAAATATATCAGAGCGATCTTTTTGTCACAGGTTACGGTCGATAGGGGGTTGCAATTCCTCGGGGCAGACTCAGGGCGCGACGTTCTTCGTTGCCTCGGAAACGGCATCGATGTCCGCTCCAATGTCTTTGCCGTCTGATCCCGCCTTTCGATAACGACTGGACGGCGAGAGGTGATAGTCTCCTCCCATTCCATCGCGATAATCGACGAAGTGAACTGCTTTCCAGTCATTGACAAAAAACTGTTCGCAAGAAGGCGCAGCACCGCAGTGCGGAGTCTTGGGGTAAGGGTCGCCGGGCAATCCCGGTTTGTCATTGGTTTGCACAATCACATTGTTGGTAAAAATCCAGGAATTGTCGAAGCAGCGTTCGAGCATCGCAACTGCTCCGCCCGGTACCAGGCAGCTGGGACGTCCGCCGCCCGGCGGAAACGCATGTACGCCCAAGTTGCCGGAGCCCACCAGGTTATTACGGAAGATAAGTTTCTCGATCTGGGCTTGCGGGCCGTCGTAAGTTACAAGAATGCCGACCCCGGTGGGGAATCCAGTATTATGCTCGATCGTTACGTCATGCGGCCAGTTCTTGTCCTGGTTGGTCGCAACCGACCAAAGCCAGCCATTCGAGCAGCAATCGCCGGGCGCGTAGGTTTTCGTATTAACGTCTTCCAGAATGTTGTCGTGAATATTCACGCGGGCGATTTCGCCGGAGAGAAAACTGCAATGCCCTGTGCCATTGCCCGGTTCGCCACGGCAGGTGGTCGCGTCGGTTGCGGCGATGCCTATGCCATTTACCGTGTGGCGAATAATGTTGTAGCGAAAAGTGAGGTCGCGCACTACGCACGAAGGACATTGGCCGTATTGGTTTTTCGGATAGAGCAGGATGGCCGTACCCTTTTGCGATTGCGCCCAGTTGTTTTCGAAGATGTTTCCTTCAATCAGTTCGCGAATTGAGTTCTTGGTTTCGTAGAGATTTTTCACCGAGAACTGCGTTCCAAAAAAGCTGGGGTGCTTGTGCCACCAGGTGAGTGGCTTATAGACGTAATTGTGGCGGAACTCGATGTCGGAGAGAGTGGTATCGGCGCGGCCGCCGCCCCAAAGCACATTTTCGCCTGCAGCCTCCAGGAAGTTGTTCACGATTTTTACCGGTCCAATGCCGGTAACTGACCCGATGGCCGATGAGTCCGCACCGTTAGCCGAAGTCTTGGAATGAATGTCGGAAATGTAGGAGTCGACGATAGCAATGTAGGAACTGGCTTCGAAGACGATTCCCTTAACGTCTTCGCCGGTGGGTGATCCATGGATCCAGCACCGGTCGAAAATGATGTGGTCAGCGTTTTTCAACAAGACCAAATTCCAAAAGCCACCCTCTGGACCATTTGTTCCCGTGTCAGCGATTTCAAGGCCTATGAAGCGGTAGTGATTGGCCCCAGGGTCGCTGCTAACAATCCTGTTCTGGTGGGGAGATCCGCCGATGCGAGCCATCACATTCCGAGTAGAATTGCATTGCACCACGGGCCGACCCGGAAGGGAAGCAATCCCCGCGTAGCAGGGAGTGATGCGCGTGCCTTCCGCAGGCAAGCTGGATCCCGGACTACCGGTTCGAAGAATGATCCAATGATTGTCGTCGCAGGACTTCGAGGGGAGTTCGAACGAGCCATCAAACGTAGCCGCAGGCTGCAGTTCAATCACGTCACCGCAAGCTGCGCGGCTCAACGCTTCTTGTATGGAATCGCCCTCTTTCAGTCGCCACACTTTTCCTGGCGCTGGCGTGTCTGCGACTGAGCTTTTTACATAAACGCGGGGCAATTCAGCCGGACCGTCAAAATTGCCAGCACCTTGCGCGGTTGCCGGAGCAGCCGCCACAAGCAGGCTGCTAATGATCATAGCCGTCAGCAGTGGTAAGTTATTTATATGCTTAGACATAGGATGAGGTCGGCTCCATTGCGAAAGCAGAATGCCGACGCCCATATAGTATATCTGAGGTAACGATTGCGCCGAGCCGCGGCTCAGTGGGCGGCCTGCCCGTAACCCGAGTTTCGACCGGGATCTTTTGAAGCCTTTGCCCGCAAGTGCAAGGGGTGACAACATTAAACTTCGGTTCACTGCGCGATCAGGCAAAAGGGCGAACGTCGGAGGCAAAAGGGATGGATGCAAGGGATAGTCGATTATCGGAGCGCGATCAGGCTGAGATTGAACGCAGCGCCGAGGAAGCTCGGAAAATCGTTCTCAGAGGAGTCGATCGCGCTCAAATTGATCGCTACCGGAATCCACCTCGGGATACGCCCTTTGCTCTCGAATATGCGTTTCATCTGCTGGGCGATGTCCGGGGCAAGACCGTGCTCGACTTTGGCTGTGGGACCGGGGAAAACACAGTTCCCCTGGCTGAACGCGGAGCCCGCGTCATTGGCATGGATATTTCGCCAGACTTAATTGCTTTAGCGCGCAAACGTTTAAACGACGCAAACCTGGAAGCGAGGCTGGAGGTTGGCTCGGCTTACGATACAGGCCTGCCTGACGAGTCCGTGGATGTGATCTTCTGCATCGCCCTGATTCACCATCTTGATATCGCGCGGGTAGTGGACGAAATGGCCAGAATTCTAGTCAATGGCGGGGTAGTTATCCTTCGGGAACCAATCCGCTTTTCCCGGACGTACGCTTTCCTGAGAGGACTCTTGCCGGCTCACGAGGACATCTCGGACTTCGAACATCCTTTGACTCGCGAAGAGCTTCGTGTTGTGACAGAGCGCTTCAAGGTTCTGGAGCAACGCTATTTCCGGCTTCCATTTATGCCGCTGGTACACCGGTTTCTGGCGCCCGCGGGTCCGGCAGCATCAAGACTCGATCGCTGGATCCTGAAAAACTTTTCAGGCGCGGAACGCTTCGCCACGATTGTAACCTTGAAGCTACAGAAACAGGGTGAGAGTTCTTAGCTGCCGTCGCCGACAGGAAGCTGAGCACTGAGCGGCGTCCAGAAGCGCGACGCCGCCTGAGATCTCGCGATTACAGCACGCCGGCTGTGGCAGTCTGTAAGCCGTCCATATCCGCGCCTGGGTCCTTCCCGTCAGTACCGGCATTTTTGAACGGGCTGGTTGGAGACAGTTGATAGTTGCCGCCGTTCCCTTTATTGAAGTCCATGAGACCAAGCCCATCGAAGTTTGGCGCTTCGAAATTGCGCGCAGGAAGTGGACTTCCGGGCAATAGTTTCGACGACTTCGTCGAAGTGTTCGCAAACACGTTGCCCGCCGCAGTCCAGGTGTCTCCCATGCAGCCGTTCAGCGCACCAACCATTCCGGATCCAAGCGGCGCGGCACATCCAGGTTTTTTGTTCCCGGGTAGTACTTGGTGAAAGCCGCCGTCTCCAGTAGTCATTAAATTATTTTCGAATGAGAAATTGGCGAAGACCTGGGGTTTAGCGACAATAGTGACATTCGCGATGCCGGAGCCCACGGGAAATCCGGTATTGTGGTCGATCGAGATATCGTGCGGCCAATTCGTGGGTTGGTCGGTCTGGATGTTAAACAGAAAGCCATCACTGCAGCAGGCGCCCGGCGAGTAAGTCGATTCGTTTATATCGTCGAGAAGATTGTCGTGAATGCTCAGGTTGTACAGTCCACCCGAGAGATACAGGCAGTTTCCCGTGCCGCCCCCCGCCTCACCTGGACAAGTGGTGGCATAAACAGGCGCCATTCCAATTCCATCCACTGAGTGGCGAAGGATGTTATAGCGGAAAATGATGTCATGAACGCTGCACTCCGGACATCTTCCATACTGATTCTTTGGAGTGAAGAGAATGGCGGTGCCCTTTTGCGCCATTGCCCAGTTGTTCTCGAAGATATTGCCTTCGACAAACTGGCGGATGCCGGTTTTACTTTCGTACAGATTCTTGGTGACAAAGAGCGTGCCGAAATAGGTTGGGCTCAACTTCCACCAGGTGAAGGGTTTGAACAAGTGGTTTCGGCGCATCTCGACGTCGGTTACATTGGTGTTCGATGTTCCGCCGCCCCAAAGAACATTTTCTCCTGCGGCTTCCAGGAAGTTGTCGACAATCTTTACCGGCCCGGTGCCGGTGATAGAACCAATCGCCGCGGAATCCGCTCCGTAACCCGAAACCTTCGAATGCACGTCAGAGATGTAAGAGTCGATTACTGCGATATAGGAACTGTCGGTAAACTCCACGCCTTTTACATCCTCGCCGGTTGGCGATCCGTGAATCCAGCAGCGATCGAAGATGATGTGGTCGTTGCTGGTCAGCAGGATGAGATTGTAAAACCCATTAGCCGCGCCGTTGGCCTCAGTGTCGGCAATTTCCAGCCCCACCAGCCGGTAGTAATTGGCGCCATCGTCGGCGCCAATGATTTTGTCTTGCTTCGCCGCACCGGCGATCCGCGGCATCACCTTGGCCGTAGAGGCGCAGTTCAATGCCGGTCGGCCCGGCAACGACGCGACCCCTGCGTTACAGGGCGTGGCGCGAACGCCTTCCGCGGGCAGACCAGAACCCGCCGCGCTGCTGCGAATGGTGATGTAGTGGTTCGCGTCGCAGCTCTTCGCGCGCAAAGTGAATCCGGGATACGTTTGCCCCGCCTGGAGCACCAGCGTATCTCCGCAACTCGCGCTATCGATAGCGGTTTGCAGGTTTGCGGCCGAGGAGACTTTAACAACTACCCCGGGCGAAGGCGTTGAAGTCACGGCCGTCTCATAACAAGCAATGGGCGCAGCCGCAGGTCCGTCAATGGTTCCAAAGTTGGGAACGTCTCCAGCTTCACAGTAGCGATTATCCGGCCCCGATGTCGGAGTCGATCCACCCCCGGGATTGCCGGTGGGCGCGGATGACGAAGCGATCGCCACGCTCGCCAGGCCGTGCGAGGACGGGTTAGCCCTGCTGGTAGCTACGATTTGAAAAACAGTACCGGGTTTAGCATTAGGCACAACGAACAGCCCGGTGCTAGAAATGACTCCTCCATTAGCCGACCAGGTTACCGCCGTATCGGTTGTATCGCTCATGAGCGCCGAAAACTGAATATTGGCGCCAGGCGTTACCATCGAGTTTCCCGGAGTGAGTTGGATGGACGGCGTCGTGGCGACGTGCTGATCGGTGGCCGCGTTGGATGCCGCGGCGGGTGTTATCGCGGAAGTGCATCCTACGGTTGCCAACACGGGGAGGAAAAGGATTCCGGTGAGGATAGCGCTTTGATAGGCAGAGATTGACTCAAAAGCTCGGAGAAGCTTCAGACGGTACAGGGGGAGTTTCATCTTTACCTCGAAGCGAAAAAATTTGGATCGAAATTGGGCGCCGTGAAAGCTGGCGCGCCCACTTTCAAACCTTAGATCGGGCTTATGCAGGACGACAGATAACTGCGGGACAGGGCCCTAAGAGCGCGGAAGTACATGCCTAAAGGGAGTGGTCTAAAGGGTAGAGTCTTTCCCTTTCTGAAATCCCGCGGGGTTCGCAGGAATGACGACTCCTTGCAGGGTGCGAGCAAAGTCGTCGGCTACTTTGGTCCAGCTGTAGTTCTCCTGAACCAGCGTCCTGGCGGCGCTTCCCAACTGCTGCCGTCGTTTGGCATCGCGAAGGAGGGAGGTCACCGACTCTGCGAAATCATTCGCTGCATCGGCCAGAAGAATATTCTCGCCTGACCGCACTGCCAGACCCTCAGCTCCCACCGACGTGGAAACGACCGCCTTGCCCATCGCCATCGCTTCAAAGATTTTGAGGCGAGTGCCGCCGCCAATGCGCAGAGGAACGATGCACACTGCACCTCGCGCCACGAATGGTCGAATGTCGTTGACCCAACCGGTGAGGCGAATGCTTTTCTCTGTCTCGGCCAACGCCTGCAGTTTACGAGACGGGCTGCGACCGACTACTTTCAGCGAGACATCAGGGCACTGCAATTTAATCAGCGGCAAAATGGAATCCACGAAATAAAAAATCGCATCTTCATTCGGCAGCCAATCCATCGAACCTGTAAAGACCAGGGAATTCGCGGCTTCCTCTCCAGCGGTTGGCTGGAAGTACTCCACGTCGACGCCGGTAGGGATCACGGTCAGCTTGTCTATTTTTAGAAAAGACGCGAAAGCGTCACGATCTGTCTCCGATACGGTGAGTACACGATCGGCAAGACGCAGATAACGTCGTTCGGCAGCTTCCATCTTTCGCCATTCCAGCCAGGAGATTGCCTTCCAGATTGCATTGCTGGCGACTTCATAGTGGCGGCGCCAAATTGTAGCTTCTACGTTATGAGTGAATAAGACCTTGGGGGTCGAAGAATCCCATGGAATCACGCCTGCCGCAGCCATAAAATCGCAAAGAATCACATCATATTGATTCTGCTCAAGCAACGCATGCAATGCCCGCCGCACTTCGGGACGGCAATACTTTGTAATGCCGTACGGCTCTGTCAAGAAAAGACGAACGCCATATTCGCGCATCTCAGCGAAACTTTTTGCTGCGGGAATTTTCAGAGGAATCGTGACCACGCGCTCAAACACGTTCTTCAAGTCTGCATGAACGTCGGGATCGTGCGCAGCGTAGAACGAAAAAAAAGTAACAGAATGCTGGCGCGCCAACTGGCGGAGGATGTTGTAGCTGCGGATTTTTCCACCGGTATCGGGTGGAACCAGGCCGCCAGCTTTAACCCACAGGATCTTCATGGCAGCGGCGGTTACCAGCAAATCCCTTCATAGGGGCCGGATGACGCAGGCCGCGATTTTCGCTCCAGGTTTACCAGGTCGATCACGGTGTGGTCGGGTCGGAGGCACCGGCGCAACTCCTCTTTATTCAGCCCTCGGGTTGCGATTACGACCACCTCGGCGTCGCCGACGACCTCTTTCATGCTGGTCGAAAGCAGGGAGCCGATATGAGGAATCACTTCTTCGATATACTGCCGGTTAGATCCGATCAAGTGCCCCAGAGAGACATTGTCATCCCAGATGCGAATCTGCCGGCCCTCGCCAAGAAGCCGCTTCACGAGTTGCACCTGAGGACTCTCCCGTAGATCGTCAGTGGCGGCTTTGAAGCTTAATCCGAGAACGGCAATTTTCTTTTTGCCGGTTGCGAGGACCATCTCAACCGCGCGATCCAGGTGCTCCTCATTGCTGGGAAGAATGGATTGAAACAGCGGGAGGTTGAGGTCCAGTTCCTTGGCCCGGTAGCTCAGTGCACGCACATCCTTGGGCAGACAGGAACCACCGAAAGCGAAGCCGGGTTTCAGATAAGTAGGAGAAATGTTGAGCTTGGTGTCAGCGGTGAAGATTTCAGTTACCGCTTCCGCGTCAACCCCCAGCTCTTTTGCCAGCGTGCCAATTTCATTGGCAAAAGAAACTTTTACCGCGTGCCACGCGTTGCAAACGTACTTCACCATCTCGGCGGAACGGAAAGACGTTTCGAAGATTCGTCCCGGGACCCACTGATAAACCTCGCGCAAAATGCCGCTGTGTTTCGCCTCTGCTGCACCGATCACGGTCATGGCCGGTTCCAGAAAATCGGCGACAGCAGTGCCTTCGCGCATGAACTCGGGATTAACGCAGACCCCAAAATCTTCGCCAAGTTTCTTTCCGCTGGATTTTTCGAGAGCTGGAACAACAATGGTTTCGGCCGTTCCCGGTAGTACGGTGCTGCGAAGGACGACCAGATGGAATCTCGTTTTTTTCTTCAGAACCTGTCCAATATCGCGGCAAACCGGTTCGATGTGTCCAAGATCGAGTTTGCCATTCCGCAGACTGGGGGTTCCCACACAGAGAAAGGAGACATCACTGTTCATCACGGCATACGCGGAGTCCGAGGTGGCATGCAAATGTTTTGCCGCATGGCTCTGGGAAATCAGGTCGCTCACGTTCGGCTCAACAATAGGACTGCGGCCGGATTGCATGGCCTCGACCTTAGACGAACTCAAGTCGACGCCGATTACGTTATGTCCCTTGTGTGCCAGGCAGGCCGCGGTGACCGTGCCCACATAGCCTAAACCGAAAACGCTAATCGATGGATTCATGCGGAAAACTTTATCCCTCTTTCAAGCAACCATGGGAATTCCCACGATTGAAGGCGTTACAATCACACACGCTCGGTGCATGCACCACCCATTTCATACCCAGCAGCGCAAACCACAGATAGTATTTAAGCACGTGAGTCCGATTTCCACCGGCTAAGAGGGATATACGTAGGTAACTAAGCCTGAATTCTTGGCCTTCGATAGGATCATTCCTGGTGAACGTCAGCGAAAATAGAAAAACGTCGCCCGATGTGCTGGCGGTCGCCAGCGCCGGGCGGAGTCATCCCTCTGCGCGTCCGCGACGTAAAGTTTTTTATCTGGTGGACTCGCTCAACATCGGCGGCACCGAAACCCAGGCGGTGGAATTGGCGCTGCGGATTCCTGAGGCCGGGTACGATGTAACCTTGGGGTGCCTGCGGGCTCGAGGTCCATTGCTGGAACGGCTGCAGGGAACCAACGTTGTCGTGCGAGAGTTTTATCCCAAAGGCGGCATGGATAGTCCAGCCGGTCTTTATCAGTTGTTGCGGCTGAGTTGGTTCCTTAGGAGAAAGAACTTCGACGTCGTACACACCCACGATTTATGGTCGAATCTGCTCGGGGTTCCCGCGGCTCGATTGGCGGGCGTGCGGGCGATCGTTTCCAGCCGGCGCGATCTGGCTCATTTCGACTGGTACCAGGGCAGGCGTCGAGGGTGGCTGCGCCGCATTCAGAATCTAGGAGGCGCAGTGCTGGCCAATGCCACTCCAATCCGTGACGCGCTGGTCGCGGAGGATGGATTTGCGCCGGAAAAGTTGCGAGTGATTCATAACGGAGTCGACATCAAGAGATTTCAGGAAACTGGGAGCGATCGCGATCAGATGTTCCCCGGAGCTGGCGAGGGCAAGCTAATCGTGCTGGTCGGCAACATGCACACCGACGTAAAGGGGCATCCATGGCTGATCGCGGCCGCGCCTTCGGTAGTTCAAGAGTTTCCATCTACCCGATTCGTTCTTGTGGGCGACGGAGAACAACGTTCGAGATTCGAGCAGCAAGTCGCAAGTCTGGGTCTGGAGCAGAACTTTCTCTTCCTCGGCCGCCGCGCCGATATTCCGAAGATTCTCGGCTGCTGTGATATCGCCGTGCTTCCTTCCCGAGCCGAAGGTCTGCCGAATGCTGTGCTCGAATACATGGCAGCAGGACTGCCAGTCATCAGCAGCCGCGTAGGAGGAAATGCCGAGCTGATCGAGGACGGTGTGACGGGGTTGCTGGTGCCGCCCGAAGATTCGTCCGCGCTTTCATCCGCATTGTTGAAGCTGTTGGGCGATCCAGGCTTGGCGCAGCGGATAGCGCAAGCCGGACATGAATCCACAGTACGAAATTTCAGTTTTGAAAGGCTGGTGCGAGAAGTAGACGAGCTATACAGTGAACTTCTGCTACGAAGCGGAGGCACTCGTTAGGGGATGGCAAATCATTCTAAATGGAGAAGCCGCTTCGATCGCCTTTCTTCCATGGATCGCCGCGAGCTTTTTGACCGGTTGCGGCAGTATTTAACCGCCCGCACAGATCTGCTGAGGTTTCGAAATGGTGCGGATTTTAAGAGCAGTCCGGTTCTTGCGCAGCCCGAAACGTTCGGGAGATTTTTCTTTGCACCCGCGGAAGTTCCGGCGCTCTGCGCTGAGCTGAAACAGATATTACCTTCACAAGCGAATCACATCGTTTTGCAGGCGGAAAAGATCTGCAACCACCGGTTTGATCTTTTGGGCTACAAAGATCTGGACTACGGCGAGGAGATCGACTGGCATTTGGACGTTGTGCACCTCAAGCACGCTCCGCGCAAACCTTGGTTCAAGGTGAAGTATCTCGACTTCGAGGAAGTTGGAGATTCAAAGATCACCTGGGAATTGAACCGCCATCAGCACTTCGTCACGCTGGCCAAAGCCTATCGGCTCACGGGCAACGAAAAATTTGCGCACGAGATCTTCGCGCAGTGGAGGCACTGGCATAAAGAGAATCCGTATCCCGTTGGAATAAACTGGGCAAGCAGTCTGGAGGTCGGCTACCGCAGCTTGTCATGGATTTGGACCTTACTTCTGCTGCAGGATTGTCCCGTTTTTACGACCGAGCTGCGCCGTCAATGGCAGCAGGCTTTGAGCCTGAACGGCCGGCACATTGAAACTTACCTTTCCACGTATTTTTCTCCCAATACACATTTGCTGGGTGAAGCGCTGGCGTTGTTCTCCCTGGGAACTTTATTTCCCGGCATGAAGAACGCCAAGCGTTGGCAACGGCGCGGCTGGGAAATTCTGCAAAATGAGGCCGCAAAGCAGGTCAGGAACGATGGATTCTATTTCGAGCAATCCACCTATTACCACGTCTACACTCTAGATATTTTTCTGCATGCACGCGTCCTGGCCGCACTCAATGGAGTGGAGATTTCCCCGACGTACGATGCGGTTTTAGAGCGCATGCTGAATGCATTGTTGTTGCTGGGGCGAGCTGGGATTGCTCCCAGCATTGGAGACGACGACGGCGGAAGAATATTCGATGCCTTGCGTAATCGGGCCGAGCAAATGCTTGATCCTCTGGCCACCGGCGCGGTTCTCTACCGGCGTGGAGATTTCAAATTTGCCGCCGGGAATGTGCGCGAAGAAACGCTCTGGCTTCTGGGTGTCAAAGGCCTGGCGGCGTTCGATTTACTGCCTGCTTCAGACCCGTCTGTCAGTTCGACAGCTCTTGCGGAGAGCGGTTTCTACCTGATGGCCGATGAAAAGTCAGGACAGGAGTTGCTCATCGATGCTGGACCATTGGGAGCAGGGAGTGGGGGACACGGTCACGCGGACGCGTTAAGCGTTTGCCTGGTTCGCGATGGACGAAATCTTCTGATCGATCCAGGAACATTTGAATATGTTGGCGATCGCGATGAGCGCGTCCGCTGGCGCGGCACCGGCGCCCACAACACGATGCAAGTAGATGGACAGGATCAGGCAGAAGGCACCGGACCGTTTTCCTGGAAGAATCCTCCGCGCGTCAAAGTAGAACAGTGGATCAATGGTCAACAATTTGATCTGTTTCAAGGAAGTCACAATGGATATTCCCGATTGCCATCTCCGGTGATTCATCGCCGGTGGGTTTTTCATCGAAAAGAAAGGTTTTGGTTGGTGCGCGACGTCGCGGAGGGAAGCGGAACCCATCAACTTGAAATTGCCTGGCACATCGGTCCCACTCTTTCTCCAGTAGCTTCCAAAGACTGCGTATTCGCGGATGACCTGGATAGCGTGGCCTTGTTGACAGCCGACGGACACGACTGGTCACAAAGTGTGCGCCGTGACTACTGGTCTCCGGCCTATGGGCACAAGCAGCGGGCAAGCGTGGTCAACTTCGGGACGAAGGTCGAGCTGCCGGCTGATTTTGTTACGCTGCTGATTGCCGACCGGAAGTCTCGTGCTCACCTGCCCCAACTGGTCAGAATCAATAAGTTCGACGGCGAAGCCGTTTGCGGTTATCGCTACTCCGATGCGCGTGAAGAACACAATTTCTTTTTTGCCACGCGGCCCGGCCCCTGGGTTCTGGGCGCATGGTCCAGCGATGCCAGTTTTCTCTATTGGTGGTTTGATCGCGAAAGGGAAGAGTCCGCGCTGATTTTGTGCGGCAGTTCTTATGCGGCCGCCGGAGGCCGCCGCGTGCTCACCTGCGGCCAGCGGGTAAGTTATGCTGAGGTAGTGAGTCTTGCGGCGAAGGCTGAAATTTTCTCATCAGATGAGAAACAGGTCACTCTGCAGATGCCGCTTGATCAGGTGATAGCGAACTTAAGTGTCCCGGGGAATGATCCCAAGAGGATGGGCGTGTAGCCATGTGTGGAATCTGCGGTATCTTTCATTCCGAGCGAACCCGGCGCGTGAACCGTGACTTGCTCGCCGGAATGAACCAGCAAATCGTCCACCGCGGGCCGGACGATGATGGCTTCTTTGTCGAGGAGAATGTCGGGCTGGCTATGCGTCGCCTGAGCATCATCGACATTCAAACCGGCCATCAACCTCTGAGCAATGAAGACGGAGACGTTTGGATCGTCTTCAATGGTGAAATTTATAACCATCAGGATCTGCGAAAGGATCTGGAATCTCGCGGCCACCGCTACCGCACTAAAAGCGACACAGAAACCATCGTCCATTCGTACGAGGAACACGGAACCAATTGTGTTGAGCATTTACGGGGAATGTTTGCTTTCGCGATCTGGGATCGTCGCAAGAGAAGGCTATTCATTGCGCGGGACCGGTTGGGGATCAAGCCTCTCTACTACCGTTTTGACGGCAACACGTTATTGTTCGGCTCAGAGATCAAAACCATTCTGGCCTATCCCGCAGTTAAGCCAGAGCTCAATCACGGTGTGCTGGCCGAATATCTTGCTTTTGGTTACCTCGCGGGCGAAGAAACCATGTATGCCGGCATTCGCAAATTAATGCCTGGCCATTTTCTTTCGATCGATGAGCACGGCCAGTTGGAGATTTCGCCTTATTGGGATCTGGATGTCGAGGTCGATGATGGAAGCCGCCCGCCGGACTACTACGTTCGGAGCTACAGGGAACAACTCGAAGCGTGCGTCTCCAGCCACTTGATGAGCGATGTTCCGTTGGGTGTTTTCCTGAGCGGCGGGTTAGATTCGAGTGCCATTGCAGCGCTCACCACAAAAATCCGTAAAGAGCCGATTGAGACTTTTTCCGTGGGCTACGGCGAAGAGGCTTATAGCGAACTTCCGTATGCGCGGACCATCGCCGAGCACCTGAAATCGAAACATCATGAAGTCCATCTCAGCCGCGATGAGTTTTTTCGGACCCTCCCTCGATTGATCTGGCATGAAGATGAACCAATCGTTTGGCCGTCCAGTGTGGCGCTTTATTTTGTTGCGCGGCTGGCCCGGGAGCGAGTGACCGTCGTGCTCACCGGCGAAGGCAGCGATGAAACGTTGGGCGGATACACGCGCTATCCATGGACTCTCCTGAATTCACGTATGGACGAAATTTACAGGACACTGACGCCCAACCTGTTGAGACGCGGATTGCGCAACGGAATCGCCTTGGCTCCGCTCGGTGCGGCTGCAAAAAGGAAACTAGCACACACATTCCTGGCGCGCGACGGTGCTTCCTGGCCGTCTTTCTACTTTGATAATTTCTATTCCGCATTTTCCGCTGCGGAACAAGACGATTTGCTGACTCCCGAGGCGAAGCAAATGGCAGGAGACGCCTATACGGGATCGATGAAGTTCTGGGATCATTCTTCGGGCGACCTGCTGCATCGGCTGCTGTACACCGATATCAAAACTTATCTGGTCGAACTTCTCATGAAGCAGGACCAGATGAGTATGGCCGCGTCCGTCGAAAGCCGCGTCCCATTTCTCGATCATGCTCTGGTCGAGTTCACCGCCAGCATTCCTGCAAAGTACTCGACGCGGGGAATGGCGGGGAAGCGCATTCTGAAGTTGGCGATGCAGGATCTTTTGCCTGACTCAATCGTGCATCGGCAAAAGATGGGATTCCCCACCCCTTGGGCCTATTGGCTCGCTGGTCCATCACTGGATCACCTTCAGGAGCTGTTGATGGAACCGCGAACGCTGGAACGCGGACTTTTCCGGCCGGATTCCCTCGAACGGCTGTTTCGCGAGCACACGGCCGGTCATCGCGACCACGGGAATCGCATATGGCGCTTGCTGAATCTCGAGCTGTGGCAAAGGATATTTCTGGATGGCGAATCAGTTCCTGACGTCGCTACATCTCAAATTGGCTCTACTGCTATTAATAAATGACAGGCTGGCCTTCAAATAATCCGACTCCGATTTCCAGACAGCAATGGTTAGAAAGATAAAAAGCGTCACACTCGACTTGCTTCGAAATGCGGGAGTTTTCGAACTGGTGGCGAACAGCCGATGGCGCCAGAATAGGCTGCTGATCCTCTGTTATCACGGGACATCCCTTGAAGATGAGCATCTATGGAGACCGGCACTCTACATGCCGGCTGAATTGTTAAGGCAGCGGCTGGAAGCTCTGCGAGCGATGCGCTGTTCCGTGCTGCCATTAGGCGAGGCTTTGGCACGGTTGCGTGCCCACGATCTCCCTCCGCGCAGCGTGGCAATCACTTTCGATGACGGCACGTATGATTTTTATAAGCAGGCCTATCCGCTGCTGAAAAAATACGACCTTCCCGTGACCGTTTATCAAACAACCTATTACACGGATCACGAGATGCCGATTTTCAACCTTATCTGCTCCTACATGTTGTGGAAGAGGCGAGGTGAGCAACTGGTTGCGCCGAATGAACTTGGACTCTCCGAGCCCATGGACTTGCGTACCGAACTCGGGCGCCACCGGGTAGTGCGCAGCCTGATGGACCTCTCCACGCGCGACAAGTTGAGCGGCGCGGCAAAGAACGAACTGGCGGGACGCCTGGCTGCAATTCTCGGACTCGACTATGCGCAGCTTTCTTCAAAACGCATTCTGCAAATTATGAACGCGCAGGAACTGGCAGATCTGGCCTCGAATGGAGTCGATGTTCAACTACACACGCACCGGCATCGCACCCCCGAGGACGAGACGCTGTTCAAACGGGAAATTACCGAAAACCGGGAAAGAATTCGAGCCTTGACCGGACGCGAGGCAACCCACTTTTGCTACCCAAGCGGAGTCTACCGGAAGAAGTTTATTGAATGGTTGCAGAAGGAAGATGTCGTTTCCGCAACGACGTGTGATGCCGGACTTGTAGACAGGAACGATGACCCGTACCTTCTGCCGAGACTTGTGGACAACACCAACCATAGCCAACTTAATTTTGAGAGTTGGGTCAGCGGCGTGGGATCTCTGGTTGCAATGCATAAGGCGGCAACGCAGCGGTACATCGTGCCAGCGGGATAGGCGCGATAGACTGAAAGCGAAAGCGATTTCTTGTCGCAATTTTTGAAATGAAAGACTTGGCAAAAAGGACGCTTGTCAGCAGCGGGCTGCTACGGCTGGCGGCAACTATGCGCGGTCCGAGCACGGCAATTCTCATGTACCACTCAGTTCTCCCGGATCCTTCTCAGTGGGCGGATCGATGGGGCGAAATCGCTCATTCTGAATTAGTCTTCCGTGCGCAGATGGAATTGCTGGCGCGGGAGTTCCATCCAATCAGTCTCGACGAAGCGATCAAACTCATCCGCGGCGGCGATGAACTGCCGAGGCGTTCAGTCGTCGTCACTTTTGATGATGGCTATGCGGATAATTATGAAGTTGCCATGCCGGCATTGAACCAGGCCGGTGTGCCTGCGACGTTCTACGTGACAGTGGATTGCGTGGAAAATAAAAGATTGCCATGGCCGAGTCGCCTTCGCTTTGCTTTCCGCAACACTAAGCTGTCCGTGTGGAGCGATTCCCACGGCAAGCACTGGCCGCTCATTCTTCCGGCGGAAAGGGAAGCGGCATTCCTTAGTACCTGCGACGCATGTTGCCAGCTTAGCGGTACGGCGCAAGAAGATTTTGTCCTGCGCGTCGAGCGAGAACTGGAAGCGAAGATACCATGTGAGCAGAACTCTCCGATGCTGAGTTACGAGCAAATGCGCGCACTGCAACGGCATCGACACATTGTTGGTTCGCATACCATGACGCACCCCAACATGGCTTACCTCAAAGCCGAAGACGCAGTTCGGGAACTCGCGGAGTCGAAGCGGCGACTTGAACTCAATCTCGAAACCCCGATCCGGCATTTTTCCTATCCCTGTCCGGCACTCTCTCCGCATTGGAGCATAGAGACCACGGAACAAATTGAGGTTACGGGCTACGAGACGGCGGTAACTACGGACAACGGCTTGATCCACAGCGGGGACAATCCATTTTGTCTAAAGCGTCTTCGTCCCACCAAGACCGTCGAAGGACTGCGCTGGAACCTCGAAAGCGCCTTTGCCGGACGGGCAGTTTAATCCATCTTCAAACGAGTCGTACGCGCAAAAACGGACACAATCCAAACCATCGATTGCCGACAGCGTCGACTCAGGTCCAGAAGGGGTTCTGAGCGCCGGCCATAAAGCAAAGGTCGCCGTCGAGCATGCTTAATTCTAGGATGGGAGCGGTCCCCAGTACCCTCTTCGGGTCATAGCAATAAACCGGAAGGCTGCCGCGCGACCGAAATCCTGTTTGGGCGAAAGCTTCATTCACAACGTTGAGAGAAAATCCGGCGACAATCTCGGCAGTATCTGAAATTTCAAGTGCGGTGAGTGCAGCAAGCGAGCAAGCGGCCATCCAAGTTGCGGCGTCGTTACGATCGACGCGAAGGTCGACGATGCGTGTTTGCTTTCCAACCTGGGCCAATAAGAAATAGCCACAGGGACGCTTCGAGTTGTGGAGGACAAACGCTGAAAAGTCCGCTGCCGGGCAACTCAGCATTCGATTCAATCCCGCTGTCGTCCGCTGCGATGTGAAAACATCCGCCACAGTCCCGTTCAAAATTGGCTCAAGAGAAGAGTCAAACTGAGAGATTCGAGTCACCTCCCAATCCTTCGATGGCCGTTGCAAAGACGCCAGACTCCACCGGGCGTTTCTGAGAAGCCGCAATGGAGCCTTCCAATTGAAATGGCGAGTGTTGCGAAACTGTAACCATGGGCGAACGACGCGAGCGTGGAGTTTCAGTTCGCCAACCTGCCGATAACCAATTTTGGTCAAGATGGACCGTGTATCCGAAGAACCGCCGATAGTTAAAAGAACATCGGTGAGGGCCGCCAATTTCTTAAGGAGTAACAGGCCAGAGCCGACCGTGGCACGACTTGCCGCCCAGTCAATAAGATGAATGACGTCCGCGTCTGCTCCCGGCTTTCTAAGACGCAAAGGCCAGACTCCGCCGTGGGCCACGATGCCATCGTCGTTCTTTAGAACATAACTGCGGTCTCGATGCCAGTCCGGATGATCGGAAAAATATTTCCACTGAAAAACGTCGGGGCGAAAAGAAGGCAATTCGTGATCTGCCTGAAATGTCGTTCTTAAGAACTCAGTGATGGCGGTCTGTTCTGAAGGCAGGCTGGCAGCGAATTGCAAACTCATAGTTTTGCCGGCTGATCGGTGATCGAGCTACAGCAGTGCGGTTTCGTGGGTCAGAATTTCGCAGGCGCGCTCACCTGCTCTACCTGCGGACTGCGTGACAATGTGTATCCCAACTTCTGCATGACCGGGCCCCAACTATCCTCAATGAGCCCTACAGCCTTCTCTGAAAGATCGGATTTCCAACCCCCCGCCTTGGCGCTGCGGATAAACGGTTTGTCCAAACGGGTCTGCTTAAGCTGCGCATACTTCCGCGCCTG
>JBAVGI010000270.1:0-1940 GCA_049684755.1 Candidatus Sulfotelmatobacter sp.
GCCACCGCCATGTCCACTCCCGCGGCCGTTTGTATCGTCTCGCAACACGCCCGCGCGATAAAGCCGATACTTTCCGCCGAGGGAACCTGAGGTCCATCCGCCTTCAACCACTTCCGCACATTTTCGATCGACCAGGGTTTCGATATTTCCCTGCTGCGAGCCCTCGGTATCCACTGCGACAGCATGTACAAAGACATGCTGGGTAACCTGGAATTCGACCGCGCTGCCGCCGGCGTATGTTCCGTCCGAGGCAACTGCATCATTGCCGTCGTTGGTCCCGTTTAAAAACTGTGTACGCTCATCGTTGTTGAACATGCTGAGAGTCACGTATTCGTTGGGGTGTATCTTGCCGACGTACAAGGAAAGCCTCTTCGCGAGAAAATCCTGCCGCCAATAGAGGATGTTCACAGTGATTGGTTCCTGCGGGCCCCCGCCCTGGAGACAGTTGAGATAGAGCCCCGAGCCGAGTAGATCGCTGAGGTTGAACTGTTGACTTAATCCAATATTGGTTCCGGAGCGAATAAGAAGGCTGATCGATCCCGCAGTGGATTCATGGTCGTAGACACTCCACGCCCCGGTGAAATCAAGACGTCCGCT
Source organism: Candidatus Sulfotelmatobacter sp. (assembly GCA_049684755.1). Taxonomy (GTDB): domain Bacteria; phylum Acidobacteriota; class Terriglobia; order Terriglobales; family Acidobacteriaceae; genus Sulfotelmatobacter. The sequence goes on from JBAVGI010000270.1 coordinate 598, forward strand.
GGGTTGATCGTGCCGGACCCCGTCTGGCGCGATGGTTGCGTATTGGTTGAGGAAGGTATACGTTGCGCCAAACTTCAAGTGGATCGAGTGAATACTCACATCCACGACAATGTTGATCGGCCGCAGAATCGGAGCCACGGGATCCGGTTGTATGAGTGGGTCGGCAGGTATCCTCGACAGTTGGATTGCGTAGGCATCAAGCTCCTGTTTAAGTTCATCAGGGTGGCCGTTCCTAGTAGTCGAATGCAGGCTTTCAGCTGGTGGGTTCGATTGATCTGCGGGGACGGAACTTGCATCCGATTTTTGGCCGAAAGCCAACAGACTGGATCCCCACAAAAGTAGAAACAAATAAGCTACTACGTGTTTGCCTTTTCGGATTCCGCAGCGTCTCCTGACCAAGCCAGTCGTGGTTTGGGCGTTCCCGATCCGTCCGGCAGTAGTAGGCACGGCCTCGAAATGACGCATCACAATGGAGCATATGAGCCTGCCCGACTTGAGTTTCCGGTCAAAAGGTGAGATGACGACACTTGGCTGCGCGAAACAATTCGGGTCTCGCATGGTACCGAAATCGGAACATGGGCTTGTAACGAGAACTCTGCGTTTTCTGGATGGAGTCATGCCTATCCTCCAATTGTCTAATCGGTGCAACAATCTGAATGTCGCGCGTGACCTTTCGTTAAACGGTTGTTATTGCAACCCCAGTAAGATGTCGCATTAACTCCCGCACTCCGCAACTGGTCTCTTTCACCACGCAACAATAGATGTCATTCTGGCAACAATGTCTGCGTGCGCAATATAGGACTAAGGTATTGACCGATACCTTAGTAGAAGCACGATTTGCCATAGTCTTCTATGGCCGTCGGGAGAACGGTTCGGACAATTGTTTGTCTTACTAATTGGCATGGTGGATAGGGTGATCCTGTCCGCAGGTGCGACGAAACAGGAGTTGTTATATGTTGCTGCCTCGCGGGAGCGTTGTGAAATCGCAATCGTTGCGAACGACCATGGGCAATGGCGTGAATCATTCGGAATTACCTCTGCGCGGCCTTCAGCAATGGAGCTGGCGCGGGAACAATCTCATATACCTCGGACCGAGCGGAGTGCGCTCTCAATCCAATTCGAGAAGGGCTCAGTGAAGCCACAGACTCTTGGTGTAAGCAAGATGATTCGAGAAACGGACGCCCTTCTGCGCGACGAGGCGATGAGATACAACATATCAGTGCGGACAGAACTCACGGCCGACCTTCCTCAGATCGTGGGAGATCGCGTGCAATTGCAGCAAGTCGCGATGAATTTAATCGTCAACAGCATCGAGGCGATGAAGGACGTGGATGGAATACGGG
>JBAVGI010000271.1:0-1940 GCA_049684755.1 Candidatus Sulfotelmatobacter sp.
AGGCTCGCGAAAACCCGGTTCTCACCGGTCAGCGGCACAGCGTCGGCAATGGTCGCAATCGCGACAACCTTCATAAAACTCAGCAGCAAACGTGTCTGATCTTTTTCTGCGAGGCGGCGCTGCATCAGTCCCTGCGCAACTTTAAAGGCGACGCCTGCCCCACAAAGCTGCTTGTATGGATACTCACATCCCGATTGATTTGGATTGACGACCGCATGCGCCTTCGGAACGCCATCGGGGCCCGGCAAGTGATGGTCGGTGACGATCAAGTCAACACCGAGGCGATGTGCAGTTTCTGCCGGAGCAAAGGCGCGAATGCCCATATCCACGCTGATGATGAGCCGAGTGCCGGCGGCGGCCGCGCGTTCGATCACATCATCGCGCATATCGTAGCCTTCGAGAATGCGGTGGGGGACGTGGAAATCGGCAGTTCCACCGCAAAGTTCAATGGCCGTTTTCAGAATGATGACGGCCATCGTGCCATCGACGTCGTAATCGCCATAGATCAGGATGGGCTCCTTGCGTTCGATGGCGGCATCGATACGATCAACCGCGCAGCGCAGTCCGGTCATTTGCTCCGGAAGATGAAGATGAGCGAGAGAGGGACTAAGAAAACGAGCTGCAGATTCAGCGTCGCTCAATCCGCGGCGCAGCAGCAGACCCGCGAGCGTATGAAGAGAACTGGCACTGGATCGTTCGTTCAACGATCGTCCATTTAACGATCGTCCACTCAATGAGTAAGCAGCGAAAGGCAGGTCGCGCAGACCTGCAGCCAGAGCCTGCACCCGCGCTGGATCATCCGCAGCCAGTTGCCAGCGTGCGTTCCCCTGCACGATTAGGTCTCGTCGTCCTGGTCCGGTTCGTCGATGGGAATGCCGCCGAAATCCTCGGAGACTTCCAGCAGGCGCTGGTATCGTTCGTACCACTCCGTGCTGGACTCGCAGAGAAACATCGATCCCTGATAAGCCCAACCGAGCTGCAAAAATCCCACCTTGCCCACGTGCGCGCGCAGCCACCGGGCGTCTTCCACATCGTCCCCGTCACTGAACTCAGAGTGCGCCAACCGTTCCACCAACTCGTCGAGTTCATCGCGTTCCAGCTTCCAGGAATGCATGGTAAGAAATGGAGCGCCGGCACTCTTTGCCAGTTCGACAAAATCCTTCCAGCCGTCGGGATTGTTGCCCATCTCCCACATGACGCACTGCACCTCGTCGTAATCCACGTAGCCATGGAAACGGCTCATGCCATGGCCCTCGATGAAGGCAATCATGTCGTCTTTTAGGATGGTTAAATCTTCTGGAGTGGGTGACATCGAGATTTCCGCTTACGAGAGCATTGTAAGCTGTTTAGAGGGCAACGTGCCAGCTGGAGACACCTCACTATGGTCTTGCGGAATTCATAAACCACAAAAGGACGCGAAGGTTCACGAAGAGTAAATCATCGAATTCTTCCTTCATGCCCTTTGTGGTGAATCAGAGCCGTGCTCCAGTTTGGATAACGGCACGCCACATATGAATGCCGTGTTACACTCTATGGTTCGCAAACAAAACCCCTGCTGATACAGGACATTCTATCCGCTCATGCTTCTTTCCAAGGAATATGTGGGCTACCTGGCCCGCGAAGTTACCAAGAAATTGATTGCCGGTAAGGCTATCGAAACCGCCGCCGTCCCCAAAGTGACGGAGCGCGTGCACGCCGCTCTGCTCGACGAACTCACCCTCGAAGACCGCATCAACGATGAGGTGCGCGTCATCCTCGAAGCCTATTCGGAAGAGATGAATAAGACCGGCGCCAACTACCAGGAAATGTTTCGCAAGGTGAAAAGCGAACTGGTGCGCAAGTACAAGGCGGTGCTGTGAGACTGAGCCGCGACAAAGTGAATGTGCTGGCGCGAGCCGTTGCCGATGCCCTCAAACAGATGGATGAGGTCGACTTCATCG
>JBAVGI010000272.1:0-1509 GCA_049684755.1 Candidatus Sulfotelmatobacter sp.
TGATTGTGAGGATCATAGAGTCTCCTTGCCTGCGGCATTTTTATCGTGCCGGCCCTATAACTCCAAAAGCAGTTGCTTGAATGCGACAAGATTTCTGTGAAGGGACAGGTTCCTCTGGTTTTTACACCAGAAAGGGTAGCGAAAACAAGGCAGGAATAGGGAAGGTAGTGCGCAAGTAACCATGGCAGTTTCCCGAAGTCCGCTACAGGCGCGCGAAACTCGGATGTTTGTGATTTAGATCACAAATCTTCGGTCAGATTCGCGCTGAAAGGCGAACGGAGGCGGCGGGATTCTGCAGCCGGCCCAGCAACATGGCCGACCCGCTTACTTGCTCATACCGCTCCACTACGCGCACGGCGGCGAAGTTGGAGCTTGGCAACGCTAACGCTACGTAAATCCGAGCCAGAGCCAGGGTGGTATTGCGACGAAGCAGGAGCGCGTGCTCCACCAGTTGCCGCGCAGCATCGGCCACTCTTGGATCGCCGCTGGCCAGTGCTGCTTCGCCCAGGCCCACCAAAACGCCGGCGTTGTTTCCCGCGACTTGGACATACGCCGCCATAGCCCGTAATCGCGCACGGCGCACTTGACGGAACTGCGCGGCAGGCAACCGCCGCCTCAAATATTGATCCTCCGCGGGGTTGATCAGATTGCGGAACGCCTCCACATCGAGCGAACGAATCGTCGTTGCCGAACCGAGGCTTCGCTTGGCCTGCAGACTTCGGGATACAGCCAGACGCAAAATCACGCCCAGCGCAACTGCAGCAGAAATAACAAGGATGATGGCCAGATTCATGGTTGGAGTAAACGCTCCAATTCCCGGTTCCAGATGTCGAGATTATGCTCAGGCAAGAGAACCGCAGACGTAGTGGCATTCTTCTGAGGGACAAGGAGGTAGTAGCACCAGATGAGAACGCAGACGTGGTACGTGGCCATGTTAAGGAAGTCGAGAAGGTAGGTCTTCTCCCCTAAGAGCCAACCTGCCATCAGAGCCCAGTAGGCTAGATAGACCGACGCAACGATTCCAAAGCCAAGTGTTATTCCGAAAACCGAGCGTTCCCACCGCAGATGGAAGTGAGCGGCAAACAGAAAAAGAAAAAGAATTATTCCGCACTGAACCACACTGACACTTCGGCCCAGTATCCGCGTCGCGGAAATTAACCAGAAGGCGGCTGGATGGGCATAGGCTGCGATCATCGTGGCGGCAAATACGAGCGCGACACCAACGCCAGTGGTCAGCACTTTGGCCGATTTGCCGAGAGAAGGGTAGAGACGTAGTAGGTGAGTAAAAACTTCCCCGATGACCACAAATTTTATGAACACTTCAACAATCAGGAAAGAAAAATAGCTCCACCAATAGATCGCACCCGAGACACGCGGACTCACGTCAACGGCATACATAACTCCGCTGCCGACGGCCTCAAAAACGGCGTAGCAAAAGAAAGCAGGAAACTCCCTGTACAGTCCTCGCTTCCACATTAAGAAAGCCAGAAGGGCGAGCAGGATACAGGG
>JBAVGI010000273.1:0-4732 GCA_049684755.1 Candidatus Sulfotelmatobacter sp.
CCGCGATCCTGGGATCGCGGCCTTTGGCTGAACTCGCTTGAATCTAGTCGATCATCGATGACTCGATCTTCTCGCAAGCCCTGCCGCAGCCGCTACCCTGGTAAACCAGTAGTAGCGAAACTGCCCGGTAAACGAGATAAATCGTGTCATGAAGAAAACCTTGCTTGTGCTTTAAGACGGGACCTGCGACGTTAAACTCGCCACCCTATTGTATCGAGCTGGCTGTATTGGAGAATACGTTGTTGGCATTGGATCCGATCAGACGAATCGTGCCCACCACCAGGACCAGAATCACCGCCAGCATCACAGCATACTCGGCGATGTCCTGCCCCTCATCTTCTACCCATAGTCTTCTTATCAATTCGGACATACTTGCCCTCCAACTCGAAACGTCTTTTGCCGCCAGATGAGAAAATCAGTGGACCCATAATGCCGCAGCCCGATGCGCTTGTCAAACCAAAGTATTCAAGATTTCCACAATTATTGCACTTGCAGCTAAAGAGGTTCCCGCGCCACGGAAACCGGAATCGGCGAGGCATGTACCGGCGCTGGCAAGCTCTGCTGGACAAGCTGTTGCGCGGAACTCTGCGCAAACTTCAACACGTCGCTGGGAAATATTCCCAGGTAGATCGTCGCGGCAATGCAAGCCGCCAGCCCTAAGCTCAATGGGATCGGAACCCGGCTCACTGGGACCTCTTTGCGCGCTTCGCGCATGTACATCACGACGATGATGCGCAGATAATAATAAGCGCCGATCCCGCTGTTGAGCACGCCAATCACCGTCAGCCAGATCAGGTTCGCCTTTACCGCGGCGCTGAACACGTAGAATTTCGCAAAGAATCCGCCAGTCATCGGAATGCCGATCAGCGATAACAGAAAGATGGTAAGCGTAGCCGCCAACAGTGGGGAACTGCGCCCTAGCCCTTCGTAGTCCTCCAGCGTCACATAACGCTCGCCAGCGTTGGCGAAATGGCTCACCACCGCGAAAGCGCCAAGATTCATCGCCGCATAACTTGCCGTATAAAACATCGCCGCCGAAATGCCTAGCGTAGGCGCAGCGGCGAAAGCAACCAGCAAATATCCCGCGTGGGCGATCGAGGAATAAGCCAGCAGTCGCTTCACATTGTTTTGCACCAACGCGCCCACATTGCCCAAAGTCATCGAGAGCGCCGCTGTCACCCAGATCACCCAGAAGATAGCATGAACGTTAATCACAAACACGATGCGCAACAGAACCGCAAATGCCGCGGCTTTGGGTGCGGTGGACATCAGTCCCACAATCGGCGCCGGCGCGCCTTCATACACGTCCGGCGTCCATACGTGGAACGGCGCCGCCGCCACCTTGAACCCCAAACCCACAAACATGAACGCCACGGCCACGAAGGCCAGCAACGGAATTGGCCCCGCCAGCAGCGCTCGGCTGATCTGGTCAATGTTGGTTGATCCTGTGGCCCCAAACATTAACGCCACGCCATACAGAAAAAATGCTGTGGCAAACGACCCCAGCAGAAAGTATTTCAGCGATCCTTCCGCACTCGCCGCCTCATGCAGCCGGAATCCCGTGAGTACATACGAAGAGATAGAAGAAATCTCCAGCGCGATAAAAATCAGAACCAACTCCACAGCCGACGACATCAGCGCCATGCCCACTGCGCCGAAAAGAACCAGAGCGTAATACTCCCCCGCGCGAATCCGCTGTACCGCCATGTATTCGTACGAACTGAGAATCACGACGGCAACGATCGCGATCACCAGAACGTGGAAAAAAACGCTGAACCCATCCACCTGCACCGTGTTCCAGAACGCCAGTCCCGGAGACTGAGCCATGATCCAGGTCGCTCCCAGTCCCGTCAGCGATCCCACAAACGCAATGACCCCTAAAACTTTTTGCCCGGTCCGCTCGTCAAGCAGCGGTTCCAGCAACATCACGATCATGCCGAATACTGAGAGAACAATCTCAGGCAGCACGCGTACGTAATCGGCGCTCAACGGCAGCGTTTGCGAATAAGCGGGGAACAAGGTTGCGATCACTGTCCCACCATCCTGCTCGCCACACGCACGAACGGCGTGAGCGCCGCTTGCACCGCTGGATCAATCGCTCCCAGCCACAAAATCGGAGCAACGCCCATTACCAGCGCTGCTAGGGCGCACGGCCATACCGCCCATTTTTCGAACCCCGACAGATCGCTCAAAGAATTATTCACCGCGTGCGTAACCTTGCCGTAAAACACCCGCTGGTACATCCAAAGCAAATAAGCTGCGCTCCAGATAATTCCAGTGGCGGCGAGAATTCCGTAGATTGGCTTATCCTGAAAAGCTCCACTCAACACCAGAAATTCACCGATGAAGCCGTTGAATAGAGGCAGCCCCACTGACGCCAGCACAATCGTCAGAAACAAGGCCGAGTAAATCGGCATGGGCGAAGCCAGTCCGCCAAATTCACTGATCTCATACGTATGCCGCCGCTCGTGCAGAATTCCCGCCAGCATGAACAACCCGCCCGTCGAAACTCCGTGCGCCAGCATCACGAACATTGCGCCATTCAATCCCGCCTGCGTGAAGCTGAAAATCCCCAGCACCACAAATCCCAGATGGCTCACCGAGGAATACGCGATCAGTTTCTTCATGTTCGGCTGCACCATCGCCACCAGCGCGCCGTAAATAATCCCGATCAGAGCCAGAATCATGACCCACCAGGCGTTGTGCCGCGATTGCTCGGGAAACAATCCAAGATTGAATCGCAATAGTCCGTACGTCCCCATCTTCAGTAGCACGCCCGCCAGCAACACTGACCCCGCCGTCGGCGCCTCCACGTGTGCATCCGGCAGCCACGTGTGGAAGGGAAACAGCGGAACCTTCACCGCAAATGCCAGGAAGAATCCCAGGAACAGCCACTGCGCCGCAGCCGGAAACCCCGGCACCGCGCCGCTCGCGATTTGCTCGCGAATCACCACGAAATCAAAACTTCCGGTATGCGCATAGAGCCACAGAATCGCCGCCAGCATGAACACCGATCCGATCATCGTGTACATGAAGAACTTCACCGCGGCATACACTTTGCGCTCGTGGCCGAAAATACCAATTACCAGCGCCATTGGAATCAGCGTCGCTTCCCAGAAGAAGTAAAAGAGAAAGAGATCCAGCGAAGTGAACACACCAATCAGCGCCGACTCCAGAATCAGCAGCAGGATGAAAAATTCCTTCACTCGCTCATGAATCGAGTTCCAGGAAATCAGCACGCACAGCGGCGTGAGAAACGTGGTCAGCACCACCAGCCATAAAGAGATTCCGTCGATTCCCATGTGGTAGTGGATGTTGGGGGTCGAAATCCACTGCCGGTCGATCTGAAACTGAAAATCATTTTGCCCGCGATGGAAATAAACCGGCAGGTGCAGAGACAGAACAAACGTCAGCAGAGAAATTACCAGCGCAAAAATCCGAATGTCACGGTCCCGTCTGGGAAACATCACCAGCAGCACTCCCCCCGCCAGCGGAAGGAACGTGACCAGCGTAAGAATGATGGAGCTGAGATTGTCCGTACTCATCGCGCTCCCGTCCACATCCAGATCATGAAGGCGATCACCACCGCCGAACCTGCCGCAATCCATCCTGCGTACGAGCGAAGGTTGCCCGACTGCATGTGGAGAACTTCGTCGGAAACATGCTTAGCGCCGTATCCCGCGTCGTTCACCGCCGCATCGATCATTCCCTGATCCACTCCGCGCCACAGAACTCGCGTTGAAAAACTGATCAGCGGCTTCACAAAAACCGCGCCGTAAAGTTCATCCACATAATATTTGTGCACCAGGGTCTGGTACGCTCCTGCCATCGAAGCTGCAATCTTGTCCGGCAAATCTGTCCGCCGGTAATAAAGCTGCCATGCCAGTCCAAACCCCAACAGCGCCGCCAACACGGAAATCCCCGTGAACATCAGCTCCGTCGAAACTCCGGTCTTCGGCTCCGGCCCCTCAGTCTCCTTCTCCGGCGCTCCTTTTTCATCTACGGCCGAGGGCTGCGCATTCCCCGGAGCGCTGCCGTGAAAGACCGGTCCCAAAAACTTGTCGAAGCGATTACTGCCGCCGAGCGACCCCGGCACTCCCACATATCCGCCCACCACCGAAAGCACCGCCAGAATTACCAGCGGGATCACCATCACTTTCGGACTCTCGTGAATCCCGCCATGCCCATGCCCAGCGTGCGCATCATCCGCCGAGTGGCTTCCGTGGCCGTGTTCCGCCTCCGCCTCACCGCGATACTCGCCGAAGAACGTCATAAACCACAGCCGGAACATGTAGAACGAAGTTATGAATGCCGTGATCAGTCCCACCAGCCAGTAAGCCCAACTCGCCTGGTAGGCCCGCCACAAGATTTCATCTTTGCTGAAGAAGCCGGCAAACCCTGGAATTCCAGAGATCGCCAGCGTGGCTGCAGTCATCGACCAGAACGTCCACGGAATTTTCTTCCGCAGCCCGCCCATCTTGCGCATATCCTGCTCGCCGCCCACCGCATGGATCACCGAGCCCGCCGCCAGAAACAAGAGGCCTTTGAAGAAGGCGTGCGTCATCAGGTGGAAGATTCCGGCGGAGAAGGCTCCTACTCCACAAGCCATGAACATGTACCCCAGCTGTGAAACTGTCGAGTAAGCCAGAACTTTTTTGATGTCAGTCTGCGCAATGCCAATTGTTGCCGCAAAAAAAGCCGTCAGCGTTCCAATGATTGCAACCACGGTCAA
>JBAVGI010000274.1:0-12778 GCA_049684755.1 Candidatus Sulfotelmatobacter sp.
CCATGATTTGTTCGAGATGTTTGAGGTCGGAGATGTCGAGGACGATCTCTACGCTGGCTTGACTATTTGAAGTATGCGCTCCGATGTTGCGGATATTGCTTTGCGCGTCGCCGATTACGCTGGTGATATTTTTTAGCATTCCGAAACGGTCGTCGCAGTAGACGGTGAGTTTGACCGGGTAGGCCGTCGGCGTGCTTTCGTCGCGGGCCCACTCCACATCGATGCGGCGCTCCGGTTCATACATTAAGTTCGTGACGTTGGGACAATTCGCCGCGTGCACTGCGACTCCTTTGCCGCGAGTGATGTAGCCGACAATGTTTTCGCCGCGAATGGGATTACAACAGCGCGCGCGGTAGACCAGCATATCGCCCTGGCCTTTGACCATAATGGCGTTGTGATCGCCGAACACGCGGCGCACGACGCTGGCGATGGCGCCCGGCTTTGAACTCAATCCTTCAGCTTCAATATCGCCAGCCATCGAGGGCGTAGCGCCCGAGGGCAGCAGACGGGCCAGTACCTGCCGCGCGGAATATTTTCCGTAGCCGATGCCGGACATCAGATCATCGACCTTGCCGAGCCCGTATCCCGAAGCGACTTTCAACAGCTCTTCGTCCTTGATTTCTTTGAGTGCGATACGGTACTTGCGCGCTTCTTTTTCGATTACCTTGCGTCCGATCTCGATGGATCGCTCGCGCTGGTGCACGTTGAGCCAGTGCTTGATTTTGTTGCGTGAGCGGGAAGACTTGACCAGTCCGAGCCAGTCGCGGCTGGGTTTGTGCCCGGCCTGGGTCAGGATTTCTACGATATCTCCGGAGTGAAGTTTGTGCCTTAGCGGAACCATGCGGCCGTTTACTTTCGCGCCGACGCAGGTGTGGCCGACCTCGGTATGAATGGTATAAGCGAAATCAATCGGCGTGGCTTCGCGGGGCAGAACTACAACTTTGCCTTTCGGCGTAAAGGTGTAAACCTCTTCGGGATAGAGATCGACTTTCAGCGCCGTGAGAAACTCGTTGGGATCGCTGACATCGCGCTGCCACTCAACTACCTGACGAAGCCATGCGAGGCGCTGCTCATCCTGAGCGGAAACTGGGCCATCTTTATATTTCCAGTGAGCTGCGATTCCTTCCTCGGCCATCTTATGCATTTCTTCAGTGCGAATCTGGATTTCGAAAGGTGTGCCGTCTTCCGTAATCACCGAAGTATGTAGCGACTGATAAAAATTCGGACGCGGCATAGCGATGAAATCCTTGATACGCCCAGGCACAGGCCGCCAGATGTTGTGGATGATGCCGAGTACGGCGTAACAATCCTGTAATGAGCGCGTGATCACGCGCATGGCAAAGAGGTCGTAGACCTGATCGACGGAAATGCGCTGGCGCTGCAGCTTTTTATGAATGCTGAAGAGCCGCTTGATCCGGCTATCGACCTTGGCCTGGATGCCGGCCTCTTTTAGTTTGTCGTTGAGAATCTGCTGCATCTTGGCGAGAAAAGCTTCGCCCTGTTTGCGCCGCGCGTTGACGGCTTTCTCGACCTGCTCGTAACCGGCCGGATCGAGAAACCGGAAGCCGAGGTCTTCGAGTTCACCGCGAATTTTTCCCATGCCTAGCCGGTGGGCGATGGGCGCGTAGATTTCCAGAGTCTCTTCGGCGATTTTTCGCTGGCGGTCGGGCTGCAGGTGCTCGAGGGTGCGCATGTTGTGCAGGCGGTCGGCAAGCTTGATGAGCACCACGCGAATATCATCGACCATGGCCAGCATCATCTTGCGTAGGTTTTCGGCTTGCGCCTCTTCGCGTGTGGCGAAGTCGATTTTGCTGATCTTTGTCACGCCCTCGACAATGTGGGCGACCTGCTCGCCAAACTCTTTGCGGATGTCGACGATGGTGACCGAGGTGTCCTCGACCGAGTCGTGGAGCAGGCCGGCGGCGATGGCGACCGGATCCATCTTCATTTCGGCCAGCACCAGCGCGACTTCCAGCGGATGAACCAGATAAGGTTCACCCGAGGCGCGGCTCTGGCCTTCGTGATGTTTCAGGGAATAATCGTAGGCTTTTTTGACAATGGACAGATCGTCCTGAGGACGGTTTTCCTGAATCCGCTTCATCAACTCGCGGAACTTCGTGAGCGTAAGAGCGGTGGTCGCGATCTGTTGGCGCAAGCTCGCCATGTAGGATTATAGCCCGCGGAGGGAGACGGTTCGGCGTCGGACGGGCGGACGAGGGCGTCCGCCGCTCGAGCTGTGGAGGGACGGGTGCCTTGGTAATTTGGTCGATGCTCCATGAAACTGGTAGAGTGACGAGTTGCGAGTCATGAATTCTAGAATCCTTGTGAGTGGTGTTTCCGGGCCGGTTGGAGCTGCTCTTCTTCCATCCCTCCGCACAAATGGATGTTCGGTGGTCCGGCTGGTGCGCGGCGCGGCGAAGGGCGACGATCAAATCGGATGGGATCCGGCGGAGCCGCTGGCACCCCAGAAAGTATCCGGATTTGACGCGGTGATTCACCTGGCGGGCGAAAGCATTTTCGGTCGATGGACGGCGGCCAAGAAAGAGAAGATTCGCGACAGCCGGGTGGTGGGCACGTTCAATCTGTCGTCGGCTCTAGCGCAGGCACAGGATAAGCCGCAGGTTTTCGTTTGCGGCTCGGCGATAGGCTATTACGGTAACCGTGGAGACGAAGTCTTGCGCGAAGAAAGCGCACCGGGCGCGGGATTTCTTGCCGAAGTTTGTCAGGACTGGGAAGAAGCCACCACGCCCGCAGTCCGAGCCGACATTCGCACCGCACATCTAAGGACGGGGGTGGTGTTAAGTCCCAAGGGTGGAGCGCTCGGTGCCATGCTACCGCCCTTCAAGATGGGACTGGGTGGCCGAACCGGCAGCGGCCAGCAATGGATGAGCTGGATTGATGTGCGCGACATGGTAGGCGCGACCCACCATATTTTGAAGAATGACTTAATCCAGGGGCCCGTGAACATGGTCGCCCCGAAGCCAGTCAAGAATGAGGAGTTCGCCAAGACATTGGCCAGCGTCCTGTCGCGGCCGGCGATTTTTCCTCTGCCGGCGTTCGCCGTGAAGTTGGTTTTTGGCGAGATGGGGGAAGATCTGCTACTCGGCAGCCAGAAAGTGGAAGCCAGCAAGCTGATATCCACGGGATACCCGTTTCGTTACCGCGAGCTGAGGGGATCTCTGGAATCGCTCTTGCGCGGCTGACGCTTAATTAGGATCGGAGCGGTGCATCTCGTCCTGCAGTTTTTGCAGCAGCTGGGCACGTTGCTCAGTGCAGAGTTCGCGCTGCAGTTCTTCCAAAGCCAGCGCCACGATATGGTAGTGGTGCGCACCCGCATAGTTAGGATCGGTTGTGATGTCGAGCCAGAGCTTGTGCATGAGTTCGACATCCTGCGGGCGCAGGCGCGGGTTGTGCGGTCCGATGGCATACTCGCGGAGAGTTCCGTCCGGTGCGCAGACCTCCAGAGTAAGGCGGGGACGAGGCTCGGGCAAGGATTCCCAGGCATCTCCCAAGAGCTTGGCCTGCTCATCCGCAGTGAGTTTGTTCGAGAGCCCGCAGATAATCCGGGAGGAAGCAAGCCGCTGCGCGGTCACCATGATCGCTTCGAATACGTCGGTGGCCGGAACCACCAAGAGAGAAATCGGCTTTCCTTCTTTTTCCGCGACAGCCACGGCGGCGGTAAAAAGCTCCTGCTCGTAGTGGTCGAAAACCTGGCTGGCTTCCATCACCGCGCTGCCGCTGAAGCTGTGCTCGCGATGGTACAAGCGAGCGCTCATCACCACCACATCCTGTTTGGGGGTATCGGTATGGGACAGCACCTGCCGCAAGTAATAAAGGTTGCGGGGATCGCGAACCGCGACCAGAATGTTTCCCGCCCGAACACCCATGGCTCCGTTCCCCAGCTCCTGATTGCCGTAAACGCGGAACTGATCAAGTTGCTCGGGCTTTCCGTGACGCTCTCTGGCGACATGGCGTTCGGAAAGAGTAAAAATTGTGAAAAATACGGCGCTGAAAATCAAGCCCGCGATGGTGGCCTGATACTTGGTAAACAGGTTGACAACTGCCGTGGTCAGCAGCACTCCGGATATCAAAATTAACCCGACCGGAATTTCAGTTTTGCCGATGTGCAGGTTTCCTGGAACTTTCCATGCCCGATTTCCCGGCTCGGTAAAGCGCAGCACCAGCACGGCGATCGATTTCATGGCGAAGCTCCAGATCACGCCGAAAGCATAGAGCGCGGCGAGTACGTATACGTTCCCCAGGCTTAGGATGATGGTGAGCAACTGCAATCCGACGATTAAGTTAATGATCCGGTAGCTGGTGCCGAAGCGGTAGTGCGGCTTCTGGAACCAGCTGGTCAGAACGCCGTCTTCCGCGACACGATTTAGAACACCATTCGCTCCCACGATAGAAGTGTTTTGCGCACCCGCTAGAATCAGGACGCCCACTAGAACCACAAAGGCGTGAAACAGTAACTTAAGGCTCTCTGGACCCGCCAGATACATGGCGATGCCGCCGATCAGGTTGGCAAAATAGTCGGGCCGAACCTTGTCGGGGATAATCATTACCGCGAAGAAGGAAACCAGAGACGTGAACAGCAGGCTGTAGATAAAGATCACCAGCCCGGTCTTCTCCAGATTCTTTAACTTGGGATGTTCGATTTCCCGATTCACCTGCGCCAGAGTCTCCTCGCCGCTCATGGCGAGAACGGAATGGCCGAAGCCCACGAAAAGGATGATCCAGGTAATGTGAGAGAACCAAGTTCCGTTGAGCCAGCCCAGCGATTCCTTGTTCAACGGAATTACCCCGGGGTGCAGTGGGTTCGGAGGCAATTGAATAACTGGGGCACGTAGAACCGTAATGGTGCACCAGATGAGAAGAATCACCACCATCACGGTGGTGATTACCATGATCTGTAGAGCCTTCTGGCTGGACTCGTGCATGCCTTGCGTATTCTTCCACCAGAAGTAGGCCACAACGATTACTGCCAGTCCTGCGGCAAAATGATCGTCAGAAAAATGCAATGGGCGATGCATGTATACGCCCATGTCCTTGATGAAGCCTGCCAGATATTGGCCGGCGGAAACCGCGCTGATGGGTCCGGTCAACACATAGTCGAAGAGCAGAGCTGAGACGGAAAACTTGGCCAGCGTTCCACCCATGGCTTCCTTGACCACGCGATAGACGCCGCCGCGCACGAACATGCTGCTGGATTCGATGTAGAGCGCTCGCACCGCATAGCTGAACAGCATGACGCCGAGAATGAACCAGGGAGCACTCTTGCCGATCACTTTCTCGGCGTCGCCACCGGCATAATAAGCGGACGATGCCAGGTCAGAGAGGACGATGGCGGAGGCCCGCCAGAAGGAAATGAAGGTCAACATCACCGTGGTGGCGACGAAGACTTTTATTGCGGGCTTGGAACCTTCAACGGATGTTGCCATGCTTCAGAAAAGTGCCGGACTCCAGATCGGAATAAGCCTTGAAGATAGCACAGGCAAGGCGGCTTCGAGCGGAGCAGACCCTTTACTCGCAGTCGCACTTAAGTCTTAGTCTTCGAATATGCCTGAGGTCGGTCAGTTGGCTGATTCATTCGTCGGCTCATGCTTTTGCGGGGCGAGGTAGGTATGGGTGATGCGGTCATGCCAGCAAAGCGAGTCTTCGTCGAGGAAAACCCAGATGTACCCCATGCAGAGAGAAACGGCCGAGAGAAAGGATGCGAGCACGCGCCAGCGCCGCAGGCTACGAGATGGCCGCCTGTCATCGAAGCGGAGTAATTTCAGTCCCGCCAGGCGCAGGCCCGGGGTTGTCCCCGCATAAATCATTAGCAGATATTGGTACGCCCCCCACAGCACGAAGCACAGACCCGCGAGAACGCCGGCAGTCTGCAGCCGCGGCGGGCGAATGTCCGTTAGCTTCCAGAAAATGAGAGCGAAAAGAAAACAGGCGGTGACAATGATCAGATTATCGACAACTGCGGATAGCACGCGACGCTCCAGCGTCGCAGCCTGCAGCGGTATGTCGATCCCAGGACGCTTCTCCTCTCCGGATTGCTGCACTGGCTCAATCGTAATTCCGCCCAGCGCCGGGGGCGACGGAACAAATTCCGGAACTTCCAGGATACGAGGACGATCGATGACCGGGTCGGCTAATTCATCAAGAGCGGGCGCAGGAGGTGTCCAGGAGCGCGGGAACTCGATAATCTTGGCTGTAACTGGGTTCGGGATCGAGTCAATGGCGGCATGGTTCGCAAGTTCCTCAGGATAGGAGCCTGGGGCGATCTCGCGAGCCGAGTAAGTTGCGGCCACGTTCGACGGCTCAGGCGATGTGGGGGCGAATTCATCCAATACTAAAGCGTGGTTTGAGGTCAGTACCGGTGGAAGAGCGGAGTGTTCCGCCGCAATGCGGGTTGCATCTTGTGGTTCGAAACGCAAACGCAACGAAGGATAACGAGGAGCGCGCGGCTTCCGCCGGGACTGATATCGATTCAGGCGCGCCGCAACTTCTTGACGCCAGTTCGACAAGTCGTCGGGCACGGGCGCACCGCCGCCGGGAAAAGCAGATTCAGACTCGACTTGCGGAGTTCCGTCAGAACTTACGTTGGTCCCCGGTTCAGAGCGTGGCGAAGCTGTGGAATCTTCCCGGGAAGAGCAGCGGCAGATGTCACCACAAAGCGGACAAGACATGAATCAGATCTCAAAAGATGCCGAAAGCGGGGGCCACCGGATAACCGCGAAGACCACACCGGAATCTAAACCACCGACCTGCTTTGCCTCGCAAGGCACGGCCATGCTAAGTTCACCACGACCGCCGCCGCTGTAGGCGTCCAAGCGTTTCTTTCGTGCGCCTGGGATGATTGCGTTCTAAACGACCTTGGTCCGATGACTCTTCGCAACAGATTCCTTATCACGGCGGCGCTGCTTTGTCACCTGCTTCTCGTACCGCCGTTAGTTACCAGCCAGTTGCCGCCTTCGAATTCGTCTTCAGAAACGCATCCCCGCGCGCCGGCGGAAAAATCGGCGGCTATTCCCGCCACGCCTTGCGCACGAGCGTTTGCGGAGTCGTCCAATAATCGCGCTACGATCTGCGCCATCCAGCAAGAAAGAGACGGCAATGTCTATAAGCTACACGGCGCGGTTGAAATCTACTACGAAACCTACGTTCTGAAGTCTGACGAAGCGACCTTCAACTCGGACACCAACGAAGCAACCGCCAGCGGGCATTTTTCTCTCGACGGCGGTCCCAACGACGACCACATTCGCGCCGACCACGGCACTTACAACTTCGCCCTGGAAACTGGAAAGTTCTACGAGGTGACCGGAACTACCGGCCTGCGGTTCCGCGCCAACCGGGTGATTCTCACTTCTACCGCTCCCTTTGCTTTCTCCGGCAGGCTGGTTGAGAAAACCAGCCAGGATCATTACCTGGTATATGACGGCACAATTACCACCTGCGAGTTGCCCCATCCGAACTGGCAATTCGATGCACGCAAGGTGAGTGTGGATGTGGGCGGCAACGCCAAAATCTACCGCAGCACTTTCGACCTGCATGGCATTCCAATCCTCTGGCTACCCTACGCGACTCATCCGGTAGAGAAGGAATCCCGGCAGTCCGGATTTCTCATGCCATCGGTCGGTCACTCTTCGACCAACGGATACGTGGTGGGCGAAGCCTACTACTGGGCCATCAATCGAATGATGGATGCGACCCTGGGAGCGGAGTATTTTTCTCTGCGCGGAGGTTCGCAGCGCGGAGAGTTCCGGGTGCGTCCCAGCGAAACTTCTTACATTGACCTCAACTATTTTGGTGTGATCGATCGCGGCATTGGTTCGCCACCGCTCAAAGAAGGAGGAGAGAACGCGCGTTTGAATGCGGCCGGAAACATCGACGGCTTTCGCGGGGTGACCAACATCGACTACTTAAGTTCATTTCTTTTTCGCTTAGCCTTCAATGAAGTTTTCAGCCAGGCGGTGTATTCCGAGGTCAAATCGCAGGCGTTCCTTTCCAAGTCCACCGATGGCTACAGCATTAACGGATTCGCGGAGCGTTATCAGAACTTTTTAAGCACCACACCGGGCCAGGTCATTACAATTTTGCACACGCCGAGTGCGGATTTTTCCGGCGTAGATCACCAGATTTGGCGGATCCCGCTTTACTGGTCGTTCGATGCCTCAGGCACCGGATTGTCACGCAGTGAGCCCGCGGAGTGTTCGACCGTAGGCTCTGTGCAATCGTGCACGCCGGCTTTCCGGACGGCGAACCTGCTCGGAAGGTTCGATCTGAATCCGGAGATTTCACTGCCGCTGTTATTCCGGGGATGGTCGTTGCGGCCGGAGTTGACGCTGCATGAAACTTATTACACGCAACGGCTGGTTGGCGAAAGCGGGACCAATCCCGGGCAGGCAGTAAGCGATCCGATCGATCGCCATGCCGTGGAAACCGCGGTGGAACTGCGTCCACCTGCACTCGAGCGTGTTTTCGACAAGGAATTTCTGGGCAGGAAGTGGAAGCATGTCATCGAGCCGCGCGCTGTCTACCGCTTTGTGACGGGGGTAAACAATTTTGGCAATGTCGTAAAGTTCGACGAGCGTGACATCCTGACCGACACTCACGAAGTGGAGTATGGTTTCGTGACGCGGCTCTATGCCAAGCGTACTTCGAATCAGCCCGAGGATTGCAGCAAAATCATGACGGCACTCACAGTCGGCGGGGCTGCGCCGGAATCGACCATCCCATGGCAACATACGAATCCACTGGCAGGTCCCGGCTGTCAGCCCGGGCCGCCGGTGCGTGAACTCGTGACCTGGGAGCTGGCTCAGAAATACTTCCTCGACCCCACTTTCGGGGGAGCGTTGATTCCGGGGCAACGCAATGTATTCACGACCACGATCGACCTCACTGGAATCGCATTCCTTACCCAGCCCCGTCATCTCTCGCCTTTGGTCTCGCGGTTAAGAGTGGAGACCAGCGCGCGCACCGATGTCGAGTGGGATATGGACTTCGATTTTCAAAGCAACAGCACCAACGCAAGTACTCTCCTTGCCAACTATCACATCGGCCAGGTCACGATCGGCGGAGGGGATGCGATCTTGCAGATTCCAGGGCAGACTGCCGCAGTCTCCACAAATTTGGCCGATATTGCCCACTTCAACCAATTTCGCGCCGCCATGGGATACGGCAGCGCGATTAAGCGCGGCTTCAGCGCCGCCGGAAGTTTCGGCTTCGACGCCGATCTTGCCCAGTTGCAGTTTGTCAGTGCTCAGGCGACTTACAATTGGAATTGCTGCGGCATGACTTTGGAGTATCGCACCTACACAGTCGCTAACGTGCGCAATGAAAACCTGTTTCTGTTTAATTTCAGCCTGGCTAATATCGGCAGCTTCGGGAGTTTGCGGCAGTTAGGTCGGCTGTATTAACAGATTTTTCTTATGCATTGGAGAATTGGGAGCGCATCTAAACCTGCTAACATGCCGCCTATGTCCCCCACGACGAATGAGCTTGAAACAAAGAGCGTCCTGCTTCGAGCGAACCTGAGTAAACTTGGACGCCTCCTCGTCGCCTACTCCGGCGGAGTCGATTCAGCCTATTTGGCTTGGGTTGCCCATGAGGCGCTGGGCGACAAGATGCTGGCGATCATCGCGGACTCTCCCAGCCTTGCGCGCACACAGCTCGATGATGCAGTTGCCTTTGCCAGAGAGCAAGGCATTCCGCTGGAAGTGGTCGCGACCGCAGAGCTGGATCGCCCCGAATATGTGCGCAACGATTCGCAGCGCTGCTTCTTCTGCAAAGATGAACTCTTTACACTGATGGAGGATATGCGCGGCGCTCGCGGTTTCGACGCGATCGCATATGGCGTCAATCTAGACGACCAGGGCGACTTCCGCCCGGGACAGAAGGCTGCGGCCGACCATCATGTGGTTGCGCCGCTGCTCGATGCCGGACTCTCCAAAGATGAAATCCGCACTTTGGCCAGGCAGGCAGGCTTGCGCATCTGGGATAAGCCCGCCTCGGCTTGCCTGTCATCGCGCATTGAATACGGCCGTCCGGTTACGCGAGAAGCACTAGCGGTCGTGGAGCAGGGCGAAGACGCGCTCCGCTCCATGGGTTTTCGGCAGTTCCGCGTCCGTCATCACGGGGATATTGTTCGCATTGAAATCTCGCGCGAGGAGTTGGCGCGGGCTCTCGATCCGGCAATGGCCGCGCAGTTCACGGGCATTTTCAAAAGCCTGGGTTTCAAATTTGTAACCCTGGATCTGGAAGGCTTTCGCTCCGGATCCATGAACTCATTACTGCCCGCGGAGGATATGCTTCGGCGCACGGGCTGAGAGAATTCCGTCCGTCGGCATAGCCCTCGCTCCGGGCATAAATGCTGCCGATTCCAGTCGCCCTTCTTTCCGCACCCACTGGGCGCTGTGAGATAATCGACTTTACTTCCCATGTTCAGGCGGTTCTTAGTGATTTTATTGCGACGCTCTTTTCTTCTCCTGCTGATCGTTTGCTTAGGCTGTGTTGCTCAATCCGTCTCACCCGAATTAGCCCAAAAGATTGAACGGCAGGTCCGTTCCTACTACAAAGTTCCCGCCGAACTCAAAGTACTGGTAGGTCCCGCATCGCCCAGCCCAGACTTTCCCAATTACGAGTCCGTAGTAGTCACAATCGACAACGGCGAAAGGAAACAGGATCTCAATTTCCTGATTTCCAAAGATCACTCGTCGTTGATCCGAATGAACAAGTTCGATCTGAACAAAGATCCGTACGCGGCCACGATGAGCAAGATCAATACTGCCGGACGGCCTGCGCGGGGAGCGAAGGCATCCAAGGTGGTAGTGGTCAACTTTGACGATTTCGAATGTCCGTTCTGCTCGCGCATGCATCAGGAGCTATTCCCGGAAATTCTTAAGGAGTACGGCGACCGAGTCACTTTCATTTACAAGGATTATCCGCTGGTGGAAATTCATCCCTGGGCGACGCACGCCGCGGTGGACGCGAATTGCCTGGCGGCGCAAAATAACGATGCCTACTGGGATTTCGCCGATTACATCCACGCCAACCAGCACGAGGTGAGCAATGAAAAAACTCCAGCGGCGCGTCTGGAGGCGCTCGACAAACTCGCTATGTTACAGGGCCAGAAACATAGCCTGGATACGGTGAAGCTGCAGTCTTGTATTAAGGCGCAAGACGATAGTGCGGTAAAGGCGTCGATGAAAGAGGCAGAATCGGTTGGGGTGGAAGCGACTCCGACCATGTTCATCAACGGCGAGAAAATCGATGGTGCCGTACCTCCGAGCGAACTGCGTGCTGCATTGGATCGCGCGTTAAGAGACGCGAATCTGCCGGTACCAGATCACGCGGTCGCATCGACCGCTCCAGTCGCAAAGTGATGGGGCATTGGGGACGTTGACCGGAATCTAGGAGAACAACTCTTTGAAAAGGAATCTAGGACTTCCGCGCGTGGCAGTATTACTCGCTGCTGCCGTCGTGCTGGCAGCAATGCTGGGCTGTAAGTCTCAAGTCAGCGGAGACGTGATGGCCACGGTGGATGGCCGCAAAATCTTCCGCTCCGATGTCGATAAGTACTACGACAATCAAATTGCCAGCGCGCAGCAGGCTCCCGTGGGCGAACAAGCCACTATCCTTCGGCTCAACATCCTCCGCCAACTGATCGACGACGAAATGGTAATGCGCCGCGCCGAAAAACTGGGTCTGCTGGCCACGGAAGAGGAAGTCGATCGCAAGCTGAACGAGAACAAATCTCCTTACACGCAAGAAGAATTCGATCAGCGCCTGAAAGAAAAGAAGATCACCTTGGAAGATTTCAAGCGCGACATCCGGCGCTCGATTACCGTCGACAAAGTGATGAATAAAGAAGTGTCCTCGAAGATCAACGTGACCGACCAGGACATCAACGACTACTTTGCCGCGCACAAATCCGAATTCAACCTTATCGAACCGCAATACCATCTGGCCCAGATATTCGTTACTCCAACGCCGAATCCGCAGGTGCACAACCAGAATAACAAGGCACAGAACGAGGCCGATGCGCGCAAGAAAATCCAGATGATTTCCAATCGTCTGGACAGTGGCGACGACTTTGCCACGCTCGCCATGAATTATTCCGAGGATCCGGAAACGTCGGGCAATGGCGGGGATCTGGGAACGGTTCCAGAGTCGTCGCTGCGCAATACCGACCCCTTCACGCGCGATGCGGTGATGAAGTTGAAGCCGGGTCAGTACAGCCCAATTATCATCGTGTCGAACCCGGCAACCAAGCAGCCGCTTGGCTTTCGCATTGTGAAATTGGTTTCGAAGGAACCGGCGGGACAGCGCGATTTATCCGATCCGCGCGTGCAGCAAGCTATTCGATCGCAGCTTCATGACCGGCGCGAGCAGTTGTTGAAGGCCGCTTACTACGAAGTGTTGCGCGACTCGGCAAAGGTCGATAATTACTACGCTAAGAAGATTCTGGACAGCAATGGCTTGATGAAGTAGGACGTTTTTCAGTAAGCGCATTTGCTGAGGCGCTTGCAAGGCCATCACTCGACGATGGCGAGGACGTCGCCCGCATTCACTGCCGCGCCCTCAGTCACCAGAATTTTCTGCACCGTTCCTTTCTTTGGCGATTTGATTTCGTTCTGCATTTTCATTGCCTCAACCACAGCCACGCCTGCGCCCATTTCCACTTCGTCTCCTTCTCGTACCAGAAGGCGCACCACCTTACCCGGCATGGGAGCGACAATGTTCTTCGGGCCATGATCGTCCGCCGCCCGCGCGCGGCCGC
>JBAVGI010000275.1:0-1655 GCA_049684755.1 Candidatus Sulfotelmatobacter sp.
AGGGAAGAGCGCATTTGTTTCTTGGATCGTGCGGATTGTCTATGTTGAGCACCCCAAAAACAGGAAGCTTGCGCAGTTGTTCGTCGAGCTTATAGCCCTTCGCTGACCGCGCTTCGACGATTGACCACACCTTAGCCGCTCGATCATCATCTGCCCGGAGCAACCAATAGTAGGGATCGTCGCGAAACAGCCGCCATATGGCGTCTGGCTTATCGAGACAGCCCGGAAAGACATCCTGACCTTTCGGGACCTCTATGATGCCGACCGCCTCTAACTCATGACGGTCGATGCTTTTCAAGATACAAAGCGCGTTGCGAAATTCTGCGAAGGTCATGGCATCAACTCCTAGTTACGTTGGGTAACAACCGGATAAGCATGGTCCATTCAACGACGGCTGTTCACCACTCCACCGCTAAGTTGCGCAATCCGAACGGTCCGGGCCAGCAAGCGCCCGGGCAACCCGATACCGATTGCCCGATCTGCGCGCTCATCCAATTAGCGAGCACGTCAGCGCCGTCGGTCGCGCCGCCGCTACCGGTCCCGGTCATGACCGGCGGCATCAAGCTTGAAGCGGCGATTGATCGACAGCAGACGACTTTTCAGCATCTTTCATTTCGGGCACGTGGGCCTCCCGCGATCTGACGCGGGTCGAGCACGGCGGCCATACCGCCTTAGGCGATCCTGTAAATTTTGCACCGGGTGAGCGCTGAACGCTGAGCGTTGGCGCGCGCCTACTCACCAAAAATCCGCATGGACGAGAAGTCTCATGCACGTCGATCCCAATTCCGGTGCCGATCCAGGCGGCTCCCCGCCGGGCCGCTCCGCGCCGTCGCGGGCACGGGCCAAAATGGCGCTTTTGCTTTTACTGGCGAGCCTTTTCGGCGCCGGAGCCTATCGGCTGTTGTTTGACTCGCCGGGCTACTCCGAGCCTTCGCCGGTTGTGGTCAAGGCGGCGCGTTCTCTGATCCGTTCCGGCGAGACGGTCACGCTGCCCGAAGGATCGCCACTGCGGGGAGAGCTGAAGATCGAACCCATCGTCGCCAAGGACATCAAGCGCGATCTTGTCCTGCCCGCAGTGGTGGAGGCCGACCCCGCACGGCTGATCAAAGTGACGCCGCCGCTCGCCGGCCGCGTTACGCAGCTGAAAGTGGGGCTGGGCCATCGGGTCGAAGCGGGCCAGGCCCTGGTCGTGATCGACTCGCCCGATCTCGGCACCGCATATTCCGATTACGATCGCGCCAAGGTGTTGCTTTCACTGGCGACTGAAACCCGCAATCGCTTGCGCGCACTTCAAAAGATCGGCGGCGCCGCCACGAAAGACCTGCAGCAAGCGGAAACGGATTACGTGACCGCGGAAGTCGAGATGGAACGGGCGACCGCGCATTTGAAGCAGATCGGCGTCGATCCGGACGCGACCAACAAGTCGCGCACCGTCACGGTCGTCGCGCCGATGGCCGGAAGCGTCATCGATCTCGGCGTTGCACCGGGAGAATATTGGAACGATCCGACCGCCGCGATGATGACCGTCGCCGACCTCAAGACCATCTGGGTCACGGCGAGCGTTCCGGAAAAAGACACCTCGCTTGTGTCCAAAGGGCAATCGGTGGCCGTCGTATTCGCGGCTTATCCCACCGAGACATTTCACGGCAACGTAC
>JBAVGI010000276.1:0-1737 GCA_049684755.1 Candidatus Sulfotelmatobacter sp.
CGATAAAGTCGTCAATCATCGCCATGGGCCCTGGGCGATAGAGCGCATTCAAGGCGGTGAGATGTTCGATCGAGTTCGGCTGATAACGCCGCAGGACGTCTCTCATGCCGTGGGATTCAAACTGGAACACGCCGGAAGTCAATCCTTTGTGGAAGACTTTTTGGTAGGTCTCGGCATCGTCGAGCGGAAGGCTTTCGAGTGTAATCGGGATTCCGCGCGTTTGCAGGATGAGTTTCAGGGCGTCGGTGAGAATCGTGAGCGTGGTCAGGCCGAGGAAGTCCATCTTCAGCAGGCCCATCTTCTCGATGGCGACCATATCGAAGGCAGTTACGATTTCATCGTTCTTGGTTTTGTGGAGCGGGACGAGTTCAGTGAGAGGGCGCGGCGAGATTACTACGCCCGCGGCGTGGACTCCGGAGTTGCGCACCATGCCTTCGAGGCGCTTTGCCGTCTCCATCAGCTCGCGAATCTGGCCATCTTTTTCCATGGCTTCGCGGAGTTGCGGAGAATCTTCGATCGCCTGATCGAGCGTGATGTTGAGTTGCGTGGGGACCATTTTGGCGATGCGATCGACATCGGCGTAAGGGATGTCCATGGCGCGGCCAACGTCTTTGATGGCGGCTTTCGCGGCCATGGTGCCGAAGGTGATGATCTGGGCGACGTTGTCGCGACCGTATTTTTGCGTGACGTAGTTGATGACTTCGCCGCGGCGGTTCATGCAGAAATCGATATCGATATCCGGCATGGAAATGCGTTCGGGATTGAGGAAACGCTCGAAGAGCAACTCGTGCTGGAGGGGGTCGATATCGGTGATGCCGAGGGCGTAGGAAACGAGCGAGCCGGCTGCAGAACCACGGCCTGGGCCGACGGGGATGTCGTGCTCTTTGGCGTAGCGGATGAAATCCCAGACGATGAGGAAGTATCCGGGGAATTTCATTTGTTGAATGATGGCGAGTTCGCGTTCGAGGCGCTGCTCGTAATCTGAGATTGGATGCTTGAGTTTCGCTTGTTCGTGCAGCGGGCGCAGCGCTTCGAGACGGCGCGCGAAGCCTTCGCGGGAGACGTGCACGAAATAACTGTCGATGGTGTAGCCGGGTGGAACATCGAACTGCGGGAACGGGGTTGCGACTTTTTCCAGGTGCAGACTGCAACGATCAGCGATGTCGAGGGTGCGCGAGAGCACTTCGGGTGAATCTTTGAAGACGCGATACATTTCGTCGTGGTTCTTGACGAAGAACTGAGTGCCATCGAACTTCATACGCGCGGTGTCGTGGATGGACTTGCCGGTCTGGATGCAGAGCATGACGTCTTGCGCGTGAGCATCGTCTTCGCAGAGATAGTGACTGTCGTTGGTGGCGACGAGAGGAAGTCCGAGATCTTTTTCCAACTGGAATAGGCCAGGATGGATTTTGTGTTCCATCGCGAGGCCCTGATCCTGAATCTCGAGGTAGAAATTGTCTTTGCCGAAGATGTCGCGGTAGGTGCCGGCGGCGGCGCGAGCGGCGTCGTACTTCCCTTCCATGAGGCGTTCGGCGACTTCGCCTTTGAGGCAGCCGGAGAGACCGATGAGTCCTGCGGAATGTTCGGCGAGGAATTTCTTGCTCACGCGAGGCTTGTAGTAGAAGCCGCGCAGTGAGGCTTCCGAGGTGATCTTCACCAGATTGCGGTAGCCCTCTTCGTTTTGCGCGAGAACGAGCAGGTGGTTGTAGGTGTCGCCATCGGGCGGGGTGCGTTCGA
>JBAVGI010000277.1:0-6891 GCA_049684755.1 Candidatus Sulfotelmatobacter sp.
GACGCGCAGCGCCCGCGGGACCAGCGCCCTGCATGGGCGGACGGCGTTGAAAAATCGGTTGGCCGGGAACAGGACGTCCCGGAGCGGCGCGCATTGCGCCGCCAATCGGAACTCCAGGCTGTACCGGCGGCGGTGTTGACGCTGGCCGCACCGGCGCTTTGTAAACCGGTCGCGGCCCAGTTTGTGGAACGATCATGCGCGGTGCAGGCGGTGGCGGAGCAACTGGCTTTGCCACAACTGGAGGCGCCGGCGGAGCACCCGCGGAAGCCACTGGTGCGGCTGGTGTAGACATCGTCGCAACCGGGGGAGTTGCCGGCCGCGCTGGAGGAGCAATAACTGTCGAGGATGCCGCGGGCGCCGATACAACTGTTGGCGTAACAACCGGCCGAGCCGTGACCGACGGAGCAACCGGAGCCGGAGCCACCGTCGGGGCCTTTATTACCGGAGGTGCAACTGTTGTGGGATGGCTCACCGCAGCCGGAGGTGCAGCCGCCGTTTTTTCCACCGGAGCCTGCGGCGCCGGCGCATGCGTCACGGGCGGAGGCACCGCACGCGGCGCGACCGGCGGCGCAACCGCTTCCTTGCGCTGCGTGATCGCCTTCAACACATCTCCGGGACGCGAGATGTGCGACAAATCAATTTTGGTTTTTATTTCTTCTTCGCCCCGAGCGGAACGCACACCAGACTTGCCAGTGGAAGACCCACCCTCCGCGGAGGAACGGATGTACACACGTACCTTTTCCGCTTCGTGCTCCTCCAGAGAACTGGAATGCGTTTTCTTCTCGGTTACCCCGACCAACGGTAGCGTATCCAGAATAGCTCTGCTCTTTACTTCCAGCTCTCGGGCTAGATCGTTAATTCGAACCTTACTCATCCGGCCTTTCGTTTCTCCGTGTTGTAAGTTAGGTCATCATTGCGACCTCACGGAGTCAATTTCTTCGGTCCCACGCCGTCGAACTTATGCCAGCGTGCCATGATTATTCCATGGTCTCGGCAGCAGATTCTGCTTCCGGAGCCGGCTGCTCAGCCTGCTCCTCACTCGCACTCGGAGCCGCAGCCTGCGGCTCACTGGCAGCTTCCTCTGCTGGAGTTTCACCTGCGGCTGGTTCCTCGGCCGGCGCAGCTTCCGCAGCACCTTCCTCGCCTGCCTCAGAAGTTGCTGCTAGCTCGCCCTGCATCGCTTCTTCGGTTGCTTCGCCTTCCACCGCGGTTCCCGATTCCAGGCTGGCAAAGTAATTATTCACCGCCAGACTGATTTTTTCCACCGTCTTCGGTCCGATGCCTTCAATGGCTTCGAGCTGCTCCGGTGTCATATCGGCCAAGGATTCGACTGTTGTAACGCCCGCGGCGTTCAGTTTTTCCACCAGCCCATCGCCAAGTCCTGGCACGCTCTCCAGCGGAGTCGCCGTCTGCGTGACCATGGCCGACATTTGCTGTTCCACTTCCTGCCGCTTCTCTTCCTCGCTCTTGATGTCGATCTTCCAGCCCAGCAATTTGGCCGCGAGCCGAACATTCTGCCCCTTCTTGCCAATCGCAAGAGAGAGTTGGCTATCGTCCACGACAACTTCCAGATGCTTGCCACCGGAGTCGACCACGGTGACTTTGCTCACCTTCGCCGGCTGCAGCGCCTTCTCAGCAAAAGTGACCGCGTCTTCGTGATACTCGATGATGTCAATCTTCTCGCCATGCAGTTCGCGGATGATCGACTGCACCCGCATCCCTTTCATGCCCACGCACGCGCCCACCGCATCCACGTCCTTGTCCTTGGACATGACTGCGATTTTCGTGCGTTCGCCCGCCTCGCGCGCGATGGCGCGGATCACGACCGTGCCGTCATAAATCTCCGGCACTTCTGTCTGAAACAAATGCTGCACCAGATCCGGTACGGCGCGAGACACAACCACGCCCGGACCCTTTGAAGCTCGCTCCACGCGCGCAATCACAACTCGCACCCGCTCGCCAATGGCAAACGATTCCAGCCGCGACTGCTCCTTGCGCGGCATGCGCGCTTCCGCCTTGCCGATATCGAAGATCACGTCCGGACCTTCCACGCGCTTCACCGTGGCATTCACCACTTCGTTCACGCGTCCGATGTATTCGTTGTAAACGGTATCGCGTTCGGCTTCGCGCACTTTCTGAAAAATCACCTGCTTCGCCAGTTGCGCGGCAATGCGGCCCAGAATTCCTTCGGTAACTTTCGGAATCCGCAATTCGCCGCCGACTTCCAGGCTGGGATTGGCTTTTCGCGCGTCTTCCAGCGTGATCTGCAACTGCGGATCTTCCACCTGCTCCGGCGTCTCCACCACCGTCTTTACCGCGTAAGCATTAATCTTGCCGGTCTCTTTATCCAACTCGGCGCGCAGATTTTCCTGCGACTTGTAGTACTTCCGCGTGGCCATCACGATGGCATCTTCCACCGCAGTCACCACAATCTGCGGGTCGATCCCCTTTTCGCGGCTTAGCGCATCGATCGTGTTGTAAAGCTCACTCGCCATAAAAAGATTCCGTTATAAAGACTCCAGCGTGCCAGGTTTCAACGTTGCAAGGTTTCAACGTTTCAAAATCGCATCGTCAACGATCTTCAACTTTGAAACTTTGAAACCTTGAAACGATGAAACTTTCGCTTCAGATCTCTGGGACCAGATTCGCCTTCTCCACATTGGCGAATTCAATTTCAATCTTCTGACCCTGCTCCGCAGCGGCGCCCATTTTCTTGCGCGATTTCTTGCTCGCAACGCTCAAGTCCAGCGTCAGACATCCGTCGCGAAAATTTTCCAGCCGTCCTTCAAAGTGCCGGTTATTATTCACCGGATTCCGCGTCATCACTTTCATCCGGCTACCGACGAAGCGCTCAAACTCAGCCGCCTTCGTCAGCTTCCGATCAAGCCCCGGCGAAGAAACTTCCAGCGTATAACTTCCGGGTACCGCATCTTCGACATCCAAGATAGTGCCAAACTCGCGGCTGAAGTTGGCGCAGTCTCCATGCGTCACTCCCGCTAGCGGATCGCCGCTTGCCGCGCCCGGCTTATCCAAAAACACGCGCAGCATGCGGACATTGCCGCTCCCGCGAAACTCGACTTCGACGATCTCCAGCCCGCTGGAGGCCGCTACCCGCTCCGCTATCTCTCGTACTCGATCCAGCTCAAGTGCCATGCATCCAATAACTTGCAGCTTGGCGTCGTGAGCAGATTCCTCTGCAACGAAAAAGTGGGCTTGCGCCCACTGGTGTGCTTCGCCAAATGCTGGTACTACACAACAGTTCTCAATTTCCTAATATACGCCGGATAGGGGATAAAAGACAAACCGCAGGCAAGTGCAAGAAGCATCTGCGCGAGCTATAATCCCGGGCAATGGAGCCGCCTGTTCGAATCGTTCGAGTTTCTGGATAGAGGCTGGGACATTCGCGCACTCGAGAACCAATCGGTTCGCTCAGTATTCCTGTGGCTACTACCCCTGCTGTTTCTTCTGGGCGCCGACACTGTCATTGAGGCTTACGGGATCTTCCACCTTCACCGATTCAACTGGCCAATCGTATTCAATCTCCCGGTAGTCGGCTTGCTCGCCTTTCGCTATGCGCGAGTTATTTATCGCCGGCTTCCTCGCTGACCCTTGCCGGGATTAATTTCTTTCCCGGACCCAAAATCGCCCTTCCCGGAAACACATCCGGCACAATCCCGCCGTCGTCGATCAACACAGTCCCTCCCACCACCAAGTACTTCACGCCCACACTCGGCTCCATCGGCTTCTCGAATGTAGCGCGATCCGTGATCGTCTTCGCATCGAACACGACGATGTCAGCGTCCGCTCCCTCTTGCATTCTTCCTTTAAGCCGCGCCGCAGGCGTTGACCGCTCCAGCATCTCAGCTGGCATGAAACTCATCTTGCGAATCGCGTCCATCAGCGTGACCGTTCCCTTCTCGCGAACATATTCCCGAAGCACCCGCGAATAAGTTCCCGCATTGCGCGGATGCCCTTCCAGACCATCGCTGGCAATCATCAGCAGCGGATTCGGAATCACTTTGTCGACCACTTCCTGCGTATTGGCGTAAACCAGCACCCACCGCGTTGCGCTGGAATTATGCAGTTCGTCGAAACGCTGCTTCGTCAGGTGTTCGCCGGTACCCGGACGCACGAGATCGCTATAGTCGATCCCAAGTTTCTCCCGCCAGCCCGGATTAAATAGCGCAGAGTTGATTGCCGTCATGCCCGCAATATACGGATACGCTTCAGTGGTCACGTCCAGTCCGCGGGCGCGCGCGCCCGCGATCATGGAAAGACACTCCAGCGAATCGCGCAGGCAAGTGCTGTTGATGTGGACGATGTGCAGCGCAGCGCCCGTAATGGCGGCCGCTCCGATCACTTCGCTCGCCGACTCAATCGCCGAGCCGGGCTCCACGCGCCCCGCGCTGCGCATGTGCGTATACACCGGCAACCCGCGCTCTGCGGCGAGACGAAACATGTCAATCACTTCCAGCCGCGTTGCTCCCGGTGTGTATTGAATGCCCATTCCGATCGCCAACCCGCCGGCATCAAGCTCCGCACGCAGCCTCTGTTTTATAGCCTCGATCTGTTCGGGCGTTGCAGGCAGATCAGTCGCGGGCCCGCTCTTCGGCAGAATCGTTCCCGCTGGTAATGGTGCTCCGAATACGGCAGCGCGCGCCGCCACATGGCTCGCCGAAGTTCCGTAGTGAATCAGCGAATGACCTTCTTTCGCTTTCAAGAATTCGGCGACATCGGGCGCGCCGATCTCGAGTTCGAGCGCCGTGGTCACTCCATCCAGCGCCTTCACCCTCTCACTCGCCAGGTCTTGCCCATGCTGGTGCAAATCAATAAATCCGGGAGCGACGATTAGTCCGCCAGCATGGACCACACGCCTTCCGCTCAGCCCCTCGGAAGTTATCCGAACAATCTTCCCCCCGCGGATCCCAACATTCCGTACCGCATCCAGTCCGGTCTCGGGATCCATCGCTCGCCCGCCCTCGAGCACCAGATCGTATTGCTGGGCCACGGCGACGATCGGTAAGTTCACAAGCAAAAAGAAATAGAAAAACATTTTGCGCATAGTTTGTTCACCGAAAGACAATCGTTGCTTCAATAAAGACAAGCGATCATACCAAGCCTTCCATCCTCTATTACCCATTGTCATTCCGACAGCGCGTGCCTTTCTTCACGCGCGGAGAAATTCTCGGTCGCCACGGCTTGGAGGGCATAGAGGATTCTGCACCGGGGCAAGATTTGCGTGAATCCCCGCGCCCTCTCTAGAATAAAGATTCAGCCCACAAGCTGGCATATTTCCGAGAAACTTATGATTCATTTTCCCGTACCCGAAGCTCTCACCTTCGACGACGTTCTACTCTTACCCGCACGCTCCGATGTAATTCCCGCAACCGCCAATACCCAAACGCAGCTCACCCGCAATATCCGTCTGAACATTCCCATCGTCAGCTCCGCCATGGACACTGTTACCGAATCGCACATGGCAATTGCGCTCGCCCAGCAGGGCGGGCTCGGGATCATTCATCGAAATCTGACCATCGAGCAGCAGGCCAACGAAGTCGACAAAGTGAAGCGCTCGGAAAGCGGCATGATCGTCGATCCCGTCACCATGTCGCCCACGGATAAAGTCAGCGACGCTCTCGAAGTCATGCGCAAATACAAAATTTCCGGCGTGCCTATCACGGAGAGCGGCCGTCTGGTCGGGATTCTCACCAACCGCGATCTGCGCTTCGAAAGCCGCTTCGATATTCCCATCGATCGTGTGATGACGAAAAAGAATCTCATTACCGTTCCGGTGGGTACGACTCTGGAAGATGCAGAAGAAATTCTTCACGAGCATCGCGTCGAAAAACTCCTCGTCGTCGACGACAAATACAATCTCAAGGGACTGATCACCGTAAAAGATATTCAGAAAAAACTGAAATATCCTAACGCCGCCAAAGATTCTCAAGGACGCCTGCGCGTAGGTGCGGCCATCGGCGCTACCGGAGATTTTCTCGAGCGCGCCCAGGAATTGGCTGAGGCTAAAGTCGACGTTCTTGCCATCGACAGCGCCCACGGGCACTCCACCAAAGTTCTTGAAGCAGTGAAGCTTGTAAAATCGAAGCTCCCCGAGATGGAGTTATTGGCCGGCAACGTTGCAACCTTCGATGGCGCGTGCGAATTAGCCAGAGCCGGCGCCGACGGCATCAAGGTTGGTATCGGTCCCGGTTCCATCTGCACTACCCGCGTGGTCACTGGCGCAGGAGTTCCGCAGATCACTGCGATTGCTGAAGCGTTCCGCGCAACCAAAGACGCCGGCATTCCCATTATTGCCGATGGCGGCATCAAGTATTCCGGCGACATCACCAAAGCGCTTGCCGCGGGCGCGAGTGCCGTAATGATCGGATCGCTGTTCGCGGGTACTGATGAAAGTCCAGGCGAATTAATTCTCTATCAGGGCCGCTCCTTCAAATCGTATCGCGGCATGGGATCGATCGGCGCCATGGCGCAGGGTTCCGCAGAACGCTATTTCCAAAGCAACGAAGGAGAATCCTCCGCCGCCGTCACCGATAATAATGGTGTATCGAATCGCATGGGCAAACTCGTTCCCGAAGGCATTGAAGGACGCGTTCCCTACCGCGGTTCAGTCGCCATGATCGTCCATCAGATGGTTGGCGGATTGAAATCAGGCATGGGCTATTGCGGATGCGCGACCATCGCTGAACTGTTGCAGAAAACTCGGTTCGTGCGCATCAGCGGCGCCGGCCTGCGCGAGAGTCACGTCCATGATGTCATGATCACGCGCGAGGCTCCCAACTATGCCATCGAATAGCACTGGCCCTCTCTCTTGAACTCGAACCAGAAAAATCTTCTCAAGGCGTGGATCGCCGCGATTCTGTGGCTCATCGTCAT